>NZ_CP047652.1:195000-541666 GCF_009906835.1 Aristophania vespae
GGTCTAATAGAAACCCTGCGCCGAAAATGTAACGGGGCTCAAGCCACGTGCCGAAGCTGTGGGTGCATATTTAAGATATGCGCGGTAGCGGAGCGTTCTGTAAGCCTGAGAAGGAGACGGGGTGACCCTCTCTGGAGGTATCAGAAGCGAGAATGCTGACATGAGTAGCGACAAACAGTGCGAGAAACACTGTCGCCGAAAGTCCAAGGGTTCCTGCGCAAGGTTAATCCACGCAGGGTGAGCCGGCCCCTAAGGCGAGGGCGAAAGCCGTAGTCGATGGGAACCAGGTAAATATTCCTGGGCCTGCTAGAAGTGACGAATGAGAAATGTTGTCAGGTCTTAATGGATTGACCTGGCTTTTGGACCATTCCGGGAAATAGCTCTAGCGAATAGACCGTACCCGAAACCGACACAGGTGGACTGGTAGAGTATACCAAGGCGCTTGAGAGAACGATGCTGAAGGAACTAGGCAAATTGCTCGTGTAACTTCGGGATAAACGAGACCCATGAGTGGGCAACCATTTATGGGTGGCACAGACCAGGGGGTAGCGACTGTTTAGTAAAAACACAGGGCTCTGCGAAATCGAAAGATGACGTATAGGGCCTGACGCCTGCCCGGTGCCGGAAGGTTAAGAGGAGATGTGAGAGCATTGAATTGAAGCCCCGGTAAACGGCGGCCGTAACTATAACGGTCCTAAGGTAGCGAAATTCCTTGTCGGGTAAGTTCCGACCTGCACGAATGGCGTAACGACTTCCCCGCTGTCTCCAGCATCGGCTCAGCGAAATTGAATTCCCCGTGAAGATGCGGGGTACCCGCGGTCAGACGGAAAGACCCTATGAACCTTTACTGCAGCTTTGCAGTGGCATCAGGAAAATTCTGTGTAGGATAGGTGGGAGGCTATGAAGCATGGGCGCCAGTCTGTGTGGAGCCAATCTTGAAATACCACCCTGACTTTTTCTGATGTCTAACCGCGGCCCATTAGCTGGGTCCGGGACCCTGCATGGCAGGCAGTTTGACTGGGGCGGTCGCCTCCTAAAGGATAACGGAGGCGCGCGATGGTGGGCTCAGGTCGGTCGGAAACCGACTGTCGAGTGCAATGGCATAAGCCCGCCTGACTGCGAGAGTGACAGCTCGAGCAGAGACGAAAGTCGGCCATAGTGATCCGGTGGTTCCACGTGGACGGGCCATCGCTCAACGGATAAAAGGTACTCTAGGGATAACAGGCTGATCTCCCCCAAGAGTCCACATCGACGGGGAGGTTTGGCACCTCGATGTCGGCTCATCACATCCTGGGGCTGGAGCAGGTCCCAAGGGTTCGGCTGTTCGCCGATTAAAGTGGTACGTGAGCTGGGTTTAGAACGTCGTGAGACAGTTCGGTCCCTATCTGCCGTGGGTGTAAGAGACTTGAGAGGATTTGTCCCTAGTACGAGAGGACCGGGATGAACGAACCTCTGGTGCACCGGTTGTCACGCCAGTGGCACAGCCGGGTAGCTAAGTTCGGAATGGATAACCGCTGAAAGCATCTAAGCGGGAAACCAGCCTTAAAACAAGGTCTCATAGAGCCGTCCAAGACCAGGACGTTGATAGGTCAGGTGTGTAAGTGTGGTAACATGCTGAGCTAACTGATCCTAATCGCTCATATCTCTCACACATCAAAACACATGCACAGTCATCTTTTACTCAAAAACACACTAACAACTTCTCCTCAGACCTAACTTTGTTAGGGTGAGCGGGAAGACCTGGTGGCTATGGCAAGGGGATTAGACCCGATCCCATCCCGAACTCGGCCGTAAAAACCCTTAGCGCCTATGATACTGCACCTTAAGGTGCGGAAAAGTCGGTCGCCGCCAGGTCCCCTCGCTCACCCAACTCTTTACCCACCCCCGCGGGGTGGAGCAGCCCGGTAGCTCGTCAGGCTCATAACCTGAAGGTCGTAGGTTCAAATCCTACCCCCGCATCCAATAGCTCTGACAGATTCCTATCTCATATCTATATGATCTGTTACTCTCTCTCTTATTATCAATCTATATATACTTCCAATAAAATACTTCCGTATAAAAATATAAAAATTACACAATACCTCCCATAGCACATATCACTAAAATTATATCTCCGGGTTCGACTATTTTCCTAGATCAAATGTATAAACCCCCCATTCTTACCAGAGGGGTTTATACTCCTAAATCCCATTAAATAAATTCGTCGATAAATAACGCTCAGCAAATGACGGCGCTATCACCACTATCTCCTTATCTCCATAATCTTCCATCCTCGCTAATTCTATCGCAGCATGCAAGGCCGCACCAGATGAAATACCGATAGGTACCCCCTCAGTGCGCGCACAAATATGTTCAGTCTCTATGGTGCAGGATAGCTATCTGCAAAGTAGTATTTTGGATTATTTGAAGTATTTTAGTAATGATAAGACTATATATTAAAGCTTAACTAAAATTGCAGATATGGTTATTATTTAGATTTGATTTACTTTAAAAAAATATTTTATGATATATATTGTTTAATTAAGTAATGTATATATTAATTTATAAAATATATGATGAATTTTTTTATTATAAGTTAAATTAAATAGTTTTTTTAAATATATTACCTTTATTGATAAAAATATCTTTAATAATTTTATTTTAAATATATGAATAATAATATTGCAAAAATCGTAACTTAACTGGTTTGCTAATTGGCTTATTCAAATATAAATAAGAAAGACCAAATATCTTTGAATTAAAGAAAAACATTAAAAAGCTGCCATGCGTCAAATAAGAGAGAGTAAAATGAAAATTTCGTCGTCACTTTCTGTAGGGTTAATGTTAGCTGGATTAATATCTGCGCAGGCCGCTATGGCAAGCTCAAATATTCGGTATGAGCATGATATGCCTGCCAGCTGTGATAACGCCCAATTTCAGCAAGATAGACAGTCATATATGCAGCGTTATAAACACTCTTCAGTATCTTATGGTCGGCATATAGAACTACCTGAACATGTTTGCGGTAAAGTTGTAAGAGTTTTTCGGGCTAGAAAAAGTCGTAGTGGATGGCACGGCTATTTTCTTTTATCGGTAGGGGAAGGCAAGCCCTTACGTATTGTTTCTAATCTTGATGAGATGAATGCGCCTCAGTGGCCATGGGTCAAAGAGGGTGATGAAATTGAAACAAGAGGTCGATTTTATTTTGATAGTCCCCGCCGTCAGGGATTAGATTGGACTCATCATGGTACAAGCCGCAAGTGGCCATGGGGCGGGTTTGTTAATGTTAACGGCGAACATTACGAATAAGGCGTTTTTTCTTGGGTCATTTATATAAGGGCTTTGCTCCTTTTCTTGAGAGGAGAAGGAGCCGGCTGCTTTTCAGTAATCGTAAAAGTAAGCTGGTTTTTTTGCACACCAACGGTAACTTTTCCACCTTTGGCAAGTTTACCAAAAAGAAGCTCTTCAGCTAAAGGCTTTTTGATTTGTTCTTGAATAAGTCGCGCCAAAGGACGAGCTCCATGAAGAGGGTCGTAACCCTCAAGGGTTAACCACTCATAGGCTTTTGGTGTGAGGTTAAGCTGAACATGCTTTGAGATGAGCAGGTCTTGTAACTGAGCTATAAATTTTTTGACAATATGACGCATAATCTCGGTTGAGAGCGGAGCAAAGGGAATAATGGCGTCAAGACGGTTACGAAATTCAGGTGTAAAAAGCCTTTTAATAGCTTCTTCATCTTCACCTGAGCGGCTATGACGTGCAAAACCTACAGCTTCTCTTGAAAGCTCCGCAGCTCCGGCATTTGTGGTCATAATTAAAATTACATTGCGGAAATCAACAACTTTACCATTATGATCGGTTAGTTTGCCGTGATCCATGACTTGAAGCAGCAGATTATAAAGGTCTGGATGGGCCTTTTCTATTTCATCAAGTAGTAAAACGCTATGCGGTGCCTGATCTATTGCGTCCGTCAGTAAGCCACCTTGCTCAAATCCTACGTAACCAGGAGGTGTTCCTATCAAACGTGATACCGAATGTGCCTCCATATATTCGGACATGTCAAAACGAATAAGTGGAATATCAAGAGTGAGGGCTAATTGTCGTGCGGCTTCGGTTTTGCCTACTCCTGTCGGACCTGAAAACAGGTAACTGCCTATGGGCTTATTATTGTCGCGTAGCCCTGCACGAGAGAGCATAATAGCCGAAGACAACATGTCTAAAGCTTTATCTTGCCCAAAAACTGCCTTGCGTAAATCTTGTGGCAAGTGACGCAGAGATTCTCTATCATCATTTGAAACACGTCTAGGCGGAATGAGAGCTATTTTCGAAACTGTTGCTTCTATTTCTGGAACACCAACAATAGAGCGCTTTTTCTTGGAGCTTGGCTGTAATTGCAGTGCTGCTCCGGCTTCATCTATAACATCAATGGCTTTATCTGGGAGCTTGCGCTCATGTAGATAACGCGTCGATAGCTCAACGGCCGCTTTGAGAGCTGCTTCGGTATAATGTACGTTGTGATGTGTTTCGTAACGTGATTTTAGACCGTGTAAAATACGAACTGTATCTGCCGAAGAAGGTTCTGTGACATCAATTTTTTGGAATCTGCGCGTTAAAGCATGATCCTTTTCAAAATATTGACGGTACTCCCTATAGGTTGTGGCGCCCATACAGCGCAATTTGCCCGATGCTAGTGCAGGTTTAAGTAAATTAGAGGCATCCATAGCCCCGCCTGTTGTCGCACCAGCTCCAATAAGGGTGTGAATTTCATCAATAAATAAAATTGCCTCAGGTTGGGCTTCTAGTTCCTGTATAATCGCCTTAAGGCGTTCTTCAAAATCACCACGATAGCGTGTGCCTGCAAGTAAACTACCCAAATCCAAATTATAGACAATTGAATTTTTTAATATGGAAGGAATAGTTTTTTCCACAATACGATAGGCTAAACCCTCTGCAATAGCAGTTTTCCCCACGCCAGGGTCACCGACGAGAAGTGGATTATTTTTTGTTCGGCGACATAAAACCTGAATAACGCGTTTCAGTTCTTTATCGCGCCCGATGAGAGGGTCAATTTGCTTGCTTTCTGCTCTTTCATTCAAATTGGCGCAATATGTTTTAAGAGCAGAATTTTCTTTTGCACTGGATGCGTGGGGTTCTTTTCCTCCCGAACTGGACTGAGGAGCAGAACGAGGTAAGCCACTAAAACCAAAAGCTGCGGCAGTGCCGTGAGAAAATGCGTGAATGGCATCAAGGCGATTCATACCTGACTGGAGAAGATAATAAACAGCATGGCTTTCTTGCTCGGTATAAAGAGCAATAAGGACATTTGCCCCCGTTATTACAGATTGGCCGGCACTTTCAATATGAATGGCAGCACGTTGAATAACACGTTGAAAAGCGGCTGTTGGTTGGGGTATTTCATCTTCTTTTAGCAAAGAAATCGTAGCAAAATTATCAGTTATGAATGTCTGTAATTCAGTTTTCAGATGCTCAGGGTTAACCTGACAGATTTCCATGACAGAGAGGGCATCTTTATCTTCGCATAAAGCGAAAAGTAGGTGTTCAAGTGTAATAAGCTCATGCTGGTGCTTCCCAGCAAGAGCGGCCGCACGTTTCAGTGTTTGCTCTAAAGTGGAAGACAACTGCATGAAACCCTCCTTAATAAAATAATAGGTTTGGCATATAGAAATAGTAAGCCGGTCAGGCTTTTTCCATGATGCCCTGTAAAGGATGATGATGACCACGCGCGCAATCATTAACCTGATTAACTTTGGTTTCAGCTATCTCCCGAGTAAAAATGCCGCAAACGCCACTGCCATTATGGTGAATATTCCAAGTAATTTGTTGAGCCTCTTCAGAAGATTTAGAAAAAAATCGTTCCAAAACGTAAATGACAAAATCAATTGGTGTAAAATCATCATTTAAAATAATGACTTTATACATTGAGGGATAGGCAATACGCGTTTTTGACTGCGTAAGGGTCTCACCGTGGGTAGAACTACTTGTAGCTTTTGGCATGAGAAACTCCTAAAGAGGCAAAAGCCTAAACCCTGAATAATAACCTTCTAGCTATAATATATGAGAGCCTATTAAGGGTTTGAGAAGAGGGCAATAAAAGGAAATTAAGAAAGAAAATAAGTCAATTTTCAAGAAGAAACAGATCCCAATTTAAGGAAGGTTTTAATATTATCTCATTTAGGGTAGATATAACAAACTTCATAAGACAGGCAGAATGGATTCTCGCACATAGCTAACATTTCTGCTTTCAAATGTTTCTTTTAATCTGGGTTGGGCATGATGCGTCTATCACATCGTTTTTTCCTCATGATGGTCCTTACTTTTGTTTTAGGCCTAACCAATGGGGCAGAAGCGCAATATGCAGGGCATATTTCCAGTTTTGTGATGAATGCTAAATCAGGAAAAGTGTTGCTCGCTTCTGATGCTGATTTACAACGTTATCCAGCATCTTTAACTAAGTTAATGACACTTTATATCACCTTCCGTGCTCTCTCAGAAGGAAATATAACCCTTGATCAGAAAATGCCTGTTTCGATCCATGCTTCTGTTCAGGAACCTTCCAAATTAGGAATGCGTCCTGGGAGCTATTTGATGGTTAAAAGCGCAATTTTGGCGCTTGTAACAAAATCTGCAAATGATGCAGCCTGTGCTTTAGGGGAGTATCAGGCTGGAGGGGACGAAGCTAAATTTGCCGTCGAAATGACACGTACAGCACGCCGGCTTGGGATGTCTAACACGACTTTTAGAAATGCTTCTGGTCTGCCTGATCCTAATCAGGTGACGACGGCGAGAGACATGGCTTTGTTAGCACGCCATCTCATGACAGATTTTCCGCAATATTATAAATATTTTAATGTAGCAAGTTTCCGCTTTGGTCGTCGTGTCATTCGTAACCATGATCCATTACTTGGTGTATATGCAGGGGCGGACGGTCTTAAAACAGGTTATACTAGTTTAGCAGGACATAATTTGGTTAGTTCTGCATGGCAAAATAACACGCGCCTTATTGGTGTTGTTTTAGGAGCACCAAGTAACTTTAGCCGTAATCATGCTATGATTGCCCTTTTAGATAAAGGGTTTATCGCAGAAGGTCAGATTCCGCTTCCTCTTATAAAATCTAAGAAACCGGTAAAAGCGAAAATTGCAAGGCGTGGCAAGGGCAAACGTGCTGTCATCAAAAGAGGGCATCGTCGTAAAGGTGTGCTGTTAGTTTCATATAAACCGCATAAAAAAGTAAAACCACGTAAACGACACGCTTTAGTGCATAAAACGCGTGTTTCTAAACGTGGGCACCATCGTTCTTAAGCTTTATTTGGTTAAAGAATTGAAGTTGTGCTCTTGCACTTCAAGCGCTGGGGCCGCATCTTAAGAGCCTTTTAGGCGACTAAGGTAGGCATTATGGGTTCGCAAACCAAACATGGCATAACAATATATACTCCCGAAGATTTTAAAAATCTGCATGTGGTAGGTAAGCTTGCAGCTGAAACACTTGATATGATTTCGGATCATGTTCGGCCAGGTGTTACCACGGAAGAACTTAACCAAATTATTCATAATTTTACGATAGAACGTGGAGCTGTTCCGGCACCACTTAATTATAAAGGCTACCCGAAATCATGTTGCATTTCGGTTAATCATGTCGTGTGCCATGGTATCCCTGGTGAAAAGAGACTTGAAGAAGGTGATATCGTTAATATAGATGTCACCTCCATTTTAGATGGCTGGTATGGTGATTCATCAAGAATGTATATCGTAGGCAAAGCGCCACGTAAGGCTGAAAAACTCGTTGAAGTCACCTATGAATGCCTTATGCGCGGGATTGAAGTTGTGAAGCCGGGGGCAACATTGGGCGATATCGGCCATGCTATCCAAACCCATGCTGAAAAAAACCGGTTTTCTATTGTAAGGGATTTCTGCGGTCATGGTATTGGCCGGACTTTTCACGAAGCCCAAATGTTTTGCATTACGGCCAACCAGGAAAAGGGACTATCCTCAAAGCCGGGATGGTTTTTACAATCGAGCCTATGCTTAATATTGGGAAGCCAGACGTAAAAATTTTAGCTGATGGTTGGACGGCAGTAACGCGTGATCGTACACTTTCGGCGCAATTTGAGCATATGTTAGGTGTTACTGAAGAAGGGTACGAAATTTTCACCCTTTCGCCACGTGGTTATACGAAACCGCCATATCAGTCTTAAAACAAGCCTAAATTAAGTCACAAAAAGAGTATTTTATGAAATTATTTTCTACGTCCTGCCTCGTAGCAGTGCTCTTTGCGGGGTCTGCTATGGCTGCTCCTTTGAGTGCAGCATCCGACCCTTTAGCCTTTGGCCCAGAAAATGTAAAACCTAGCATTTTAGTATCAGCGCCGCATGGTATGGTTGTCTCTGCCCAGCATCTGGCCTCGCAAGTGGGTGCAGATATTCTTAAGCAGGGGGGGAATGCCGTCGATGCTGCTGTAGCGGTTGGGTATGCTATGGCGGTAGTCTATCCTGCTGCTGGGAGTTTAGGCGGCGGCGGGTTTATGACCCTTTATTTGGGCCATAGAAATAATAATCCCGGTCCAGGCTTGTTAAGACATCATCGTACAGTTTTTGTCGATTTTCGCGAGCGTGCTCCTTTAAATGCGCGGCCTGATATGTTTGTCACTAAAGAGGGGCAGCTTGATAAAGAGGCTTCTGTAAAAGGATGGAAAGCTGTTGCGGTACCTGGCACTGTTGCTGGTCTTGAGGGGGTTCGTGCGCGCTGGGGGCGCCTAAGCCGCGCCAAGGATATGGCACCTGCCATTAAATTAGCGCGTGAAGGCTTTATTTTGGAAAAGGGAGATGTTGAGCTCTTACGCACTGGTACGTCCTATTTCCATCAAGATCCTTATGCGCGTTCCATATTTTTGCGTCCCGATGGCCAGGATTTGCAAGTTGGAGATCGCCTCGTACAAACTAATCTTGCCAATAGTTTGGGGCTGATTTCCCGTTATGGGCAGGATGCTTTTTATAATGGACTTCTTGCGGGTGAGATTTTAAAGGCCAGTAGCGAAAATGGGGGCATTTTAACTGGGGCTGACTTCTCATCTTACCAGATGCATTTACAGCCCTCTCTAAAATGCACCTATCGTGGATATGACATCCATACTGCCCCCCTCCGAGTGGAGGCGGTGTCGCGCTCTGTGAAATGCTGAATATCCTTCAGGGTTATAACCTTTCTGTCCTGGGTTTAAGATCTGTTCCAGCGATTCAGCATGAACTCGAAGCGATGCGTCATGCTTATTCTGATCGTCGTGATCTTGGCGATCCCTCTTTTGTTAAAAACCCTGTCGGTCATTTAACTGATATTCATTATGCTGATGAGGTTCGCCGTTATATCCCTGATAATAGAGCTATAGACTCAACGAGTTTAAAGCCTGGGCAGGCAGAAGCAGCGGCAAGTCAAGTGGTTGTTCCCCAATCATCAGAGAAAAAAGAAACGACACATTTCTCTGTCATTGATAAGCACGGAATGGCAGTTTCTGTGACTTATACGTTAAATGGCTGGTTTGGTGCTGGTGTTATGGCCGGCAATACAGGCATTTGGATGAATGACGAAATGGATGATTTTGCTGCCAAACCAGGCGAGGCCAATATGTTTGGCATTGTTGGGTCTCAGGCAAATGCCATAGCTCCTGGAAAAGCCCCCCTTTCTTCAATGAGTCCAACAATCATTACAAAGGGTAAAAAGGTAGTTGCTGTTTTAGGAAGCCCTGGGGGTTCACGCATACCTACGATTTTGCTGCATAATATTTTAGGTCTGGTGGATTATAATCTTGATTTGCGCCAGGCTGTTGATCTTCCACGTTTTCATGAACAGTGGCTTCCTTCTGTTGTCGAAATGGAACCAGGAGCTTTTCCTCTTACAGTGCAACAGGAGCTTGAGCGTGAAGGATATCAGTTCGTGCGTCGAAGCCCCTGGGGTATGATGGAAGGAATAATCGTTGGGGCACCTGCTCTTAATACGCCTCAAACAGGGTTAGTTTACGGTGTTGCTGATCCGCGGCACCCAGGTGGTGCGGCAATAGGAGAATAAATCTCGTATCTAAGTAGGTTAAGGGCTTGCCTTTAACCCCCTAATATGTGCTAGAAGCACATTGGAAGGTCAGCGCTGGACGGTTGGCTCGCGAACCCGGTCAGGTCCGGAAGGAAGCAGCCGCAGTGATTTCCAGTCGGGTCAGATGTTGGCCTTCCACCCTTATGAAGATTATTTTGTAAAATATTTCTGAAGGGGAAAAGGGGGGTCTTCATCCCGTTTCGTTGGCTCCTGCCTGGTTAGTCTGTACCGGAGGAGGGGTGTTTCAGTCATGATAGATGAGAATTTGCCTTTGCCCCAAGAAGGGGGAGATGGTTTATTCCCTGCTGCAGAAAATACAAACAGCATTGACCAGACAGCGGATAAATCAAAACTTTACAAAGTTTTAGCCAGAAAATACCGGCCTCAAAATTTTGATGACCTTATTGGTCAGGATACGCTTGTTCATATTGTGCGTAGGGCATTTGAGATAGGGCGTGTTGCTCATGCCTTTATGCTTACAGGTGTTCGTGGGGTTGGAAAAACAACAACAGCACGCATTATCGCGCGTGCGTTAAATTGTACTGGCATTGACGGAAAGGGTGGTCCTACCGCTAATCCTTGCGGGGTGTGCCCAAATTGCGTGGCGATTTTATCTGATCGCCACCCTGACGTTTTAGAAATGGATGCCGCGTCACGCACAGGTGTTGATGATGTGCGTGAGATTATTGAGGCTTCGCGTTTCCGTCCCATGCAAGGGCGTATGAAAGTCTTTATTATAGACGAAGTTCATATGCTGTCGCGTAATGCATTTAACGCTCTTTTAAAAACCCTTGAAGAACCACCTGCGCAAGTTACCTTTATTTTTGCAACAACAGAATTACGCAAAGTTCCTGTAACAGTGCTTTCGCGTTGCCAGCGTTTTGACCTGCAACGTGTCCCACAAAATCAGTTGGCGGATCATTTTAAGAAAATTGCTGAAAAAGAAGGGGCATATTTTGCGCCTGAAGCTTTAGCTCTTATTGCACGTGCTGCTGATGGTTCTGTGCGTGATGGTTTATCGTTACTTGATCAGGCTATTGCACAAGGCGCCGAAGATGCAGGGGCAGTAGCTTCAATGCTTGGTCTGGCAGATCGTGGTCTGATCTTTGATATGCTTGATGCTATCATGGAGGGCAGAGCTGATCAGGTTCTTTCTCTTATTGAGGATGTTTACGCGCAGGGTGCAGATTTACGCACTGTTCTGACTGATCTCATGGAAGGGGTGCATCTTCTTTCGAGATTTAAAATTGTTCCTCAGTTGCGTGATAGTCTGGATTTGCCGGAAATGGAGCGTATGCGAGGCGGCGCATTGAGCGATCGGCTTTCTATGAGCGTGCTCAGTCGTGCTTGGCAAATTTTGCTGAAAGGTGTTGCCGAAGTTGATACAGCACCTGACTGTCGTCAGGCTGTTGAGATGGTACTTATTCGCCTTTGCTATGGTAGTTTATTACCAACGCCTGATGAGCTAATTCGCCGTATAAATAATGATCCGCTCCCTTCTGTAGATGATCCTTCTTCTCCTGCATCTCGTCAATCAGGCCACAATAAAACCGGGTTAACGCCCCAGTCCGCTTTACCTCAGTCTTTTTCTCAGGAAGGTGAGCGCCACGGGGGGGCGCCTTCATCGGGAGCACCGCCACGGGCTGCTTTGAAATTAGTGGCTAATGGTGGAGCTGTTATTGACCAGGGGCAGCCGGACCATATTGTTGAAAAAGAAGAGCCCACTCATCTAACAGAGGTGCTCTCAGAGAGGCATTGGCCTGCAAGCTGGCGGGAAATGGTTGCTCTTATAGGGCAAGAAAAAGAAGCCTGGCTCCATGCTATTTTGCGTCATGAAGCCCATATTGTGCGTTATGAGCCGGGTTCTTTGTTGCTGCGGATTGATGATGCGGACGTGCGTTCACGTGTATTGCGTATTTTTTCAGCTTTATTAGAGCGTCTTTATCCGGGACGATGGGCATTAAATTTCTCAGATGAGAAGGGGGAGCCAACTCTTGATGAACAAGGAGCCCAAGTGGTGGCTCTGCATCAAAATGAAGCTCAGAACCATCCTCTTGTAAAAGCAATTTTGCAACGTTTTCCCGGGGCAAAGATTGCCTCTGTCCATGATCGTACATTAGATGATTATGGTCTTCCTCCCGAAGACGTCATGCCCTCTCTCGGGGAAGATATGCCACTTGATTTGGAATTTGCACCTTATGATGCCGATTCCATTGATGAGAATGATCTCGACTGACAGATAGGAAAGAAATTTATGAAAAATCTTGCTGGAATGATGAAGCAGGCAAGTCAGATGCAAGCACGCATGAAGGAAGCGCAAGATAATCTCACCAAGTTGGTTGTTGAAGGCGAATCGGGCGCAGGTCTAGTTAAGTTAACTTTGACAGGTAAAGGCGAAATGAAATCGCTGACTGTTGACCCTAAAATTGTGGATCCTGAAGAAGTTGAGATGCTGCAGGACCTTATTTTAGCGGCTTTTTCTGATGCAAAAAAGAAAGCCGAAGCTCTTAGTGCCGAGGAAATGAAAAAAGTAACAGGGGGCCTTACATTACCCCCTGGTTTGGATCTTCCTTTCTAACTCCATCACCCGCTTTTAGGGAAAAAGAACGTGCGTGCTAGTCCGGAAATTGAGGCGTTAATGTCTCGCTTGGCAAAACTACCCGGTTTAGGGCCACGTTCAGCCCGGCGTGCGACTCTGGCTTTGTTGCAGCAGCCAGAGACACGCCTTCAGCCTTTGGTAGAGGCGTTGCAAAATGCTGCCAGAACGGTGCAAACCTGCGAGTTATGCGGCAATTTAGATAGTCAAAATCCTTGCCTTATATGTCGTGATCAAACGCGTGATCAGAGCGTTATATGTGTTGTAGAGCATGTAGGTGATTTATGGGCTCTTGAGCGCTCCTCTGTGCATCGTGGTCTTTATCATGTGTTAGGAGGGACCCTGTCAGCATTGAATGGAACAGGGCCTCAGGACTTGAATGTGAGCCCTCTTTTACAACGTGCTGAGAAAGGCGATCTAAAAGAAGTTATCCTGGCCCTGGGAGCAACTGTTGAGGGTGCAACAACTGCTCATTGGTTAAATGAGCAATTGGCACCTTTAGGGGTAAAAGTAAGCCGTCTTGGTCATGGTATGCCAATGGGTGGTGCTCTTGAAGGTTTGGATGACGGTACTTTAGCAGCTGCTCTTATGGGTAGGCGGGAGCTTTCTTAGTGACGATTTTATCTTCAGAAATTCCAAAGGTTGCTCTTGTTACGGGGGGCGCCTTACGCTTAGGGCGCGCCATGGTTCAGGCGCTGGCGGCTCAAAATTTTTTAGTGGCCATCCATTGTAATCGCAATGTTGAAGCAGCTCATGAGCTATTAGCTAAAATAGATCATAAAGGCTGTGTTGTTCAGGCCGATTTATCTAAAGAAGAAAACCTTCTTCCTTTAATGCAGGAGGTAAAAGAAAAACTCGGTCCGGTTGGTGTGTTAATCAATAATGCGTCTGTATTTGAAAGAGATGAATTCGGGACTGTTAGTCGTGAAAGTTGGGATCGCCATTTAGAACCAAATCTTCGTGCGCCGTTTGTTTTATCGCAAGAGATGGTCAGAGCCTTACCTAAGGGAGCGAAGGGCTTTATTTTGCACATGCTTGATCAGCGAGTGTGGAACTTAACCCCTCATTTTGTGAGCTATACAATTTCGCGTTCTGCCCTATGGAGTCTTACACGCACAATGGCACTTGCCTTTGCACCGCAAGTGCGTGTGAATGCAATTGGTCCGGGGCCAGTGTTGCCAGCCGAGGGACAGTCCCGGGAGCATTTTGACCAAATGTGTCAGCAAACTCCTCTACAACATGGCTCAAGCCCTGAAGAAGTTGCTCAGGCTATTATTATGTTATTGGCCCTACCCTCAGTTACAGGACAGATGCTTGCCCTTGATAGCGGGCAGCATTTAAACTGGGGTCCCTCAAGTTCTGTAAAAGACTATGTGCTGGAAGCTCTATAACAAAGATGAGCGGCTTCGGCACTGTAACGCTCCAAAACGATAGAAAAGATTTTGTGATCTTGTTGCCGGCGTAATAGAGCGTGATGTTCTAAAACAAAATTCTCACTATGCCCGGTAGAATGAGGGTTATCGTTAAGGTAACGAGATTTTAAGGGTTGTCTCCTGAAAAAATCTTTTCCGATAGCGGCCCCAAAGGGGATCGTGCTTTTTTCCAAAAGACTTTGCGCTTCTGGGGCTAAATAGTCAGCTCTGTAAACGTTCCATGCTTCTGACAATAAAATATTTTCATCAAAAAGTCGGATATGTCGAAAATATAAGGGTGTTTTTTCAGTACTATTTGGCTCTAAATAATGAAGATAGTCTTTTAAGGGAAAAGGGGTTGGTGTGAGAAATTCTACACGCAATGATCTCGCACAAAAGCTCTGCAACATGGCCGTTGCGCTTATGCCCGTTTCTAAAAGCGTATTTAAAGATATTACAGCTTTTTGAAGAGTCATCTCACCTTATAACGATCGCAATGACAGGAGACGACAAACGCAGAACAATCTACCTCTAAAAGAGTGAAGATATGCCCTGCGTCTTATCAATAATATAATTTAGTTATCGTCTTGATCGTCTTTATCTGTGGTGACTTCGATATCACTACTGATGTCATCATCAAGATCATCATCAGTGATAACATCGTCATCATCATCGTCGCCTGTGTCTAGATCAACATCAAGATCATTCTCATGCTCATCTTGCGTCAATTTTCTCTCTTTGTCATCAGAGAGATCATCGTCGCGGTTTTTAAGGCGCGAATTATTTACCGGTTGCGTAGCGCCACATTTGGGGCATACGGGCGGTACGCGGTTAAGATCGTAAAAGCGCGAATTGCACTCAACGCAAGTTCGTTTCAGACCGAGTTCAGCTTTTGCCATAGTGTGGAAGCCTACCAATACCATCAGGAGGAAATGAAAGGGGCCATGCCATGTTAACGCCCGCTCTGTCAAATTTTTATGCTTAAGAAAATAAAATTTTTCAAACAAAATGCTTTTTATTTCGTAATATCTTCAAAGTTGGACCTTTTTTTGCAAAGACTGAATATGACCCAATCACGTCCTTTAACCGTTTCTGCTGCACAGACTGGCCTGAAGGGACAGGTTACCGTCCCTGGTGATAAATCAATTAGCCACCGTGCTCTTATGCTCGCTGCTTTGGCACAAGGTACGACTAAAATTTATGGCCTTTTAGAAGGCGAAGATGTCATTTGCACCTCTAAAGCTGTTGAGGCACTAGGTGCTAAATTACAAAGAAACAAAGATTTCTGGCTCGTTGAGGGATGCGGGGTCGGTCATTTAAAAGAGCCAGGTGACGTGCTCAATATGGGCAACTCAGGCACAGCAGCCCGCCTTCTTGCAGGTGTTCTGGCTACTCATCCTATTGTGAGCATGATGACCGGTGATGGGTCTTTACGGACACGCCCGATGGGGCGCGTTAGTGATCCTTTATCGGAGACAGGAGCAAAATTTGTCACGCGTGACGGCAAACGCTTACCCATGACGATTATTGGCACGGGAGATGGAAAGCCATTACACTATAAATTGCCGGTTGCATCAGCTCAGGTGAAGTCAGCCATCATGCTGGCAGGGCTTAACTGCACAGGACAAACATGTGTCGAAGAGCCTGTTGCTACCCGTGATCATACAGAAAATATGCTGCGTCATTTTGGCCTGGATGTCTCTGTAACGGAATCTGATAATGGGGGGCGTTTTATCAGGTTTGAAGGGCCAGCTTCGTTAAAGGCGCGTGATATTATTGTGCCGGGAGATCCGTCTTCGGCGGCTTTTCCAGTTGTTGCAGCCCTGCTGATTCCCAATTCAGAAGTTGTGATTGAAAATATAGGTTTAAATCTTTTGCGAACGGGGATTTTTACCACGCTTCTTGAGATGGGTGCGTCTATCGAAATTAAAAATGAACGCATTGAAGGCGGCGAAAAGGTTGGTGATCTTCATGTTAAAGCCAGTACGCTGCATGGCGTGACTGTTCCTGCTGAACGGGCACCTTCCATGATTGACGAATATCCGATTCTCTCTGTTGCCTGCGCTTTGGCTCAAGGGACGTCACGTTTGCAGGGTCTGGCAGAGTTGCGTGTCAAAGAAAGCGACCGTTTGGCTTCTACAGTGGCACTTTTAGAGAGTAATGGTGCAACGGTTTCTGTTGAAAATGATGATATTATTATCCAAGGACAAACCCATCTGGCAGGGGGTGGCCTAGTCAAAACACATATGGATCATCGTTTAGCTATGAGTGGTATCATATTGGGATTAGTGGCCCAAAAAGCGGTAAAAATTGATGATACGGCCTTTATCGAAACAAGCTTTCCTGGTTTTGTGACGTTGATGAATAACTTGGGAGCAGGGATTAAGGTATGAAGCGCCCCTCAAAACTTGTCATTGCTGTTGATGGGCCAGCGGCAGCCGGTAAAGGTACCCTTGCAAAAGCGCTCGCGCAGGCTCTAGGGCTTCCTTATTTGGATACAGGCCTGCTTTATCGTGCCGTGGCGCGCCGCACGCTTGATGCAGGGGCTGATCCTCGTGAGGATGCGACCTCTTTTGCAAAAGCGCTAGAGCCACGTGATTTGGAACGCAAAGATTTACGTGAGGCTGAAATTGACCAGGCAGCTTCTCTCGTCGCAAAACAGCCTGGTGTACGGGCCGCTTTATTAGAAAGGCAGCGTCATTTTGGGCAGGTCAGTGGGGCCGTTATCGATGGGCGCGATATTGGCACGGTTGTGTTTCCTCAGGCTGATATGAAGTTTTTTATTACGGCGTCTCCCGAGATCAGAGCTCAAAGGCGCTATTTGCAACGTTTTGGATCTTTGGCAGTAAGCCATGAAGGGCTCCAGAAAGAAATAGATGCCATTATTAAGCGTGACCAACAGGATGCTTCTCGTGATGTGGCGCCTTTAAAGCCGGCTCAGGATGCTGTTGAAATCCTGACAGATCAATTAAGCGCAGAAGACGTTCTGCAAAAAGCTCTTGAGATTATGCGTAAGCGTGGTTTTGTGGAGTGATTTAGGAGCTATAATTTCAGTCTGGCCTGTCTTGATCTCTCTCTTAAGGCAGGCTAGAAGCCTGAATTTTTTTGGCACAGCCTATAAAAATTTTCCGAGATAGGTTGACATCATCTGTCGGCGCGCTATTGGTGCAGGTAGTCGAGATAGTCAGTCATATCTTTCGACCGAGGCTGCTTATTCATTCTGCAACCTTATTTTATCTTTTAATAACTCTCTTTAAGACTGTTAAAAGAGAGGAGTCGTCGGCTCAGATATTTGAGAGCGGCGCATAACGCGGACTAAAATCATTATCAAGAATGATTGGTCCTGGAATGCTGGAATTACATGGCTTCTGCCACACAGACATCTCAACATGAAATTGAAGATTTTGCGGCTCTACTTGATGAGACCCTAGGTACTGATAGCGGTTTCGAAGGTTCTGTCGTTACAGGTCGTATTTTACGTCTTACCAATGATTATGCGATCGTTGATGTAGGCCTAAAGAGTGAAGGCCGGGTTGCCCTTCGCGAATTTGGTCCTCCAGGTGTTGCTCCTGACGTAAAGCCGGGCGATGTTTTAGAGCTTTATGTTGAGCGCTATGAAGACCGCGATGGCGCTATCGTTCTCTCTCGTGAGAAAGCACGTCGCGAAGAGGCATGGACAGCTCTTGAGCGCGCTTTTGCTAATAATCAGCGTGTTAACGGCACAATTTACGGGCGTGTTAAAGGCGGCTTCACAGTTGATCTTGGTGGCGCAATGGCGTTCTTGCCTGGCAGCCAGGTTGATATCCGTCCGGTGCGTGATGTTGGCCCACTTATGGGACAGCCCCAGCCTTTCCAAATTCTGAAAATGGATCGTGCACGCGGCAATATCGTTGTATCACGTCGTGCAGTTCTTGAAGAAACACGCGCTGAGCAACGTTCTGAGCTGATTCAGGGTCTTAAAGAAGGCATGATTCTTGATGGTGTTGTCAAAAACATCACAGATTATGGTGCATTCGTTGATCTTGGCGGTGTTGACGGGCTTCTGCATGTTACTGACATTGCTTGGAAGCGTATCAATCATCCTTCAGAAGCATTGCAAATCGGTCAGCCTGTTCGTGTTCAGGTCATCCGCTTTAACTCTGATACACAGCGTATCTCCCTTGGTATGAAGCAGCTTGAAGCTGATCCTTGGGAAAATGTTGCGATTAAATATCCAGTTAATGCCCGCTTCAGTGGTCGCGTTACCAACATTACAGACTATGGTGCATTTGTGGAGCTTGAGCCAGGCGTTGAAGGTCTTGTTCACGTTTCAGAAATGTCCTGGACGAAAAAGAACGTACACCCAGGCAAAATTGTGGCTACTTCTCAGGAAGTTGAAGTCATGGTTCTGGATGTTGACAGCTCCAAACGTCGTATCTCCCTCGGTCTGAAACAGGTTCAGCGTAATCCTTGGGAGCAATTTGCTGAAGAGCACAAAGTTGGCTCTATCATCGAAGGCGAAATCCGTAACATCACTGAATTTGGTCTCTTCATTGGCCTTTCTGCTGATATTGACGGCATGGTGCACATGTCTGACCTTTCATGGGATGAAGCTGGCGAAGCTGTCATGTCCCGTTACGAAAAGGGTCAGGTTGTCAAAGCTAAAGTTCTTGATGTTGATGCTGAGAAAGAGCGTATCTCTCTTGGTATTAAGCAACTTCAGGAAGACCCAGCTGCTGATACATTGGCACGCATCAATAAAGGTGACGTGGTAACATGTATCGTTACAGCTGTGCAGACAAACGGCATTGAAGTTAAAGTTGACGACGTTCTCACCGGCTTTATCCGCCGCAGCGAACTGGCTCGTGACAAAGCAGAACAACGTCCAGAGCGCTTTGCTGTGGGTGAGAAAGTTGATGCTAAAATCGTTGCTGTTGACCGTGCATCTCGCAAATTGGCTCTTACAATCCGTGGCCGTGAGGTCGAGGAAGACAAACAGGCAATTAGCGAATATGGTTCTTCCGATTCAGGTGCGTCTTTAGGTGATATTCTTGGTGCAGCGATCCGCCGCCGTAACACCGAAAGCTAAAATTTAAAGTCTTATAGTTGGTTTTTCCTACCGTAAGATTTGCTACATTGAAGGATGTCCTCATATAGAGGGCATCCTTTTTTGTCTTCAGGGGAGGACTTGTTTAGCGCCCCCAAATCTGATACATACGGTCCTAATTAATAAATAATATTTTGGTTAGAACATATAATTGTCTAATTAAGATTATTAATGCAGTAAGATGGGGAGTATGAGCACCAGGCTCAGAAAAACGAATGGCTGTTATTTACAATACGAATTACACGCACAATTCTAACTCTTATCTTACTCTGGCGATAAGTCGGGCAGCCGAAGTCATTTTTGGCAAAGAAAATATTGTCGTTGCTGATAATATGAATTTAGCGGCTTTGGCGGCGTCTGGTGAGCATGACACATTATTATGTATTGATGGTCAACGTTTGAACCTAGCGTTGATGCGGCGCGTGCGTCCTGCTTTTAAAACAATGATTTTATGGACGTTTGAAGATCCCTTTATGCAGGAATTCAACGTCGAAAACGGTCTTTTATTCGACCATATTTTTACAAATGATCCTTCGAGCGTAAGTGCTTATTTCGGGAAAGGGCATTATTTGCCCTTAGCCGCAAGTAAATGGCTTCATGAACGTCCTGTCCGCACGGCGAATGAGTGCGATTATGACATCTTCTTTGCGGGTACGATGTGGCCTAACCGTGTTGATGTCGTACGTCGTGTGATCACGGCCTTTCCTAAGGCAAGGCTTAAATTAGTTTGTCCAAGCAATGAATATCTTCCTCCTTTACCAGAAGATATTGCCGCTCTGTCTATACAATGGCCCACAAGTCATGAGTCATTCATAGATTTTGCTAATGCGAGTACAGTCACATTAACCATGTTTCGCAATTATGCGAGTCATGGCACTGTCAGCCAAGCCACTGCGCCTGGGCCGCGCTTTTTCGAGCTTGCACTTGCTGGTACTGCTCAGGTTGTTGAAGTGGCTGACGGCATGGCAAGCGAATATTGCGATGTTGTTGAAGGGGTTTCTCTTGCACGTAATGCAGATGAAATTGTGGAAGCCATTGCCCAGCTTTTAAACAATAAATCAGCAAGGCGTCGTGCCGCTCAAGCGGCGCAGAAGTCTGTTTTGCAAATGCATCTTTATGAGCATCGTCTTGAGCAAATTCGTGATATTACGCAGGCGAATTTTGGCAAACGTCCTGTAAAATCTGTAGAAAAAATTGAGCGCCGCCGTCGCTTGCGTGTTTTATTATGCACACATTCCACACTGCATGAACAAGAGTGGGGTGGAGTAGAAGTTTATCAGCAAGTGCTCTGTTCACTCTTAGGGCGTGATGTCGAATTTTTCTTCTGGCTTCGTAGAGGAGGCTTTTGCCGTTTACTTAGTGCTTCTGGCCAGGAGTTGGAATGTTACGATATTGCTGAAAGAGACTGGCAGGACATTCTTTGCGATGCATCTGAGGAAACTTTATTTTCAGGTGTTATCAGTCAGTACAATATAGATATCGTACATTTTCAGCATTTGGGCCACCATGCTTTATCTCTTCCCTTTATTGCCAAGGCAAATGGAGCAGGTGTACTTTTTTCAGCACATGATTTCTGGCTAGTTTCAACGCGGTATAATTTGCTGAATCGTGATATGCGCTATGATGAAAGCGAATTTACGACAGTTTTAGCGATGGATGTTACCCTTAAGGTTGCTGAGGGTGTGGAATATGGCGGAGAGCAGACACGGCGTGCCTTTATTGATCGTATGCTTCATCACGTTGATGGCATGATCTTCGGTACAGCCCATTCAAAAAATCTGTTCCATAAAATTTACCCAATTCTGGATAGTAAAATCAGCCTTGTTAATGGTGTTCCAAGTCCAGACACAACTGTTCCAGTTGTTCCTAAGCAATATGCGCCTTTAAAAGGCCGCCCCTTAAATGTGGCTATTATTGGGAATTTTTTGCGAACAAAAGGTGCTGATGCTGTTTTAGCTCTGATAGAGCTTGCGCATGAACGCCATTTTCACTTCCATATTCTTGGGTACGTTCATCAGGACTATAAAGATGTTCTAGATAGGATGGACCGCTCTAACGTCACAGTGCATGGGCGTTATAATGTTGGCAATACTGAACTGCTTCAGCAGGCAGATGTAGCGCTCATTCTCTCTATTTGGCCCGAAACATATTGTATTTCTCTCTCTGAAGTATGGCAAAATGGGCTTGTGCCTATTGTAACTGATGTAGGGGCATTACATGATCGCGTTAGTGACGGTGTGAATGGCTTTAAAGTCCCTATTAATCGCCCTGATATTGTATTAGAACGGCTTGAAATTCTGCGCTCTTCTGAGAGATTACGTGAGCGAATGATGAAGGCCATTACACCTGATTTATGGACTCACGAAGGTGAATATGGGCAGCAGCTTTTAGATCTTTACAAAACTGTTGCTCCTAACCGTGATATGGGAGTGGCGGAATTACAGTTTGATATGGGGCAGTTACATTACTTGCCTCACGATTCCTGGCGTCATCAGGCGCCCCCACGTCATATTTTTGATCCACCGATCCACCGTGATCTTTCTATTTGCCTGCCGGCCCATATTACGGACTGGTTCGCAATTCAGGGTGCAGAATGTTACGTTGATGATATATGTCACTATGTCCTTGGTAGCGGGGTAGAAACTCTTTTTAAATCTGCTGATGAGTTCCATATTCGTGGCTGGATGTTCCTGCCCGAAATTACCACTGCTGGCCAAATGTACGTTGTGCTGATAGGTGAGCAGGAGCAGGCGCCGCTCATCTTTATAGAATGTAAGCGCGAAATTCGTGTTGATATTTCGCGTCTATTTGGTGGTGTGCCTCGTCGTTCTGGTTTTTCGGCACAGGCAGGATTAAGGGGAAAATGGTGCGAAGGACGTTATCGCATTGGCCTGATTAATGTCATTAATAATCGCGGTGCTTTCCAGCTATTGTCTCCTGGAATGGAGGTCAAGGAAGGTAAAATTGCAAACATATTTACCTCAACTCCGTCAAATGCCCTTATTTTAGAGTCATTTAGGCGCGTTCTTTTGAGTGATGGCCTGTTGAGAGGCATTCATCTGTCACATATCTCAGATGAAAAACTCTTTTTGAAAGAGCAGCAAAGACTTCCTTATTTTGTAGATTCTTTTGAACCGCTTGATACTGAATTGGCCTTTGAGGAAAATAAAGGGGCTCTCAATGTAAGAGGGTGGGCCTTCCTTGAGGATATGACACGCTCGGGTCAGCTTTATATTGGCTTTATTAACGAAGAAAAAGAGGAAGTTGCTTATTTTGCGACGGAGCGATTTGCACGTGATGATGTGCAGGTTGTTCATAGGGAAGCTCCACTTTGCTCTGGTTTTAAAGAAGTGCTTCGTCCTTGGAAGGGGCAAGTTAACAAGCAAAATGGTCAGTGGAATGTCGTGCTTATCAATGTTGTTGATGGAACATATGGTTTCGCATTAACTGACTTTGTTGTAAGTTTTAAAGAAGGCCGTGTTGAAGCTGTTGATCGCAGCGCTATGACGGATAAGAAGAGTGAGCGTTTAAGGTCGTTATTGCTTCAAAAATTGTGACACGGGTAGGACATGACAAAACGGGCTTGCCTTTTCACGGATCTGCAAAAAACTCGTCGGCCGCGTTGGCTGGAGTTTGAGCCCGACCTATATGTCCTCCGTTATCCTGATGTAACTGACCTTATGAGAGAAAAGGGTTATGACGATTCCTCTCTCTTTTATAAAGAAATCGGTTGTTATTTAGGCCATTCTCCCAACCGTTATTTTGATGAGCTTTGGTATAGAGAGGTTCATCAGGATGTTAAAAAAGATCTTATTGCTGGTAAGTGGGCTAGTGGGTTTGAGCACTATTGTTCAATAGGGTTTTTGACCCATGCACCGCATTGGCTTTTTAATGAAGAAGACTATCTGCGCAAAAATTTTTGGCTAACTGTAACCCAAATTCGTAGTGAGGGTTATTGGAATGGCTATGATCATTATTTGGAAGTAGGTGAAAAGGCTGGCCTTGCAGCAAGTTCTTTTTTCGACTTGCATTTAACACGTAATTTAAAAGCACAATATCCTGAATGGTTTGGAGAAGAAGGTCTTTTAGCATCATGGCTGGTTTTACCACCTGATATAGCAGAATCTTATCCTGTATCATGGTATTTCGATCCTAACTGGTATCAGCAAACTTATCCTCATGTAAAAAATTCTATTAGCCAGGGTCGGCATTTAAATGCACTGCATCATTATTTAACAAACGAGACTCCGGGGAAATTTGATCCTTCTCCCTTTTTCTCAGAAGAATTTTATCTCGCACAATCACCTGACATATTACCTGCGATACAATCTGGTGCTTTTAGAAATGGCTATGAGCATTTTGTGAGATTTGGCGCTTTTGAAGGGCGCGTGCCTTCAGAGGGTATAGATCTTAAACATTATTCCCTGAATCCGTTGGTTCGGGCTCAATGTGAAAGTGGTTTATTTCACAGTCCCTTTGCCCGCTTTGTTGCAGAAAGAATCGGAAAAGCGGGTGTAACAGGTGCTTTGGTGCCTGAAATGTCAGAAGAGCAGTCACGTAGTCTTTTTCGGCAGGAAGCTGATAGTTTTATACCACTTCTGGCGCATAAGCCTTTAGATTTTACGCTGGGCAGCTTGGCCGAAATTAGCGTGATTATGGTTGTGCATAATCAAATCGCGCTTACTTTGCAGACTCTTGCGTCTTTAAGGGCCAATTATCAAGGTAACTTAGAGGTTATTTTAGTCGATTCAGGCTCAAAAGATGAAACCTGTATTATAGAAAGATTGGTGCATGGCGTAACGTTGTTACGCTTTGAGACTAATATTGGCTATCTTGAAGGCTGTAATGCTGCCCTACAATATGTAACAGCACCTGTCATTCTTTTTCTGAATAATGATCTTCGGCTTTTTCCTGGCG
Organism: Aristophania vespae; assembly: GCF_009906835.1. NCBI lineage: Bacteria > Pseudomonadati > Pseudomonadota > Alphaproteobacteria > Acetobacterales > Acetobacteraceae > Aristophania > Aristophania vespae. Next base: position 219,086 of record NZ_CP047652.1, read on the forward strand.
CTGTCACTCATGCTTTGACGCGCCTATTTAAGGAACCGACTACAGGAGCTGTAACCGCCAAGCTTGTGCGGTCAAATATGCGCTTGCAAGAGGCTGGTTCGATTATTTGGCGAGACGGGGCAACTTATGGTTATAGACGTGAGGATGATCCCAATATACCGGAAGCGAATTATGTTCGTGAGGTAGATTATGGTTCGGCTGCATTTTTGATGGTTCACACGGGTTTGGCGCTGCGTTTAGGGGGATATGACCCTAAATATAAACCCGCTTATTTTGAGGATACTGACTTTTGCGTGCGTTTGACCAAGGCGGGTGCAAAAATAATTTACGAGCCTCTCTCTGTTGTGGAACATTTAGAGTTTGGCACATCGGGTCACGCAGGGTCTCACGCACTTATTCAAAAGCATCTCAAGTTATTTAGCCAAACTCATCAGGATTTTTTACGCCACCAGCAGCCACCCCATATTCGTAATGCAATTTTGGGTCGTGAGACGCGCCGCAAAAATAGAAAAAACGTTCTTTTTATAGAAGATCGTATGCCTGTTAAGGCACTAGGCTCGGGTTATGTGCGGTCAAATGAGATTATTTGTACATTCGTAAAACTGGGCTATCATGTCACGGTTTTTCCCGTACAGATTGTGACTGAGCAATCTTATTTTCTCTATAAAGAATTTCCTGATGATGTGGAACTTGCTTTAGATCAAAGTAAGTTTACGCTGGCTTCATTTTTAGAAGAACGCGTAGGGTATTACGATATTTTATGGGTTGCACGGACACATAATCTTAATCAGCTTCTGCCTATTTTGAGTGAAGCAAGCCGTTTTCTTGTTGGATGCAAGGCTGTTTTGGATACAGAGGTTGTTGCTGCACCGCGTACATTACTTCAGAAAGATATTCTCGGTGATGCTTCTTCTAAGTCTCTGGATGTTTTGTTAAAAGAAGAGCTGAGTGGTGCTTCCTATTGCCAGCAGATTGTAGCTGTAACAAAGCAGGATGCGGCGCTTATAGAACAGGCTGGCTATAGTAATGTCTCAATATTAGGGCATTCTTTGACACCACGTCCGACAATGCGGCGCTTTCATGATAGACGCGATATTCTCTTTTTAGGCGCGTTTCATGACGATCAGTCGCCTAATTTCGATAGCATGGTCTGGTTCGTCAATGAGGTTTTGCCGCTTATTCAAAATCTCCCAGCTAAAACGATGTTAAGAATCGCCGGCTATATTGCTCCTTCTGTTAACTTAAATGCTATCGCAAATCATCCTTTGGTAGATATTCTTGGCCCTGTTGAGGATTTGGAACCGATTTATGATCAGCATCGTATTTTTATAGCGCCTACGCGTTTTGCCGGAGGTTTGCCTTATAAAATCCATGAAGCTGCTTCATATGGTTTACCTATTGTTGCAACGTCTTTGTTAAGAGAGCAGGTCGGTTGGTCAGAAGGAAAAGCTTTGCTGAGTGCGTCTGCAACCGATCCTCGAGGTTTCGCGGCGGCGATAGAAAAACTTTATAATAACCAGGATATATGGACCAAGTTGCGAGAGAATGCTTTAGAGGCAGTAAAGAGGGACACAGATCCAGGGCAGTTTTTAAAAGCACTTGCATCTATTATGTCCTTAGTAAATGAATAGACCACAGTGAGAGCAATATCGCCGGCTAAACAGACCAACATTGTGTAAATTAAAGGGAAGTGAACGAAAACGATGGAGAAGGGCAAGGCTTTAAAAGGGCACGTTCTATTATGCGGTGGTGGTCGTTACGAGAGCCAGGCTAATGCTCAAGTCAGACAGACCATTATGGATGGTCTGGTTGGCGTTTTTGGCGAAGGAAATGTGACATCAGTTAATATTTCTGCGGCCTCCTGGGCTATAAATTATTTAAAACCCAGTTTCGTTTTTGCTACAGGCTCTTATTTGCCAGAAAGTACTTACTTTGGTGAAGTCTCGCGTGAAGCCAGAAAAATTGGTGCTGCGACAGCTTTTTGGGCAACCGAAGATCCTTATGAGCAAGATGCTCATTATCAGATTGCCAATGATTTTGATGTGCTCTTTTCCTGTGATCACTGGGGCATAATTTCTATCAGCGTGATAAAGTTTATCACCTGCCTTTAGCGGCGTGTCCAAACCTGCATTACATGCCCATTGATGAGGCAGTGGAAAAACCAATAGATATTTTATTTTGTGGCGTTGCTTTCAGCTCTCGTAAAGAGATAGCGCGTATGTTGATGCCAGCTCTGCAAAAACTCAATATCCGCTTTATTGGGCCAGGTTGGGGCGAGTTAGGAATTGGTTTTTCTGACGCCCGTATTGAAAAGTCACAACTCATTGAGCTTTATAGCCGTTCTAAAATCGTGCTTAATCTTGGACGGTCACTCCATTTTGAGAATAAGCGCTTTATGATTGTGCCCTCTACGCCAGGGCCCCGGACTTTTGAAGCCGCTCTTTCTGGAGCGTTCCAGCTTTTTCATGAAGATACATATGAGTTGCGGCGCTATTATAGCGCAGATGAAATTCCTGTTTTTTCAAACCGAAGAGATTTTGAGAGATTGCTGGACATTTATCTCAATGATGACAAAGCGCGTCTAGCAACAGCGCGCAAAGCTCAGGAACGCACACAAAAAGAACATCTCTATGTTCATCGCATTCAAAAAGTTATTGAAGTCATGCAGTCAGAAGGTTTTTTAAAGTAGGATTTCGTAACTAAGGAAGGCAAGATTTAAGGTCGGTAATGCGCCATAAATCTGAGTAATAAAGGGGGGACCATCAAATCTGGTCTCCCCCTTTTTTAGATCTATTTCGGTGCAGGACCAAAAACAATGCGGGCCATATCTTCGGGACGGATCCAGTGCTTGAAAGCCTTTTGAACCTGATCAGCGGTCATGGCATAGATTGCTTTTGCTGATTGGTCAGGGGTTTCGAGGGGGAGATCCAAATCTATAAGCGTGAGCCATGTGCTTGCTAGATCGCTAAAGCTTGCACGCCCCATAAGCTGGCTTCGTAATAAAGTGGCTTTGGCGAGATCAAGTGTTTCTTCTGAAACGGGCTTTTCTCTCAAAGATTCTATATCTTTCAAAGCAAGAGCCTGGGCAGCTTTTACCTTGGCTGGATCAGCCCCAAAACTTACTGCAAAACTTGAACGTGTGCGAGAATAATTGATACCGCTCCCAACACCATAAACATAACCTGTTCTCACGCGTAAATCACGCATGAGGAGGGATGAAAAACCATCACCTAATATTTCATTCCCTACAGCCAGGGCATGACGGTCAGGGTTTTTGACATTGATGCCTAGAGTTTCAACAAGCTTGACCTGGTCTTGCGAGCGTCCGGGATCACTCACCACAGCTTCTGATTTTTTACTCAGAGGGATAGCGGGGAGATCAAGTTTAGGTTTTTCACCCTTAGCCTGCCAGGAAGAGAAAGCGTCTTCTATATCTTTGCGTGCTTGTTCAGGTTCGATATCACCAATCACGACAATTGTTGTTAAGTCGGAACGATAGGCACTGTGGTAATAATTGCGAACATCCTGAAGCGTAATTTTACGAATATTTTCAGCTTTTGCCTCACGTAAGCTTGGATCTTGTGCCGGAAGCAGTGCTTTTTTGACAGCACGTCCATAATGATAGGCTGGTGATTGCAATATGCCTTTTTGTGCTTGAGCTGCCTGTTCTCGTGTGATGAGAAAAGCCTTTTCGGGGAAAGCTGGCTGAAGTTCATTTTCAGCCAATAATGCCAAGCCAGCTTTAAAGTCCTTTGTTAATGTGCTGAGATTAAAGCTGCTTCCGGCTGATTCATCAGCTGTAATATCGTCAAGCGCACGTGAGAGGGCGAGACGATCATGTTTTGTTGAGCCATAAAGAAAGAGGGAATCCGTAAGACTTGCGAGACCTTCTTTATCCTTAGGTTGCTGTAAAGCAGGGGTACTGCGGATTGTACCATAAAGCTCGACTGTATGGCTTACATGCTCAGGCTTAACAAGTAATCTTATGCCATTTGAAAGGACAAAGCTTGTTGGTTGGGGGGCTGCAGGAGGGAGGCTCAATTTTGACAAAGCCCGTTCTGCCCAGTCAGGTAGGGTAACTTTATCTTTTGGTGGTGTCGTAAAGCTTTCTGCACCACCAAACCCTTTATCAGCAGTGGGTTTACCTGAATCACTCGGGGTCAAAATAGCTGAAATAGCTTTTTGGGGGTCAAGCCATTCTTTAGCCAAGTCATCAATTTGCTTTTTCGTGACAGATCGAAAAGAAGCAATCATATCTTCTGGGCTTGAAAGATGCTGGATAGCGACAGCTTGTGACCAGCTATTAGACAGGCCAGAAATACTATTAGCATTAAACTCTAAAGCTGCAATTTCGCGCTGGCGGGCCGCTTCAATCAGGTCAGAAGGAATGCCATTCTTGCGGTAATCTTCCAATATTTTAGCGACCGCTTTTTTGAGCGCTGTAGGATTTGTATTTTTGGGGAAGCCCGCTAGTGCAATTCCAATGCCACCAAGGGCTTCTGGCTGATAAATAAAGTCAGTTTGAAGCGCTTTTCCGTCTGGTACCAAGCCAAATAAATTTGCTCGATCACTGCTTAAAGCATCAATTAAGAGTGTCATGGCCGCGTAATTGGGATCGCGTTGTCCCGGTAGCCGCCAGGCCATAGTGACCAAACCGATAGGAAGATCAGTAGGTAGTGACAAAGTACGGGCACGAACAGGACCAGGTTTGACTGAAGAGCGCGCGGGAAGAGTGCGTGCTGGAAGATCTCCAAATATTTTCTTTACGTGCTCTAAAGTTTCGGGGCCGTTAACATCACCTACAATGACTAAAATAGCATTATTAGGGGCGTACCAGTCATGATAAAAATTTCTCAGCTGGGCCGTACTTGTTGCATCAAAAGAAGGACGTGTACCCAGAGCATCATATTCATAAGGCGTATCTTTATAGAGTATGGATCTGACCTGACTCATATAACGATAAAGTGGGCTCGAAAGATCACGTGATACTTCCTGCTCTATAGCCCCTTTTTCATGGGCCCAATCTTTGTCTGAAAGTGTGAGGCCTGTCATTCTGCCTGCTTCTATGCGAAGAAGAAGCTCAAGGTCAGAGGCTGGTGCCGTAAAATAATATTGCGTAACATCAGAGGTAGTGTCGGCATTAACATTATTTCCCAGTCTTGCGCTTAATGTGGCTAACTGGTCGCGGCTTAAATTATCGGCACCATTGAACATCATATGTTCTAATGCATGGGCCGTTCCTGGAAATTTTGCTGGTGCATTAACTGAGCCAACTTCATAATTGACCATCGTTTGCACGACAGGGGCCAGGCGATCTTCGACGATAATGACACGTAACCCATTAGATAATGTGGCTTTTGTAACCGGGTTAGTGCTTTTTTGAGATGTGGAAATGGTCGGTGTAAATTGGGGTGCATTTGCGGCTAAACCGGGTGTTGCAAGAAAAGATGCGGCCAGTAAAGCCATGCGTGATACATGAGATAGTGATAAAGACATAAAACCTCACCGCAATTAGGGTAGAGAAAATTGTTAAAAGCGAGCAATAAAGACGATAAACTATCCCAACCAACAATCTACGTACGGTTAATAGGTTAATATGGAGGAACAGCGTGACGCTTTCGGAAATCATTAAGCGTATAGATGATGTAATAATCGAAGGTTTGTTTCAACCTATTGCTAATCATCTTCCTGAAAACAGCACGCCAATGGGGTTAGGGCTTAGCTTCGAGCTGGGATCGGTTATTTTACAGGCAGCCTGTGCAGTTGCTCCGTCTCTCCTGTTTGGCCTTCCCTTAGGATCTATTCCTTCAGCGATTTTCGGATTTCTGGTGAGTCTTGTTTTCTTTTTAGTCTGCCAGAAATTATCGTCTTTAGTGCGACCAGGATATATGAATCCTTTAAGGCCGCAATTAAGAGCGTTGCGTCTAATTGGGATTTTGTTTCTGCTTTATGATTTATGGCGTGCCCATCCTGGCGGTCAGGGTTATGTATTATGGTGGCGGCTGGATGAATTATCTCAGCTTACTTTTATTATAGGCCTTTATTTTATGGCTTGTGAAACTCGTCCGCCCAAAAAACATCGTGAATCACAAAAAACGTCCTTTATGAAAACAGGTAGCGTATTTGAGTGAACGTGCTATTGCACTTGAATATGAGTCATAAAGAAATGCCAATACGGGGATAGAGCGTGGCTATTAGATTAGGTATTGGGGTTATCACCTATAACCGCAAAGATATTCTGCGCCAATGCGTTGAGAATATTCGTATGCTTACACGTCATCCTTTTGAACTAATCGTCGCTGATGACGGCTCACAGGATGGGACGATTGCGTATTTAGAACGATTCAATATTCCTTATGTTACAGGTGAAAATAGGGGTATCGCCTGGAACCGGAATCGTGCCTTATGGTGGCTGAAGGAAGAAAAAAATTGCGATGTCATCCTTATTTTTGAAGATGACTGCCATCCGTGCGTTTATGGTTGGGAAGAAGAGTGGATTAAAGCTGTCGAAGCTTATGGCCATATTAATCACATGCCAGAAATCACTTTGGAAATTGATAATGACGTTTCCTCAGGATCTGGTACGGCTGCTGATCCCTTTATTGCGCCAATGCATCAGGCTTTTTGTGTTGGTTATCATGCCCGTGCCCTTGAATATGTTGGCTATCTTGATGTGCGTTTTCTTAAATATGGAGAAGAGCACGTAGAGCATACTCACCGTTTTTTAAGAGCAGGTTATGGGGGGCTGGCTCAATATTACACCCCAGAGCGTGGTCAGGTTTTTTATATACGGGGGGATTAACCACCCTTCCTTCAGAAACACATGGCACATCTGAAATTGTTTTGAGGAATGTAAGGCTTCATAAAGAAATTCAACGTGATCCGCTTTATCGAGCACCATGGCGCACTGATGAGCAATTATTTTTATTTCGCGAAGAAATGGAAGCTGCGCGCAGACGTCCCTCTTTAGCAGCAGTTGCACAGGACAACGCGTTTGATGTGCTTATTTCTCTTGGAGGAGATGAAAAAACAAGCTCTCTTATTCAAGAAACATTCGGCCAGGTAGGGCCGCGTTTTTTCGACGGCTTCATTACGCCGTTCCATGCATTAATTAAACTGTTTGAGACTAATTTCAGAGATCTCTTTTCGACAACCTGTCTCTATGGTTATCACGAGGCTTTGCGGTGCCGTGATACACTTCTGATTTATCATAATTGTCTTAAGTTAGCAGAAGGTGAGTCAGCTTCTGTTGAGATTTTTCGTGCGCAACATGAGCGTATGAAGCAGGAATATAACGCACTTTTACAAGAAATTGACAAAATCTGTCGCGGTAAAAGTCGTGTTTTATTTGTAAGAGACTGGCGTGAAACTTTACATTATGAGGGCTCACATCGTCCACTTCATAGTGTAGCGCCTGATTTCAAGCGTTTAGCAAATGCGATAGCACAGCGTTATCCCGGGCTTGATTTTAAAATCCTGTTTACAAATTACGGTGATGCCTGCGTTGATGACCCTCGTCTCATTTTCTTTAATTTGCGCACACCAGATGTTTGCGATGACTTAAAGAAATTAAATGCCTGGAAAGATATGGCAATGCATTTAGGGCTATACATAAAAAACGAAAATATGTGGAATAATTAAGTTCTGTCATATGAAAGGGAGAGAGACATGTTTGCCTTAAAGCCTATCATGAAATTATGCGGAATTGCGTGTTTCTTTGCCGCAACGGTGACGATTGCTCATGCTGAAGAGACAAAAGAAAACACAGCGACGAGTAATCAGGTGAGCCTAACTTTTTCTAAAGGTGAAGTGGTTTCACAACAAACAGAACAATATAAATGCACCATTAATACCAAAAAGCAGAGCGAGGAGCAGAAAACTCTTCTTAATGCCCTTCCAGAGGGAGGGGATGTGAGTGTCACCTATATCAGTGCTGACCTGTCATCTTTAGCCATATTGCCCATAGATGGTAAGACGCTTATTTTCTCCAACGTTATTGCCGCATCTGGCGCTAAATATAGTGCTGATCGTTATATTTGGTGGAGCCAGGGTGATCAGGCTTTTTTCTCACGTGCTGATGGAAGCGAAAAAAACCAGGTTTTTTGTAAAGTGCAGTCTTCAAACTAAATTTTGAAGTTGGTGTAATTAATTATAAAAAGGCGGAAGAGACTATTCTCTTCCGCCTTTTTGAAAAATGCCAGTTGCTTTATTTTAACCGCGCAAGCGGTGGGCTGCTTCGACCATATTAACAATAGCTGGCTTCACTTCTTCCCAACGGCGTGTTTTCAAACCGCAGTCAGGATTAACCCAAAGCTGCCGGCGGTTAACCTTTTTCTCGGCCTCTTTAAGTAGATCAACCATCTCTTCAATGCTTGGAACACGAGGTGAATGGATGTCATATACCCCAGGACCAATTTCTGATGGATAATGATGGTGTGTAAACGCTCCTAAAAGCTCCATTTTCGAACGTGCCGTCTCAATAGAGATGACATCGGTATCCATGGCACTAATGGCATCAATAATGTCATTAAATTCAGAATAACACATATGAGTGTGAATCTGGGTCTTATCTTCGACACCGCTTGATGTAACGCGGAAGCTTTCGACAGCCCAATTGAGATAATGCTCCCAATCTTTACGGCGTAGGGGAAGACCTTCGCGTAATGCTGCTTCATCAATTTGAATGACCTGGCAACCTGCTTTTTCCAGATCTTGTACTTCATCGCGAATAGCAAAAGCAATTTGGCGGCACGTGACGGAGCGAGGCTGATCATCACGAACAAAAGACCAGTTGAGGATGGTAACAGGGCCTGTTAACATTCCTTTTACGGGTTTTTTCGTGCATGACTGTGCAAAACGCCACCATTCCAATGTCATGGGTGATGGGCGTGTTACATCACCAAAAATGATGGGAGGGCGTACATAGCGTGACCCGTAAGATTGGACCCAGGCATGTTTGGTGAAGACAAAACCCGATAGCTTTTCACCAAAATACTGCACCATGTCATTGCGCTCAAACTCACCATGAACGAGCACATCAAGCCCAACCTCTTCTTGCCAAGAAATGGCATCGGACGTTTGCTTTTCAAGAAAAGCATTATAATCAGCCGTGCTCAGTTCACCTTTAGCATGTTGCGCACGCGCTTTTCTGACATCTGCCGTCTGAGGGAAAGAACCAATAGTGGTCGTCGGGAAAAGAGGTAAATGAAGTGTCTCTTCCTGGGCTTTCTGGCGAGTAGGGAAAGGTGATTTCCGCTTTGCCAAATTGGGGTCTTTTTGAGCGATACGCTCTTTTACCGCGGGATTATGAATTTTTTTGGAACTTTTGCGGCTTTTAATGGCTGATTCATTTTCCGCAAGTTTATCGCGGACACTATCAGCTCCCTGGTTAAGGGCCTTTGCCAGAGTTGCTAATTCAGCAATTTTTTGCACTGCAAAAGCAAGCCAGGATTTCACATCCGGGTCTAAGGCGGTTTCGCGTTCGAGATCAATAGGTGTATGAAGGAGCGAACAGGAAGGGGCTAAAATAAGATCACGCTTTGCAGCAACAGGCTCTAATTTCTTAAGAAGCGTGTTTAAATCAGCTTTCCAGATGTTGCGTCCGTCAATAACACCAAGAGAAAGCAGTAAATCAGGCCGTGCTTTAGCGAGAATCTCATCTAACTGTTCTGGCGCCCGTACAAGATCAACGTGAAGTCCATGTACAGGGAGAGAGAGAGCTGTTTCAAGATTATCGCCCAAAGCCCCAAAATAGGTGGTTAGCATCAATTTGAGGGATGGGACGCTGCTTGTGAGTGTTTGATATGCCTGACGGAAGGCCGTTTTGGCAGATTCGTCGAGATCTAAAACAAGAACAGGCTCGTCAATCTGAACCCAATCAGCTCCTTCTTTATGGAGATCATTTAGAACTTGGGTATAAACGGGTAGAATTTTACCAAGGAGCTCCAGACGGTCGAATGTTTCACCGTGTGATTTTCCAAGGAGCAAAAAGCTTAGAGGGCCCAATAAAACCGGGCGTGTCTCAAAGCCTTTTGCCCGAGCTTCTCGGTATTCATCAAGAACTTTGGTAGATGTGAGTTTAAAGGTTTGATCTTTTGTAAATTCTGGCACGAGAAAATGGTAGTTCGTGTCAAACCATTTTGTCATTTCGGCGGCAGGAACATCTATTCCTTTGCCATGATCACCATGGCCGCAAGAGCAGCTTTCTTCAGAGCTTTTGCTAGCGCCGTTTGTTTGGCGTCCGCGTGCTATAGCAAAATATGTTGTCAGATCAATTTTATCGGCAACAGGACCATAAATTTTTGGAATGGCACCAACCATAGCGCTCGTATCAAGCACATGGTCGTAAAAAGAAAAATCATTAGAAGGGAGGATATCGGCTCCCTCAGCTTTCTGCTTGGCCCATGCTTCATTACGGAGATGAGCCGCTATGTGTTGCAGTTCAGATTCAGCACTGGTTCCTGCCCAAAAACTCTCCAAAGCTTTTTTGAGTTCTCGGCGGGCTCCAATGCGAGGAAAGCCCAATGTGGCGACGCGTACAGTCATTCTTTGCCTCGTGACATATTGACGGGATTAATGGAGGAAAAAAAATCTAGAGAGCCAAAAACTCAATTCTTCTGCTTTTCTTCTTCCTGGTCATCCAGCCAAGGTTACCTATCTGTTGTAAAAGTAGTTCGTTAACAAAAAACAAACCCTTTTATCACTGTCGTGAAAAGGGGAAGGCTTAAGTTACTGCCACTTTTTGCATGAGCACCGGAGATGAATCTCTCCAATGCATCACGTCATGTAAGTGTGAGTGGCAGGAGTTTCAAAAAGTGTCAATAGCTATTGCACATATAAATAAGTCGTTATATAGGATTTTTATGGATCAAGCGATCACCATCTTTCAAGCTCTTTCGGAGCCTACGCGCCTAAGGATGTTACAGCTCCTCCGGGAGATGGAATTATCTGTGGGCGAGCTTGCTCAGGTTCTGGGGCAGAGTCAGCCACGTGTTTCACGTCATGTGAGAATATTGGTCGAGTCTGGCCTTGTATGCCGCCGCAAAGAGGGGAGTTGGGTCTTTTTGACACTCGGCTCAGAAGAGATTCTAGCGCCAATTTTTGCCGCTCTTGATCAATGGCATCCCCCTGCCGAACAGGATAAGGGAGATATTTTGGCTGATCGTCAGCGTTTGCAGGCAATTCGTAATTTGCGAGTGGATGCGGCGCAGGACTGGTTTGAAGATCATGCTGCCGAGTGGGATGCCATCCGCTCACTTTATGTTTCTGAACGTGACGTCGAAGCGGCTATTTTAAGCCTGGTAGGCTCTGCTCCTTTGGGTCAGCTTGTTGATATCGGGACTGGCACAGGGCGGATGCTTGAGCTGTTAGCCCCACAAGCTGAAAGCGCTATAGGTTTTGATCGTAGTCCATCCATGCTGCGCCTTGCACGGTCTAAACTTGAAAATGTGCAAACGCGCCTTGGTACACGTGCAGAATTACGCCAGGGCGATTTTTATGCGCTTCCTTTAGCTAATGAGGCGGTTGATTTAGCCATTATGCACCAGGTTTTGCGTTACGCGCAGCACCCGGCCTCAGTTTTGGCAGAAGCAGCTCGACTCCTTGCGCCGGGGGGACGCCTTCTGGTTGTCGATTTTGCCACACATAATCGAGAGGACTTACGCACGCGTGACGCGCATGCCTCTCTTGGGTTTAGCGACCAGCATATGGATGAATGGTTCAAACAGGCTGGTTTAAAAACAACACCGCCATTGGCCTTAGAGGGCGAACTGACGGTGAAACTTTGGCTTGGGCAACTTCTTTCAAAAACAGAAAGTACTAAAGCCTTATATCCGCGAGAATAAAGGATTTGACGTTAAATGCCTGCTTATCATAACGCCGGGCATCGGCCCGAAATTTCTTTTGAATTTTTTCCAGCTAAAACTAAAGAGGGCCATGTGGCCCTCTTAGAAACAGCTCGAAATCTTGCTTCTTTAAGTCCAAGCTTTATGTCTGTGACTTATGGAGCAGGAGGCTCTACCCAGGAGCGGACATTAGAAACGCTAAGCGATATGGCAAGTGAGCTCAGCGTGCCACTTGCCGGGCATTTAACGTGCGTTGGGGCTTCTAAAGATGAAGTGCATAAAGTAGCGCAGGCTTATTGGGATGCAGGAATAAAGCATATTCTCGCCCTAAGGGGTGATCCGCCACCTGTAAATGGTAAACCCACCGCCTTTCAGCCGCACCCTCAAGGTTATAAGTCTGCGTGCGAGCTTGTTAAGGGCTTAAAAAAACTTGCCCCTTTTAAAATTTCTGTTGCGGCTTATCCCGAAACACATCCGCAGGCCATTAGCTCAGAAGCAGATATTGATAATTTAAAACGTAAATTTGATGCTGGGGCTGATCAGGCCATAACGCAGTTTTTTTTCTCTCCTGAAGCCTTTTTAAAATTTCGTGATAAATTATCAAAAATAGGTGTAGATAAAGCCGTTATTCCTGGGATTTTACCTATTAGTAATGCTGAGCAGGCATGGAAGTTTGCAACAATATGTGGTGCAGCCGTGCCAAAAGAGTTACGTGATTTGTTTGAAGGGGTGGATGAATATCCTGCCGTGCGGACTCGTCTTGCTGCTGCTATTGCAGACCGGATATGCCAAACTTTGCGTTCTGAAGGGGTGGAGCATTTCCATTTCTATACCCTAAATAAAAGTGCTGCTTCTACGAGTTTGTCTCTCTTGTTAGGGCGGCATTTATCTTAAAAATTAAATAGATTAAGCTCCCTTTTTTCTGCTATCTCCCTATAATAAATAGTGTAATAATATATTGGTTATAGGGAGACTGATATGACCAAAGACCTGGCCCTCAAGGAAGCTTCTGCGCAGATTAGGAGAGTGCTGGCTGGCTCAGCAATTTCTCCCATAATTCGTACTTTTTTCGATGAGGCGACTTTTACAGCAAGTCACGTTGTGTCCTGCCCCAAAACGCGCTGTGCTGCCGTGATCGATAGTGTGTTGGATTATGACCCTGCTTCGGGCCGCACTTCTTTTGCCTCTGCTGAGCAAATTGTTGCCTATGTCAAAAAAGAAGGCCTCAAAGTTGAATGGCAGCTAGAGACACATGCACATGCGGACCATCTTTCGGCTGCACCCTGGCTGCAAGAGCAAGTGGGTGGCAAATTAGCAATCGGTAAAGAAATCCTCAAAGTACAAGAGGTTTTTGGCAAAATCTTTAATGAAAATACCGATTTTGCACGTGATGGCTCGCAGTTTGACCATCTTTTCACTGATGGTGAGCAATTTAAAATTGGTCAGCTTGATGTAACAGTGATGCATGTACCGGGCCATACCCCGGCTGATATGGCTTTTATTATCGGCGATGCCGCTTTTGTTGGCGATACGATATTTATGCCAGATTTTGGTACAGCACGAGCTGATTTTCCTGGAGGCGATGCCCGTGAACTTTATCGCTCCATTAAAAGATTACTGACTTTGCCCTCTGAAACGCGTTTATTTCTTTGCCATGATTATTTGCCCGCAGGGCGTAATCAATATCTCTGGATGACCAGCGTTGCTGAACAAAGAGAGAATAATATTCATGTTCGTGATGGCGTAAGCGAAGAAGATTTTGTCAAAATGCGGAGTACGCGTGACAAAACACTTTCAATGCCGACTCTTATTATGCCGTCAGTGCAGGTCAATATGAGAGGTGGGAATTTACCAGCGCCAGAAGAAAATGGCGTGAGCTATATCCGCATTCCTATTAACCATCTCTAAAAAAGAAAACCCCTATCACTTTAGCGTGATAGGGGCTGTAAAAAAGTTCCTGAAGCTTAGCTGCCTTACCTGGGAGCGAGAATCATCACCATTTGTCGATTCTCTAAGCGGGGCATCTGCTCGGGCTTTGCAAGTTCTTCAACATCAACCCGCAAGCGTTCAAGCATCTTAAAACCAAGATCTTGGTGAGCCATTTCGCGCCCTTTAAAGCGGAGAGAAACCTTTACTTTATCACCACCTTCAAGGAAGGAAAGAACGGCTTTACGTTTGGTCTGATAGTCATGTTCACCCGTTCCCGGGCGAATTTTGACCTCTTTAATTTCAATGACCTTTTGCTTTTTACGAGCTTCATTGCGTTTCTTTTGCTGCTCGTATTTAAACTTGCCGTAATCAAGGATCTTCGCAACGGGGGGTTCTGCGGTCGGGCTGATTTCTAATAAATCCAGCCCAGCTGCGAAAGCTCGCGCAAGAGCATCTCGCGTCTGCATTATCCCAACCATCTCGCCATCAGCATCGATAACACGGACTTGTGGCACACGGATCTCATCATTGACGCGCGGCCCCTCACGGCCAGGGGTGGCGTTTAACGGCGGTCTAGCTATGGTCAACTCCTGTCTCTGTTCAAAATTTGCCCCTTGATAGTGAGGCAGAGAAAATAGCTCTCTTTAATTCTACTCTTGCCAAAGGACCGACGCAAGAGGGCGGTCCTTGGTAGAGTCACCTTTACGATAAAGTTTCGCCTCTTTCTCTTTTAACATCGGGAGGCGTTGCTTCATTGGCAAGAGTTAAAACGGCTTCGTCAAGACTCATAATGTCCTGATTTTTGCCGCCCAAGCGGCGCATGGCAACGGTTTTTTCTTCTGCTTCCCGTCGTCCCACAACCAAAATTACAGGAACACGCGCTAAGCTATGCTCACGAATTTTTGCATTAATTTTCTCGTTCCGTGTATCAACCTCAACCTGTATTCCAGCTTTACGTAACGAGGTTGCAACCTCCTGAGCATAATCTGCGGCATCAGTTACGATACTGGTTACAACAACTTGTGTTGGTGCTAGCCAGAGTGGGAACTTGCCTGAATATTGTTCGATTAAAATACCAAGGAAACGCTCGAAACTGCCCAAAATGGCGCGGTGCAACATAACGGGGCGATGTCTTGCACTATCCTCGCCAATATAAGTCGCATCTAACCTTTCGGGAAGAACGTAATCGACCTGCAATGTACCACATTGCCATTCACGCCCAATGGCATCGGTAAGAACGAACTCGAGTTTGGGGCCGTAAAAAGCACCCTCACCAGGGTTAAGCTCAAAACCCACCCCGGCCATTTCACAAGCTTTTTTCAAAGAATTTTCGGCGCGGTCCCATACATCGTCAGAGCCAGCTCTTACATCAGGACGGTCAGAGAATTTGACTTGAAAATTTTCAAATCCCAAATCTTTATAAACTTCAGCCAGCATAGATACAAAACGCGCTGTTTCGTCAGCAATTTGATCTTCAGTGCAGAAAATATGCGCGTCATCTTGAGTAAAGCCCCTCACGCGCATAATGCCGTGAAGTGAGCCGGAGGGTTCATAACGATGGCAGGCACCAAATTCTGCCATACGGAGTGGCAATTCACGATATGAACGCAGACCATGGCGAAAGATTTGCACATGGCACGGACAATTCATGGGCTTTAAGGCAAGCGTCGTGTTTTCATCTTCGATGCTCGCAATGAACATATTTTCACGATATTTGTCCCAATGCCCCGAAGCTTCCCATAAATTACGATCCACTAATTGGGGGGTGCGTACTTCCTGGTAATCATGGCGTTCCTGGGCACGTCGCATAAAATCCTGCAAGGTGGAATAAAGACGCCAGCCTTTTTTGTGCCAGAAAATCTGCCCTACAGCCTCTTCCTGAATATGAAAGAGATCCATTTCCCGCCCAATACGGCGATGGTCGCGCTTTTCAGCCTCTTCCAAACGTAAAAGATGGGCATTAAGCTCTTTTTTATCGCGCCAGGCCGTGCCGTAAATACGTGTCAGCATAGGGTTGCGATGATCCCCACGCCAGTAAGCTCCAGCCACACGCATGAGTTTGAAAGCTGTTCCTACTTCAGCTGTGCTGGGGAGATGTGGCCCACGGCACAGATCAAGCCATTCGCCCTGACGATAAATTGAAATTTCTTCTGTTTCAGGCAGGTCACGAATAAGCTCAGCTTTAAAATGTTCACCACGAGCTTCGAAAAACTTTATAGCCTCATTGCGATCCCATACTTCACGCTGAAATGGTGTCCCGCGTTTAATGATTTCGTGCATTTTCTTTTCGATAGCGTCGAAATCTTCTGGCGTAAAAGGTTTGTCGCGTGCGAAGTCGTAATAAAAACCATCTTTAATGCTTGGGCCAATTGTAACCTGGGTACCTGGCCACAATTCCTGCACAGCTTCTGCCAGAACATGGGCTGTGTCATGTCGGATGAGATCCAGAGATTCTTCATCTTTACGTGTGATAAAGCGTATTTTTGCATCTTGGGTGATGGTTGCAGATAAATCGCAAATTTTGCCATCAACCTCCATAGCCAAAGCGGCACGTGCTAAAGCTGGGCCAATTGATTGAGCGATTACTGTGCCAGTCACTGCCCCATCGAAAGTGCGAAGACTACCATCGGGTAGGGTAATGGCGGGCATAGGGAGCGCTCCTTATCGTAAAACTAAAATTAAAAGACAGCGGTAAAAATGGCCCTGAAGCGCAGTCTCTGCAAGCCCATTCTATAAAGAAAGAATAAAGAGATTAATTTTTTTGAGAAATGCGCTCTATAAACCACTCATTTAAAAACGCGATTACCCTTTGTACTGTAAGAAATGACAGATCTGAAACAGCCATAACCTGGCTATAATCTGGTGTAATCGCAAGAGGAGAGCAGCGGCGAGGATCGCTTTCTTTTGAAAAAAGCGTAAGATTAGGTCTGTCCATTGTGGCTGCTACATGAAGTGCCCCTGTGTCATTGCCAATGACAAGAGCTGCCCTGCTAATGAGTCCGGCAAGCTCGAATAATGTTGTTTTACCAATAAGGTTAATAAGGGGACGCTTTAAAAAGTCTTGGCATCTTTCTTCCAAAACCTGTCCAAGAGTTATGTTGTCTTCGCCTCCAACAATAACACATTGGTAATTTAATTTTTCAAAATATGAGGCCAAAGAAATAAAGTTATTTATCGGCCAGCATTTAGCCGGACGGTGCATTGAGGCACCAGGAACAATCACAATATAAGGTTTTGGCAAAACAGGGCCATGAGGGCTTAGCCAGTGAGGTATTTGTCTTTTTACCGGATTAATGCCGAGTGCTTTTAAAAAAATCTCCTGCCGGTACATGCCATGCATTTCGCGGGCGTGATGCAGCTTTTTACACGATGCTTTAGGGCCCAAATGATCAAGACTGGCCCATGAAGAATGCCACAGCATTTTAGCATAGAGACGTGTTCTGCCAGAATTTTGCAAATCAATTATGTGATTGAATTTACGCAGGGTCAGCCACAGCCTTTTTGCCTCTCGCCAGTTTGATAAGGGCGCACGATCATCAATTATGACAGTCTCAAACCAGGGAGAAGCACGGAGAAGGGGCGCATAGGGCGTGGAGGTGAGAATCGATAGCCTACCATGAGGATAAGCAGCTCTGATGGCATCAAAAGCGCTGAAAGCCTGAAAGACATCTCCCAGAGCGCCATGTTTAATAACAAGAATATGTTTTTGACGCCTGGGAGTTTTCATATCAAAAGGCCCAAAGGCCTATTTTATTCAGGTTTTTGGCCTGTAGATGAGCTATTGGCAACGATGACCATAGCAGGTTTTAGTAGTCTGTCTTTTAAAGTCCAAGCGGGAGTCCATGCTTGGATGACATAACCTGGTGCATGTTCACTTGATTGCTGCTCTTGCATAGCTTGATGGAGGTTTGCATCAAATGCTTGCCCTGTAGGATCTTGGCGATTAATGCCGTGACGCTCTAATATTGATAAGAATGAACGCTCTGTTGTTTCAAGCCCTTCGCGCATCTTTTTAATAATATCACTTTCATCCTCCTGAGCAGGAGGGAGAGCAGCAAGGCCACGTTGTAAATTCTCAGCAGCTTCTACAACGTCACGGGCGAATTTCTGAACAGCATATTGGCGCGCATCATCCAGGTCACGTTTTGAACGTGAGCGAAGATTTTGCAACTCAGCTTCGGAACGCAGCCAGCGATCTTTCATTTCAGAAACTTCTGATCTGAGAGCTTCGATTGTTTCTTCTGGAGTAGCAGCAGTTTCAGCTTTTTGTTCTGTTTCTGAAGATGCGGGAGCCTCTGTTGCATTTTCAGCAATGGAGTCTGCATGAGCAGGCTGCTCGTGTTCGGGATGATGGTTCTGTTGTTCCATATTATGACCCTGCTTTCTAACTCTTTCTTATGGGCCTACTACATGACCCTCTTTATCTCAACCAGATAGTAATAATTGTTTTTAAAGCAAGAGGTTGTAAGCCTTAAAATTGGTTACATAGGTCCAGGCGTTTTAATGGCAAGAATTATCTATGTCACTCATATAGTTAGGACTGAATGAAATTATGTGCTAGTGAAAAGATTAAAGAAAATAAAAGCGTAATATTGCGGTCAAACCTTCCTAAACTCAGGTGGATATTAGGAGCTTTGTATGGACATAACTGGTCTTACCCCAGCCGGTAATAGTGTTACTGAGGACCTTCAGAATACTCAGGCGGAAAATGTGCCAGTCATTGCCCTTGTTGATGATGATCGTCACATATTAGCATCGATTCAGCTTACTTTAGAGGCTGAGGGTTTTAGTGTGAGTACTTATACTGATGGTAAAAGTGCCCTACAGGGTTTGCTGACTCGTCCCGTATCTCTGGCCGTGCTGGACATACATATGCCTCAAATGGATGGTTTGGAATTATTACGGCGTTTAAGAACGCGCTCTAACATGCCGGTAATTTTTCTGACATCGAAAGATGATGAGGTTGACCAGTTAATGGGGCTGCGCCTGGGTGCCGATGATTATATTACAAAGCCTTTTTCCCTGCGACTTTTGGTCGAGCGTATTCGTGCCTTGCTGCGTCGGCAGGAGATAAGCCAGGCTGAAATAACAGGTGAGACGATTGGTACCCAATCTGTGCTCATGAGGGGGCCGCTGGCTTTAGATGAAGCGCGCCACCAATGTTTATGGAATGGCCAAGAAGTTTCTTTAACCGTGACAGAGTTTTTGCTTGTTAGGGCATTGGCTGTAAGGCCAGGTCTGGTCAAATCACGAGATCAGCTTATTGATGCGGCTTATGGTGATAATGTTTATGTTGATGATCGTACAATTGATAGTCACATCAAGCGCGTGAGAAAAAAATTTCGTAGGGTTGATGATAGTTTTAGCCAAATTGAGACATTATACGGTATTGGCTATAGGTATAAAGAGATAGTTTGATAATCACTATGTAGTAATAGACTTTTGGTTATAAAATGAATCAATCATAATTTTCAGAAATTACATATTAGATATTGGGAAGATGAACAGTTCTCCTTTTTCGTTTCGAAATATAAGCAAATTTCAGTTGCCCCTATCTGTTAAATACTGGATATCTCCCTTTCTAGGGCGGATTTTGCTTCTCAATATTGTGCCATTGCTGTTTTTGGCGGGATTGCTGCTCTATCTTAACCAATATCAGAGAGGGTTGCTTAATGCAGATGTCATGGCTCTGCGTGAGGAAGCTCGTATTTATGCCAGAGCATTAGAAATTTTTGCAGGTCAGGATTTATCTAGTGACAAAGCGGCTCTTAATGCCAAGGAAGCTCGAGTCATTTTAGATAAATTGATGGAATTTAGCTTTAATTCTCATATCAAATTATATGGTCCTAATGGTGAGCTTATAACAAATATCCGGCACGATGTACCTCGCGAGCATGAGTCCCCGACATTTGACGATGAAGCCTGGTCGCATTCGCACGTTGGAACGTGGCGTTCACCACAACATAATTTTATTGATACAATTTATGACTGGATTTTATTAGGGTCTTTTAAGACCATGGAAAGAGAGGTCATTAATTTTAACGGTGGCCTTAAATATGATGATCAGAAAGACAAAGAGTTTCAGATAAAGCCAATGCGTGCTGAGATGCCGCCTTATATAAGGCGCAACTCTGCAAATGAACTCATCATAACAATAGCTGAGCCTGTGGTTTGTAGGGGTATTACTATGGGCGAGCTTCAGCTTACACGCCGGGCGCCCGAAGTTGACCGTGCTCTTTATGCTGTCCGTTCATCAATTCTGACATTAATGCTCCTTGCGATTGGTGTGACAATCCTGCTTTCTTGGTATTTTTCTCTCACAATTGCCCGCCCGTTATTGCAGTTGGTACAATCATCTCGGGAATTGCGTAATTCTGGGAAGGGGCGCAATGATGCCGTGCCACGTAAGCTTTTAGAACGTAAAGATGAGGTTGGGTCGCTAGCACGTGCTCTTCGTACAAGTACTTTGGCTCTCTGGTCACGCATAGATGGGACGGAGCGCTTTGCTGCCGAAGTAGCTCACGAGGTTAAAAATCCTCTCGCATCTTTGAGTTCAGCGCTTGAGATTTTGCCGCGTATTAACAAACCCGAAGAGCGAGATCGTCTTATCAAAATTTTGCGTGATGATGTGAGGCGGTTGGAGCGACTGGTAAGAGATGTAGCTGATGCAAGCCGTATTGAAGGTGAATTATCGCGCGGTTTGAGAGAATCTGTGTATTTAAAGCCACTTTTATCAATTTTAGTGGAAATGCATCAGGCAACCCGAAAGGAAAATGACCCTGTATTAATATTAAATATGGATAGCGAAAATTTCTGGGTTTATGCTGTAGAAGACAGGCTTGTTCAGGTCATAAGAAATTTGGTTGGTAACGCTGTTTCTTTTTCACCGCCTAACGGCAAGGTGACAATTGGGATTAAGCAGGGTGTAACCAAAAAGTCGTCTAAATATGTTCAGATTATTATTGAAGATGAGGGGCCGGGTATAGAAGAAGATAAACTTGAACTCATTTTTGAACGTTTTTATTCGGAGCGACCTGTAAAGGAATGCTTTGGACAGCATTCTGGGTTAGGATTAGCAATAAGCCGTCAAATTATACAAACTTTGGACGGAGATCTTTATGCAGAAAATCGTGTCGAATTTGATTCAGAGACAGGTAAAAACAAAGTTCTGGGGGCGCGATTTATCATTTGTTTGCCGGGAAATTCACAAAAGACAAAGAAATATCGTATAGATCACATGTAAAATGAGTCTTTGACTCGATACAAGCTAAGGTAATTAAATATCGTGACTGAGGCTGGGTCTGATAAAGTGATAGAGTCCTCTTCTTATCGCAGCGTTGAGACAGAAGAACATCCTACGCGCCAGATTTTACTTGTTACAGGATTATCGGGGCGGGTAAGGCTTCAATCTTGCGTATATTAGAAGATCTTGATTTTGAGGTTGTCGATAATCCGCCTTTAGATTTATTTGAAGCCCTTATTGCTCGTTCTGGAGAACGTTTAGCTATAGGTATCGATGTACGTAGTCGTGGTTTTAAAACAGAGCTGGCTTTAAAACATTTTGTTCATTTACGTAATTTGCCTGATTGTGCAGTACAACTTATTTATGCGACGGCCGAAGAGGACGTATTATTACGGCGTTTTACAGCAACGCGCCGGCGGCACCCTCTTGTATCCTCAGGGGGTATATTACCTGGCATAGAGCGAGAAATTAAGCTTTTGGCGCCTCTTAAGGCCGAAGCCGATCTCGTAATTGATACGTCTGATTTGCCCTTGCCTGAATTAAGGCATCTTATTGAGGCGCGCTTTGGTGTCTCATCGGAGCAGGGGCTGTCAGTTGTTCTAATGTCTTTTGCTTACCCTGCTGGATTGCCGCGTGAGGCCGATATGGTTTTTGATGTGCGTTTTCTTAAAAACCCGCATTATGATGAGCGTTTACGCCCTTATACAGGGTTAGAAGAGTCCGTTGCTTCTTATGTGAAAAAAGACCCTTTTTACGATAAATTCTACGAACATCTTTCAGCACTCATCAATCTTGTTCTTCCACGTTTTATGGAGGAAGGGAAAAAATATGTGACGATTGCTATTGGATGTAGTGGGGGCGGCACAGATCGGTTACTGTTGTAGAGGCACTGGCAAAAGATCTTGCAGAGCATATTACACAAAATCAGTCAGTTAAAGGCCCGGTCATGATCGTGCATCGTGAATTAGCCCGTCAGGGACTTACATCGTGGCAGTGGGCTGTTCCCCCCTGGAAAAAGACAAGATTACTTATAAGAACTCGCAAGATAAGATATCGTAAAATATTGTACTAATTTCGTCTTATAAAAAATATTTTAATACTACAAATTATATCCGAGGACTATTTCTTTATTAAAAAAACTGGTCATATAATCGTTTTTTAGACTTCATGTTCTTAATGTTTATTTCTGCATTAAGATATAATCTCTGCCCTTTTGAAAAGGTGCCATTTTATGATCAGTTCTACAGAACAAGAAGACATTCCCAATAATGAAATTGATTTTACGTCACGCAAGCGCGTTTTTTTAATTTGTATTTTAGCCTCTCTCGCTGGCTTAATGACAGGGTTAGATATTGGTATTATTTCGGGTGTATTAGAACCTTTTGGTGCCCAATTTCATGCAAGTACTGTCCAGCTTGAATGGGTCGTGGGTGGTATGCTTGTTGGAGATGCGATCGGGGCGACCGGTGGCGGTATTTTTACACAAAAATTAGGGCGAAAAGCGACACTTATATTAGCGGCGGCTTTGTTTTTTATCGGGGCTGGTGGATGTGCTTTAAGTTGGTCTATTCCCGTAATGATTGGCTTTCGTGTTCTTGTGGGGTTAGGTATTGGTCTTTCTGACCTCACAACACCTCTTTATCTCTCCGAAATAGCCAGAACAGAACAACGAGGCGCTATGGTCTCGCTTTACCAGCTTTTAAAAACGGCTGGTATTTTTATGGCTTTTTTCTCTAATAGCTGGTTAGCGCCTTCTGGCTCATGGCGTGCGATGTTGGTTGTGGAAGCTGTGCCTGCTTTGCTCTTTTTGTGCGGTTTTCTTTTCCTGCCTCAAAGCCCGCGATGGTTAATGATCCAGGGTCGTAAAAAAGAAGCCCTAGAAGCTCTTTTTCCTTTACGTGATACGAAAGACGATGCGCATAGTGAGCTATCTGCTATTACGGAGCAGCTAAAAATTAAGCAAGAAGGATGGACTCTTCTTAAACGTAATGGGAATTTCCGTCGTTCAGTAAGTTTAGGTATGTTGTTGCAAATTATGCAGCAATTCGCGGGCATTAATATTATCATGTATTATGCGCCCAAGATTTTAGCCGCAGCACAATTTTCACCTAAAGCACAAATGTGGTGCACAGCGTTGATCGGTTTTATTAACCTACTTATGACATTAGTCGCTGTGCGTTATGCTGATCGGTGGGGGCGTAAGCCTATTCTTTATGCCGGCTATGCAAGCATGGCCCTTACAATGGGTATTTTGGCGGTTATTTTAAGGATCGGGCCAGACACAATAGGGCTACAGATTGCAGCATTATGCCTTATTCTGATTTTTGTCGGGGGATTTGCAATGTCAGCGGGGCCTCTGATGTGGGTTATATGCTCAGAAATTCAGCCTTTGGCAGGGCGTAATTTAGGCCTTTCCATTTCTACTGGCACAAATGCATTAAGTAACCTTCTTGTAGGAACAACGTTCTTATCAATGATGGAAGGGTTGGGAAGTTCCACCACTTTCTGGATTTTCGCTTTTTTTAACGCTTTAGCTATTATTTTTCTATATGTCTTCGTGCCAGAGACAAAAGATATTTCGCTTGAAACAATAGAAAAACGTCTCATGAGTGGGGTAAGATTGCGCGATTTGGGGCAATAACATCCCGCAAAGCAAAATTAAACAATTACGACATTCATAAAGCTGCTTTTTTTGATATCTGTTTTGAAATAGAACTTAAAAAAAGTGGCTTTAAGCTCCCAATTTTGAAAAGGCCGTTGCATATATGTCTTCAGACCTTAATCCCTCTCCTGCAGATGAGGAAGAAAATACCTCTATCATCGGAGCATTTGATCCGACACGCTTTAAAATCGTGGCTATTGGCGTGGTAGCAGCCCTTGCAGGGCTTATGTCCGGTCTTGATATCGGAGTTGTTGCCGGAGCGCTGGATTTTTTTGGTAAGCGATATCAGGCTTCTACAATTGAACTTGAGTGGGTCGTTAGTGCGATGATGGCGGGGGCGGCCGTAGGAGCTGTTCTTGCAGGATGGATGTCGCATCATTTGGGGCGTAAACGGTCTCTATTAGTGGGGGCTACTGTTTTTGTTGTTGGAACGGTAGGCTGTGCACTAAGCTGGTCAGTCGCTTCTATGATTTCATTTCGTGTGGTTATGGGGCTTGCTGTGGGCCTGTCAGCTTTTACCGCACCGCTTTATCTTTCTGAAATTGCCAGTGCAGAATCCCGCGGGGCCATGGTTTCGACATACCAGTTGATGGTGACAGTCGGTATTTTTATAGCTTTTTTGTCGGATACCTTTTTCTCTTATAGTGGTAACTGGCGTGCCATGTTTGCTGTGGCTGCTGTCCCTGCCGTGCTGTTCTTAATTGGCGTCATATTTCTTCCTTACAGCCCTCGCTGGCTTATTATGCAGGGGCGTCGTAAAGAAGCACGCCAGATTTTGCTTGATCTTCGTGATGATCCTTTAGAAGCAGCAAAAGAAATTCATGCCATTCGAGAACAGCTTGAAACCAAACAGGAAGGGTGGAAACTTTTTAGAACCAATTCAAATTTCAGACGCTCTGTTGCATTGGGAATTACGTTGCAGGCAATGCAACAATTAGCGGGTATTAATATCGTTATGTATTACGCCCCAAAAATTCTTGAATCCGCGAATTTTGACCAGCAATCACAAATGTGGTGTACAGCCATTATTGGCATGGTTAATATGTTAGCCACCTTTGTGGCCGTTGGTCTGGTAGATCGTTGGGGTCGTAAACCAATTTTATATACCGGTTTTACTGTCATGGCTCTGGGAATGGCCTGCCTGGCGATCCTGCTTCATACAGGTATGCACACAGAGGGGTCTCAATTAGCTGCTGTATTCCTGCTTATGATTTTTTGTGCTGGTTTTGCCATGTCAGCTGGCCCTCTTATGTGGGTGCTCTGTGCCGAAATTCAGCCTTTGGCTGGACGTGATTTTGGCCTGTCACTTTCAACTTTGACCAACTGGCTGACGAACCTAGTTGTTGGTGTTAGCTTCCTGACGCTCATGCACTGGTTAGGGACGGGGGCACTTTTTGGTTATTTGCCGCTTTGAATGCAAGTTTCATTATTTTGACCTATCTCTTTGTGCCAGAAACAAAGGGCATATCATTAGGCAAAATTGAGAAAAAACTTATGAGTGGCGCTAAATTGCGTGATATTGGTCGCTAAGTTGCCTGATATAAAAAGGGGCTCTGAGTATTTAAAACTCAAAGCCCCTTTTTTATGGGTGAAGTCAGAACAGAAAAGGCTGTACAGCCATTAACTGGGCTTCTAGAAAAAGTTTTTCATCTAAAGGTAAATAATCCAGAAAAAATGGCAAAAGACGGACTGAAAGTGCCCGATCAAGTTTTGCTAAATATAAAATGACCTTTATATTGCGAGTACTTGATAAAAAGGCTTTGATTAAGCGGATAAAAGGAAATTCTTCCCAAGGTTTACTATCGAGTGCAGTTGGGCATTCCTGTAATTCAAATGTTTCCCACAAAGCTGTGTTAGGGCGGTCAGAGACGAGAGGCTCATTGGGCACAGTTGTTAAAAAATTACGCTTTTGACTAAGGCCACCCTTTTTACGGAGAAATACCCGTCCATCTGTTTGGGCAGGTAATAAATCATAGGGCAAAAAACCTAACAGACGACTATCTGCATGGATTGAAAAATCAAGAGGGTTGTTCGTGTTATTAAGGGCGAAGAGAAGGGCTGTTCCAGGAATTTTGGTTTTATCATAAAGAATGAAAAGTGTTGATCGGTTCTGGGTGCGTTCCTGGGCACAAACCAAACCACCGTGAATTTCAAGTCTTTGTTGATTCCAGGGGATTACACGAGCAATTTTGAAATTCGTTTTCCAAAGATTTTGATTTTCAGTAGTAAGGGTTTCTTCATGCTGTAGAGGGAAGAGCCTTTGAATTTTTGTTAATGTTAGGGCTACTCCTTGCATGATGATGGGGCGCATCCATTCTTTTATGGCCTTAACTTGCCCTTGGGGACGGCTATCATGAATTTTGGTCATGAGCTCGGAATAAAGATCTTCCAGCCTTATGGTAGAAGCATGACCTCGTCTTTCCCGCTCTACTAGTTGCTCCAGACTTCCACCAGGATAGTACATGATACGTGCTGTTTTCCATTCAGCCGGTGTACTTGTTTCTCCTGGCTGAACCCACTGAACATCTTTTCCTTCGGGAGAGACATATCGCCCTTTAACTAAGGGGAAGTAATGGTTATTTTCCCACACACCATTAAAATAAGAAGGCCGAATAAAAGATTTTATCCAACGATTATAGCGGTGGTTTGGGGCGCTGTGATGCGTGAAGGCATAAGGGTTTGGGTGTTCAGGCCGAAGTATTTCTCTGTTTGCACCATAAGTACAGCGATTAACAGCTATAGCACCAACCTTTTCATCAAATTCTGCAAGAAAATTGTGAACATGGTTATGTCTGTAAAGATTTAAATATTCATCAGTATCTAAAAAGAGCACCCATTCTGCAGATTTCTTTAGCCCTGCTATAGCATCAAGATAAACGATACGTTTGCGTTCAGAAAAAGAATTACTCGCTTTCTCTATTCGAAAGAGGCGTATATCCAGCGACAGGCTGGCTGCTTTTAAAAGTAGATCTGTCCCATCATCAGAATTATCATCAAATATTATGAAACTATCTATGCCCAGCTTGGCATGCCATCCTAGCCAATGCAGGATGTCTTTACGTTCATTACGGACAATTCCAACAAGAGCTACCTTCATGTAAATTCATTCCTCTATGTTGGAAGATTATTTTATAATAATTCTCAGCTTCACAATAACGCTTAACTCATTGTGAGGGTCATATGAGCTTCTCGGAAGATATGAAACAAATCAAAAAGAAGTGCATTTTTAACACTTCCCATTTTTCCTGGTCTGTCAACATAAGCGGATAAAGAAAGATTGAATGTTGTATCGTCTGTGGCTGAAAGTGTGATGGATGGAGCAGGGCTCTGCAAAATGTCCTCCTGCTTTTTAGCAGCTTCCAAAATCAAAGTACGTGCTTTATCTAAATCACTATTTATGGGCAATGTAAAAGTTAAAGTGATTTTAGCCGGAATATTACCAAAGCTGGCATTTTTGACATTTGTGGTAATAAATTGAGAATTTGGCACAATTAAGGTACTGCCATCTCCAAGTCTAATATCCGTTGTCCGAACATTAACCCGTTTAATTTCACCTCTATTGCCAGAAACTTCGATTATATCGCCAGCTTCTATTGGACGTTCTGCCAATAAGATTATTCCAGAAATAAAGTCTTTAACAATTGATTGCAGGCCAAAACCAACACCTACAGAGAGAGCACTAACAACCCAGGTCAGATTTTGGACAGATAATCCTACGAGAGAAAGAAGTAACAGCCCCACCAGGATCCAGGCACAATAAGTAAAGATACTTAAAATAGAGGTTTGAACACCAGAATTTAGCGTTGTTGTAGGAAAAAAGCGTTTATCGAGCCATATATGTATAAGTTTGATAAGATAATGAGACCCGATAATAAGAGCAAAACAGCCAAAGAGTTTTTCTGGTGAGAGAAAAATACCATGGATCGTACTACCTGTGAAAACTTGTCTTATGCGGTCGATGATGCCAGCGACAGTGAAGTCTCCTTCATTTGTCAGAAGGGCAATAAACACGACCAGAAATAGGATTGAACCAATTGCTGAAATGAGCACATTTAAAAATTCTAAGCGACGTTTGCTTACGCCCAATTTTAACAGATGTTTACCGCTAATAGTGTGTGGAGAAAAAACAATATTCATACAAGCTTGCCATGCCCCAACTAAACAACCTGTAAGGCTTAGGGCATAAATAACACTTATAATGGCGGTATTGATGGTAAAGGCAAAAGCGCTATATCCGCTTAAAATCAATCCAAGATTTAAGAGTGCATAAAGAAAAATTACGGCTCTCAAAGGCTTGCTGTAATTGACAAATATAGATTTATAAAAAGAGTCTTCAGTAGATTCAGTTTCGGGCTCAGTTGAAGGAGTTTGTTGCTGTGCATGAGGGATTATCATGAAAAGACAAATAATTCCGACGCAGGAAAAAAGGCCCTCTAAAAAGGCATTTAGGGTGGGGCCTAATAATTCTTGATCTTTAAGAGTTTTGATGAGCGCATAAAAAAGAACAGCCAGCGTTAAAGACAAAGAGCTACGGTGATTTGTTTTTCCATGATACCAATGACGCAAAGGGAGGCCAGCCCCCAGGATAAAGGCACAAATTGGGAGGGTTTGACCAATAATCTGCTCTGTTTGCGTAATTTTCGAATAGAAGAAGCCAGACCACCCAATCCAGCTTAAAAAAGCTATTCCACCCCACATTAAACCACACAAAAAGCGGACGAGCCTATCGGTAGAGCTTGTTTTTATGGCTTCATGATTAAGCCATTTAATAAAAGATGCAGTAAAACGCCGCCTCAGGAAAGTACCACCAATATAAGCAACGCATAATATGGCGATAGCGCTTATAAATAAGAAAGAATTTTGTCCTAATTTGCTATTTTTCGTTAAAGAAAAAGACCCTGAAGGTAGCTCGGCAGGCAGGCTTTCCCAATATGAAAATGTGAGAGGAGACGCACTGCGCTTTGATAAAGTATCATGTTGAATTTTGCTACGAAGTTTTTCTAAATCAGATAATAGATTACGTGCTTGAAGATCATAGAGCCGGGCTTGCACAGTTGTAGCTTTGATAAGCCGTGTAGCCTTTTGGGCATCTGTTCTTTGCCGGGTGACAGAGCTGTCTTCACCCGCGACAGCATCCTGTCCTAAAACTTCCAGGACAGAGGCTATTGCTCCATCATAAGCTTGCAGCTGTGAAAGAGTGTTCTTTGTATCCTGTTTAACAGCCTTAACATTAGTAATGAGATTTTGGAGCGTGATTTGGCTTAGAGGGTTTGTATCAGAGTGTATTTGCGTAAAAGCAGCTCGTAGGCTCTTACTATCTTCTTTGAGGCGTTTATTGATTTTTTGCGCAAATTCTTGCCAGTCCAGGCGGGGCATTGCTTCTAAAAAGGCAGCATTCGTATCTTCTAAAGTTGCATTTACTGATTGTGCCCTCGCTTCCGGTAGAAAAGAGTAAGAGGCCATTCCGCCAAAGAGTAAGGTGCTTAATATGATAAGCGTAAAACGCAAAGCCATGGTCTTTATTACCTCTCCAAAACCGGAGTCATCGCAACGTGAAAATCAGCAAATGCTGATTTTAAGATAAGTGAGAGAGATCTTTTAGGGAGTTTACTGCCGCATCATCCATCGCTCTCAGAAGTTCTTTTTTTAATCTGATCAAAAGGGATGATCCTTCATAAATGAAACTTGTATAAATTTGTACTAAATGTGCGCCCATGGCGAGACGTTCAAAAACGTCACGTCCTGACTCAATCCCGCCAGATGAAATGAGGGTAAGCTGGCCCCCTTATTCAGTTCAGAAACAATTTTCAGCACATCGCGTGCCCTTTGAGAGAGAGGCCTGCCTGAAAGGCCACCAGTTTCAAATGCTCTAGCATTTCTGAGGCTATCAGGGCGTGCCAGGGTCGTATTTGTTAAAATAAGGCCGTTAGCCCCTCCATTAAGAGCTGCCTGAAAAATGGGCCTGTATGATTCATCGTCTAGATCAGGGGCAAGTTTAACTAATAAGGGAGGGTGGTAAGGAGCATTCTTTTTGATGGCTTCTAGAATTTGGCTCAGTGTTTCTGGTCCCTGAAGATCACGAAGGCCAGGTGTGTTGGGTGATGAAAGATTAATTGTAATATAGTCTGCGTAACTATGAACGCGCTCCACAAGGTAAGGATAGTCTTTTAGAGGGTGGGCTCCAACTTTGTTAATGCCCAAATTTATGCCTAAAGGGGCAGAAGCACCTTCTGCATGGCCAGCGCGGTTAGCCTTGTATAATTGTGCAAGATTTTGGCAAAAAATATCAATACCGCAGCTATTAAATCCCATACGGTTAATAATGGCACGGTCCTCACTTAAGCGAAACAGGCGCGGCTTTGGGTTGCCTGGTTGGGGTCGGGGCGTTACGGTTCCTGCTTCGACAAAGCCAAAACCTATTTTTGCCAACCCTTGTAGGGCACGGGCATTTTTGTCAAAACCAGCTGCTAAACCGATGGGATTTGCAAAATCTTTTCCCCATAAAGTAGTGGAAAGTCTAGAGTCGTCTAAAGGAGCGGAACCTGTCAGACCAAGAGAAAATGAGCGAATAGCCAGCTCATGGGCACGTTCAGGGTCGAGTCGTTGTAAAGCCCATATCGCTGTTTTCTCAAATTTTAACATAAGACTATTCCTCTGACTTTCCCCTATAAGTAGGGTTACAAAATATGTTGAGCTCTTTTTTACAACGAAAAATGATCTATTTCTCTTTTTAAAATATAAATAGACTGAGATAAAATGATGTGGAACGAACCTTACCTTGAAACTTGTTGTCGTTCTGCCTTACACAGGCTTTTCTTAAGCGGTGAAAATGGCCGTCCTGCTCTGGCAATTACAGAGGGTGAATTTCCTGATTTTAGAGCGCCCCTTAAAGATCGCGCCTGCTTAGAGCGCCTGGTTCAGATGAAGCTGGCATTTCAGGACGGAAAAGGCAGATTTTATATAACCTTTCAGGGTAAACAACGACATCAATTAGAGATTTTATCAATGAAGCATCGAAAAGCACGACCTATATTGTAAAACTTAAGTGAAACAAAACAGAGTGCTTTATGCTTTAAAAGCTCCAAGAAATGGGGCAGTAGATAAATTTCTAAGCAATTTTTCTTTTCTCTTTTTTCGGACCCGAATATCTCAGTGGCTTATCACTCTCCTCTTAGGCCTATAAAGCTTGGCAATAATATAATTTTGGAAGATCCGGTTATTTTGGCACCCATGTCAGGTGTTACCGACCTTCCCTTTCGCCGCCTGGCACGTGAACTTGGTGCTGGTTTAGTTGTTTCTGAGATGATCGCCTCTTGGGCGATGGTACGTGAAAACGAAACAACATTACGAATGGCAAAAACAGCCGGGGCTGGCGGGGTCAATGCTACACAACTTACAGGTTGTGACCCAGACGCCATGGCCGAGGCTGCCAAAATAGCAGTCGATGGCGGGGCTGATCTTATTGATATTAATTTTGGCTGTCCTGCGCGTAAGGTTGCTATCGGGCAGATGGCAGGCTCTTTTTTAATGCGTGATGAAATTTTGGCAGCTAAAATATTGCAGGCAACAGTAGAGGCTGTTTCTGTCCCAGTCACACTAAAAATGCGTATGGGGTGGGATCATGAAAACCTAAACGCCCCACGGCTGGCACAAATCGCAGAAGACGTTGGTATTCAGCTTGTTACTGTGCATGGTCGTACGCGCCAGATGTTTTATAATGGCAAGGCCGATTGGGCGTTTGTTCGCACAGTAAAAGAAGCGGTGAAAATTCCTGTTTTGGTTAATGGCGATATTGTGACTATTGCTGATGCACGAGAAGCCCTTGCCGTTTCAGGGGCAGATGGAGTCATGATTGGGCGTGGTTGTTATGGAAGACCCTGGTTTCCTGCCCAGGTTGCAGCGTCTTTACGTCAAAATACCGATATTGCAGATCCTTCAATCGAAGACGAAAAAGCAATAGTTCTTAAGCATTATCATATGATGCTTGATCATTTTGGTGAGAGGCCAGGTTTAAGACTCGCACGCAAACATGTTTCTTGGTACTCTGTTGGGCTGCCAGGGTCAGCGTCATTTCGTGCTGAAATTAACCGACTAGATAAGGCTGAAGAGGTTATTGAAACTATAGAGCGCTTTTATGACACTCAGATAATGGCTGGGATACATCGCGACCGTGAATCAATGCATGCAAAGATAGTGGCTTGAGAATAGAGACGATGACAAAAAAATCTTCTGCCTCTTCTGAGCAGTTTCTAGCTTTAGAAAATGACTTGACTCACAATGATGCTCTCAGCGTATTGCAGCCCTTATTTTTATATGGAGCAAGCTGTGAAGAGCGCCTGACTTTTGCACAACGTGTCCATAATTACAGCACAAAAGCTCACAAGCCTTTTGTTATTGCTCAGCTTACTACAATCCCGCGTATTTTGCAGGAAGAAGCTTTCTTTGGAAATAACGGACAATCCTGGATTAATCAGGCCCAGGGAGGGACTTTAGTTGTTAGCGAGATCGACGGCTTACTACCAACAGTGCAGCAGGAATTAGCAAAAATTCTGACAAGCAAATCGCCTTCTGTACGCTTGATTATGGCAAGCTGTCATGATCGTTCTTTGTTATTGAAGCATTCTGCTCTGCAAAGTGAACTCCATTTTTGGCTCGAAACACTTGAGATGCGTTATTGTGTTGGTTCAGAACGTATAAAAGCAGCCCGCTATTTGCCGGCTGGTTTGCAGGATTCTGGGTTAACAGGATTTTCCGCCATATTAGAACCTATTATGCGGGACTATGTCGAAACGTGGCTGAAAGCAGAAATTAGTGGCCTTCATGCTCATCTTGTTGCTGAAATAGAACGGCCTTTAATTATGATGACATTGAATCACACTCGCGGTAATCAGCTAAAAGCCGCTGCGCTATTAGGTCTTAACCGCAATACATTGCGTAAAAAAATGCAGGATCTCAATATTATGTCAGGTCGTGGAGAGAAAAGGTGAAAGCCCTTTCTCGAAAGGAGTTTCGCTTTTTAACACGCTTAACCAGTGCTCATGGAATAGTCTGGTTGACAGTTATTGCACTCCTTTTGACCTTTATAACTTTTGTCGTTTTGGCTGGAGGGGTGTCGTTTATGCACCTTCCTCAATTACAAGCGGCACTTTTTCTTTTAGATTTTGTTATAATTTTACTTATTGGGGCGGCGTCCGTCAGGCAAATCGGTCATATGTTGGCCGAAAGGCGAATGGGGTTAGCCGGCGCCAGGTTACATACACGTCTAGTTACACTTTTTGGTGTGGTAGCTGTTGCTCCCACCCTCATGTTAGGAGCCTTTGCAGCGCTTTTTTTCCATTATGGTGTCGAAATTTGGTTTTCTAATCGTGTTAACACAGCCCTTAGCGAAGCACGATCGGTAGCAGCTGGTTATTTGCGTGAGCATAATGATAATACAAGGACAGAAGCTTTTGCGCTCGCCAATACTCTTTTAACGATTCAAAATGATGAGTTTTTAGCGCAGGGATCAGATATTTTTCATGATCCTACCCGCTTGCAAACTTTACTTGAAGATGAAGTTACCGAGCGTGGTTTAACAGATGCTGTCATATTTGACCCTTTAAGTGATCAAATTATCGCGACTGGTGGGTTATTAATTAATCGTGACAAACATGCTTTTATCACCTCGCTTCCACCTAAATCTATGGTGGAAATGGCTCGGACAGGAGATGTAGCGATCTTGGATCAGCCCGATTCTCGTGTGATTCGGGCTGTTATTTCACTGGGTGGTAATAGTGGGCTAATGCTCGTTATTACGCGCCAGGTCGATCCGGAGATCTTGCAGCATGTAAAACGTACAAGCAGCCTCGTGCATGATTATGAGCGTATGATCAATAACAGGGGCAAGACACAAATTGCTCTGGTCGGTATTTTTGCATTAATGGGGCTGCTCGTTTTAGCAGTGGGTATGCTAACAGGCCTGGCTTTAGCGAATCGTATTGCTCATCCTCTTAGTCTATTAATTTTAGCATCTAAGCGTATTTCTCGTGGCGATTTGGCTGTACGCGTGCCAGTTGATACAAAGTTGGGAGAGCGTGATGATGAAGTTACAGCTCTTTCACGTGCTTTTAATAAAATGACAGATCAATTAGAGAGCCAACGCAAGGAATTGATGGAGGCTTATGATCAGCTTAATGAGCGTCGTCGTTTTACAGAGACCGTATTAGCCGGCGTTACAGCCGGCGTTATTGGCCTGGATAAGCATCAAATTGTTGAACTGCCAAATCGTATGGCTTCGAGTATTTTACAGCGTAATCTGGAAGAAAAAATTGGCAGTCCCCTGGCAGAAACTGTTCCAGAATTTGCGGCTCTTTTAAAAGGTGTTAGTCAGACTCCTGACCATGAGCACACAGCAGAAATTCAGATCGATATAGCAAAATCATCTGCTCCTGGAGGGCCGGGAGAAGGAGGTGGAGCTGGTGCCGGGCGTACACTTTTAGTGCGTATTGTTGCTGAATGGCGAGAAGAAGAAGTAGAAGGCTATGTCGTTACGTTTGATGATATTACCTTGCTCCAGCTTGCCCAAAGAAAAGCAGCATGGGCCGATGTGGCACGTCGGGTTGCTCATGAAATTAAAAATCCTCTGACACCCATTCAATTAGCGGCTGAACGGCTGAGAAAGCGATTCCAAAAAGAGATTTCAACTGACCCTGAAATGTATGGCCAGCTTATTGAGACGATTATACGTCAGGTTGGTGATATTGGGCGTATGGTCGATGAGTTTTCAGCCTTTGCGCGTATGCCGCAACCAGTTATCAAGCCTTATGATTTAGTAAAGCTTTGCCTTGAAGCCTTGATTTTGCAACGTCACGCTCATCCTGAAATTATTTACACGACGCAGGGATTAGATCAGGGTCCTGTTGTAGCCCTATGTGACCGGCGGATGCTTGGACAAGCGTTAATTAATCTTTTACAAAATGCAGCAGACGCTATTTCAATGGCAGGACGTGTCAAAGAGGATGGGTCTGTGATAGGTCATATTACGTTATGCTTAGCGATAAGTCATCATGAAGCTATTATTACTGTTGAAGATGACGGTATAGGCTTGCCGGAACATGAACGCCATCGCTTAATAGAGCCTTATGTTACTCATAAACCGAAAGGTACAGGTCTTGGCCTGGCCATCGTAAAGAAAATTATGGATGCTCATAAGGGAAAGCTGCTTTTAGAGGATAGGTATAATATGTCAGCTTCTGACCAGCCTTCTATTCCTAAAGAGATATTACAGGGAACACGTGTTTCGCTTCATGTTCTCTTGTCAGATAAAGATGGGAAAGCTCAAGGGCTCATCAGATCATGAAGGTGTAGCATGGATTATGAAATTCTAATTATTGATGATGAGCCAGACATTCGTTTCCTTTTAGAAGGGATCTTAAACGATGACGGTTATCTCACACGCAGTGCTAAAGACTCTGATCAGGCTTTAGCAGAGTTCCGAGAAAATAGACCTTCTCTTATTATTCTTGATATTTGGCTCCAAAATTCCAAAATTGATGGTATGGAACTTTTGAAGATCTTCAAAGATGAAGACCCATCAGTGCCAATTCTTATGATTTCAGGCCATGGCACGATCGAGACGGCAGTATCAAGCCTTCATCATGGTGCCTATGATTTTATAGAAAAGCCCTTCCAGTCCGACCGGTTATTGGTAGTTGTTCAGCGTGCCCTCGAAGCTGCACGATTAAAACGTGAAAATGCCGAATTACGAACGCGTGCAGACTCTGAAATGAGCTTAATGGGCCATAGTTCATTAATGGTTAGTGTGCGCAATCAAATCATGAAGGTGGCGCCAACAAATTCGCGTGTTTTAATTACAGGGCCAGCGGGAGCGGGTAAGGAAGTAGCAGCGCGCATGCTGCATGCTCAGTCTAAACGTGTTGATGGGCCATTTGTTGTGCTTAATTGTGCAGCTTTAGCACCAAGTCGTTTTGAAGAAGAATTATTTGGTGTTGAAAAAAATGGTGACCGTCCCACTCGGCAGGGCTTGTTAGAACGTGCTCATCACGGCACCTTATTGCTTGATGAGGTTGCCGACATGCCTCTTGAGACCCAAAGCAAAATTGTTCGGGCGTTACAAATTAGAACATTTGAACGTATAGGCGGCGCCACAAGCGTAAAAGTAGATGTGCGTGTTATCGCGACAACAAACCGTAATTTACAAGAAGAAATTAGAGCAAGGCGTTTTAGAGAAGATCTGTTTTACCGCCTTGCTGTCGTGCCGCTCCATGTTCCTGCACTGAAAGAGAGGCCAGAAGATATACCGGCCTTAGCGAGTTATTTTTTGGAGAAATGTGCACAATCTGCGGGTTTACCCAAGCGTGATCTGTCAGTGGATGCTCTTGCAAGTCTTCAGACTTATGAATGGCCAGGTAATGTGAGAGAATTGCGTAACCTTATGGAACGCATGCTGATTATGGCGCCTAGCAACCCTGCTACGAGTCACGAGCCAATTCGTGCCGATATGCTACCAGAAATGGTGAGCAAAGGCGCACCTTCAATGACCAGACTTAATGCTGAAGCAGATGTAATGAGTTTACCCTTGCGAGAAGCGCGGGATCTTTTCGAAACACAATATCTTCAAGTGCAATTAATGCGTTTTGGGGGCAATATAAGTCGTACTGCAAATTTTGTGGGAATGGAGAGAAGTGCACTTCATCGCAAGCTGAAGCAATTAGGGGTTACGCAAGAAGATCGTCTTGGTGTTCACTCCTCCAACTCTGCTTCTTAGAAACTAAAGTGAGGAATAGGATTTGGTTATGTCGTCACCTATATTAGATTCAGTACAAGATATATTTTTACAGCATCTCATCGCACATGAAGAGCCCGTTACGGTCTTTTTAGTGAATGGCGTTAAGCTACAGGGAATCGTAGTGTTATATGACGCCCATACGCTTTTATTAAGACGCGAAGGGCATGTGCAGCTTGTATATAAAAATGCAATTAGCACTATTATGCCTATCGCAGCCTTAGCTAATTTTATTGTCTCTATAGAAGATAATACAGAGGATCATCTTTGAAGAAACCTGAAGAAACAGCACGACCAGCCACACGTGCCGCCGTTATTCTCCCTTGGGAAAAAAACAAGGCATCGGACTCACCGCGCGCTGCTGACTCTCGCTTAGAAGAAGCGGTCGGTCTGACTGCCTCTATTGGTCTGGATGTTATTTACCAGACAATTTTTCCTTTAAGAGCGCGTCGGCCAGCTACCTTGCTTGGTGTTGGACATCTTGAACATCTTTCAGAAATTGTTCGTTCAGAAGAAATTGGTGTCGTTGTTGTTGATGCAAAGCTTTCTCCTGCGCAGCAAAGGAATCTGGAGAAAGCTCTTGCCTGTAAGGTCGTGGATCGTACTGGGCTGATTTTAGATATCTTTGGGGCGCGTGCCGCTACTCGTGAAGGTGTTCTACAGGTTGAACTTGCTCATCTAGAATATCAGCGTTCGCGGCTTGTGCGTTTATGGACTCACTTAGAGCGCCAACGGGGGGGCTTTGGCTTTCTTGGCGGGCCGGGTGAAACGCAAATCGAAGCTGATCGCCGTATGATCGGTGATCGTATTGTGAAACTCCGAAAAGAGTTGGACCAGGTTAGAAGAACGCGCGGATTACATCGTCAGGCACGCCGCCGCGTGCCGTTTCCGATTGTAGCGCTCGTAGGTTATACGAATGCTGGAAAATCCACTCTTTTTAACAATTTAACGGGTGCCGAAGTCCACGCAAAAGACCAGCTTTTTGCGACACTAGACCCAACGATGCGTGAACTTAAACTTCCTTCAGGTCGGCATGTTATTTTGTCAGACACCGTGGGATTTATTAGTGAGCTTCCTACAGAGCTGGTAGCTGCATTTCGTGCCACTTTGGAAGAAGTGGCCGAGGCAGATATTATTTTACACGTACGTGACTGTGCCCATCCTGATAGCTTAGCGCAGCGGGATGATGTCCTGTCTGTATTAGAGGATATGACCAAGGATGGGATGATTGACCAATCATGGCCAGATCGTACCATAGAAGTGCTCAATAAAGCCGATTTATTAGGTGGCGTTTCGCATGTTCCTGCCAGCCAGGGATCGCTGCCAGTTTCAGCTCTTAAAAGCGAGGGTTTATCAGACCTGCTTGAAAGATTGGATCAGGTTTTATCCCGGTCCATGCAGGATTATGATGTAACCTTGCCCATTACTGATGGAGCTGCTCTGGCGTGGCTTTATGAGCATGGGGATATTATAGAGCGTTCAGATAATGAAGAGCATATAGAGCTTCATGTTCGTCTCACACCGTCCAATCAAGAGCGTTTTATGTGCCAGTTCCTGGCCTGTTCAAGCCAGGAACGTCTTTCAGCTAAGTGAAAAAAAGGCCCCATTGGAAGGGGCCTTTTAAAAAACTAAACCTAATTTTGCGATTGCAAAACGTCTTCGTCAGACTGATCGGCAATAATGGCATGCTTGGTTTTGTTAAAGCCAATCATTTCTATTTTTTTGCCTCTGCTTCTGAGTTTTTCTATTATTTTTTCCAATTCTTCAACAGATGTAATGTCCCAGAAATGGGCAGAAGAGAGATCAATAATAACTTTTTTTGCTGGGGTGTTATAATCTATCGCTTCACTCAAAAGACTTGCTGAAGCAAAAAAGACCTGCCCTGTAACCTGATAGGTTAGAGTGGCGTCAGTTTCTACTTTCTTGACGTGAATAAGATTTGAAGTGCGCCAGGCAAAGAAAACACCTGAAAGCAACACCCCAACAACCACACCTGCTGCCAGATCATGCGTTAAGACGACGACAAAGACGGTGACAATCATAACCAGGCTTGAGAGCTTGGGATGACGCGTGAGAGCTTTTAAACTACTCCAGGAAAATGTGCTAATTGACACCATAATCATAATGGCAACCAGGGCCGCCATAGGGACTTGAGCAACCCACTTATGCAGCACGACCATTAAGAGTAAGAGAAAAGCGCCAGCCGTGAAGGTGGAAAGCCTTCCTCGCCCCCCATAGCGTAAATTGCCAACTGTCTGACCAATCATGCCGCAGCCAGCAATACCACCAAAGATACCCACAAAAACGTTAGATATGCCCAGTCCTGTGCATTCACGTTGTTTTTCACTATGGGTGTCAGTGAGGTCATCCACCACTGTAGCTGTCATAAGTGATTCTAGCAGCCCTACAGCAGCCATTGCGAGCGCATAGGGAAAGACAATTTCCAGAGTCGTAAAATTAAGAGGAACGTGGGGAAGTGTGAAATGAGGCAAACCTGTAGGAAGCTCACCTAAATCGGCGACTGTACGGACAGGCATGGGATGAATCATTGTGATGGCAGTGAGTATCACAATGCAAATCAGCGGGGAGGGTATAATTTCTGTAAGCTTGGGCAGGAGATAAATGATGATTAGGCCCAGAAAAATGAGCAAATAAGTATGCCACGTTACCCCAACCATTTGCGGTACTTGAGCAGAAAAAATCAGAATTGCCAATGCATTAACAAAGCCTGTCCTGACTTCGCTTGCTACAAAACGCATGACAGCCTGTAAGCGGCATAATCCAAAAAGAATTTGCAATAATCCCGCCATCAAAGTGGCTAAAATCATATAGTTTACGCCGTGATGATGAACGAGCGGCGCAACGACTAAAGCGACTGACCCAGCAGCCCCGAGATCATACCGGGGCGACCACCAAATATGGCAATAGAAACCGAAATGACAAAAGAGGCGAAAAGAGAAACAGCAGGAGAAACGCCGGCTATATAGGAAAAAGCAATAACCTCTGGAATAAGGGCAAACGTCCCCACCATGCCCGCGAGTATTTCACGCACCGGGCGTTGCGTCCATTGCTGGACGTAAACGGAAGCTGACATAAAAACTTTGAACCTTCTCAATTTTAAGGAAAAAGATAGGGTGCGCCGTATTCAGGCCCGGAGCGGCAATGACACTTTATTTAATAGGCATTTTTGACAAACATGTGAAGCCTGAAGCCCGAGGAGGAACAAAAAATACGTCTAGGAACAAAAAAATATTAAAAAGGGGCTGGACGAGACGCTCAGGATTATCTAAATCTTCCTCTGCTGTGTGGCGGATGTAGCTCAGTTGGTAGAGCGCCGGTTTGTGGTACCGGTGGTCGCGGGTTCGAGCCCCGTCATTCGCCCCAGCAGTTTTCCCCTCAAATTTATTTACCTTAATCTCCTGGTGAGATGCGCTTTTTATCGCGCATTTACCGAGGTGACATGAAGGGAATCTATAATATTCTCCGCAGATGCTGTAGGTGAGAGCTTGCTAAAGATAGCAGGAGATATGTTTCCCAAACTGATACTTAAAGTGCGATCACGAGGATCAGTCCAGAAATCTGCTAGTGGGCTGATAAAGGAACGCACTTCGGCTAGCTTATCTAAGTTGTGAATAATATCTTCACGCAGACTTTCACGCGTTTCCAAAGGCTCAAGCTGCTGTGCAAAAGCAAGCCCCAAATCTATAAAATGGTCACCATGCATCGTAATGATTGTATTATTAAATTCGGTGGCCTGTGCAAAAGAGCGTGTTAATCCAGTCTTTTTATAAAGTGGATTATAATCTGGGTAGTTATAGTGGCTGTTAAGCGTCAAATTACCAATATTATTTAAAGACAAACGTGCAGTAGCATCACCTTGCCACAGATTATTTTCACGGTGATTTTGTAATGTAAGGCGTAAAGTGCTTTGTGATCCATTAACTGAAAATGGCAGGTTAAATTTCTGTGTAGGCCGGAAATGGAAGCCTTTAAGAAGGGCCTCTGTGCGGATACCGTTATTATCGTCTCTACGTGAGATAGAAAGTGAGTCTAGCCGTGTGCTATTTTGTACCGAGTCCTTGTTAAAAGCTAATTTTAAATCATTAACACTAAGATAGCCTGTGTTGAGCCATGGTAAATCTAATGGCCTTTCCCAGAAAATCCTGGTGATCTGTGAATCACCTTTGAAAGGGCGCTTCAAAAGATGTGGCGTTCCTTCTCTAGCTTCTAGATAAGAGAGGCTAAGCGTGGCTGGTAAAGGTGTTTTGGCATTTTTCCCCTTGGGGAAAAGAAGAGCACTCGCAAATGTTGTTCCAAATGAATTCAGATCATTTTTGCTTAGATTGATCCCTAAAGAAAGATTTTTCAGCATGCCGTAAACACGCTTTCCGTGGCCGTAACCTTCTAAAGTTAGGGACTCGGTATGAGCTTCACGAATCGTTAAGTTATTATAAGATGTTTCAATAGCTTTAGGGAAAAGAAGATTAAGTGCTTCTATATGAGTACGCGAAAAACGTAGGGAAGTCAGGTTTTCTGGATTAAAGGTCAGGATCATTGCTAAAGAGCGCATGCTGTTAGCTGTGAGATCAGACCCTTTTATGATGCCTGGAGCCGCAGGAATCAAAAGATGTCTAAATATAATTTTCTTTATATCAAGTTGTAATTTGGGTGTTTTATAGCCGGTATTTTTTAATAGAAGGCTTGAGAGAGTTAGCCTGCCTCCCGGTAAAAACTGTGGATGACCTAAACGTATGAGTTTGGCATGAAAAGAGCTGGAGCCGTTTTTAAATGTGACATCATGTAAAGTGACGCCTCTAACTAAAAACGCAGGACTTGCCGAACGATAGGTAAAAACAGTGCCTTTAGGAAGGGCTGCCTGAAAGCGCTCAACAGCATGCTCCAACTCTAGGCTGGCATGGCGATAAATGCCCATGCCGGCTATGGCAAACACCAGGGCAATCAGACATAGAGCGAGCCAAGGTCTTTTCACAGAGTTTTCTCCCGAACTTATCTCTATCTGATAAAGAAAGTTTAACCAAAAATGATCATAGACCAAATATCATTACCGAATCCTGCCTAAGGTCGGCAAGTTTTTCGGTTTTTTTTAGGTATAAAGATAAAATTTATTGTGTGGTATAATGATACCACAAGTAGTTATTTGTTGAAGAACTGCCAAAAAATTAGTGCTGCTTTTAGAAAAAAGACTTGACGTGCCTCTTGCTTATAGCGATAACACGCCAACTTATACCAATCTCATAGTTTGGTTTTCTCCCTCTTCTTAATGTTGCATGGGTCAAAGCTAGCTTGAGGTGGGATTCTTTCCTGGTGCGGCGATGAGCGCAGCACCGCTAGACCGGAAATGTCACTAATGAAGACCACACTTTCGCTGAAACCTGCGGAGGTAACAAGGAATTGGATTTTGATCGACGCCGAAGGGCTCGTTCTAGGTCGCCTTGCAACGATTATTGCTAATCGACTCCGTGGTAAACATAAGCCTCAATTCACGCCACATGTTGATTGTGGTGATGCAGTTGTTGTTATTAACGCTGACAAAATTGCCCTTACAGGCAATAAAGTTGGCCAAAAGCTCTTTCATTATCACACAGGTCATCCTGGTGGTATTAAAGAACGCAGCATCACACAGCGTCTGGAAGGTAAAAATCCAGGTCACGTTGTGATGAAAGCGGTTGAGCGTATGATTACGCGCGGCCCGCTTCAACGCGCTCAGATGAAGCATCTTTATATCTACGCTGGTACAGAGCACCCCCATGGTGGTCAAAACCCTGTGAAGCTAGATG
This sequence comes from Aristophania vespae, assembly GCF_009906835.1. NCBI lineage: Bacteria > Pseudomonadati > Pseudomonadota > Alphaproteobacteria > Acetobacterales > Acetobacteraceae > Aristophania > Aristophania vespae. The sequence continues at coordinate 261,345 of NZ_CP047652.1, forward strand.
TTGCGGCTCTGAACCGTAAGAATACCTTGAACAGCAAGTCGTAAGGCCTGTATCATGTCAGAAACTCAAGAGCGCCTCGTCGCCGAGCGTACCGGCACGCTGCAGGATCTCGCTAGCGTTGCTCCCGTTACCACGAATGCTGCACCCGTTTATGAAGCAAAGCGTGACGCCCAAGGGCGTTCCTATGCAACTGGACGTCGTAAAGATGCAGTAGCTCGTGTATGGCTCAAGCCAGGTAAAGGCGATATTATCGTCAATGGCCGTTCCGTAACGACTTATTTTGCACGTCCTGTGCTTCGTATGCTGATCACTCAGCCATTCTTGGTTGTTGATCGCTATAACCAGTTCGACATTTACTGCACCGTAAAAGGTGGTGGACTTTCTGGTCAGGCTGGTGCCGTGCGTCACGGTATTTCACGTGCTCTTACTCATTATGAGCCAGAACTTCGCCCTGTTCTTAAAGCGGCTGGGTTCCTTACACGTGATAGCCGTGTTGTTGAGCGTAAAAAATACGGTAAAGCAAAAGCACGTCGTTCCTTCCAGTTCTCAAAACGTTAATCCTAGACGTTTTGGCGGATTGTTACGCTTATGGAGAACCCTGGAGGCAAATAGTCTCCGGGGTTTTTCTTTAAGCCAGACATATTATTGTTTTATTCGATGGCTAAATGTCGTGGTGTAATTTTATTAGTTAAAAAGACGATTATTTGATATATTTGACAAGATATTATTGCTAATTCCTTATAGATTCTTTCAAAATTTTATGACTAATATCCTAAAATAGGGTTTCCCAATAAAAGAACCTATGTCAGGGTAGAGAAAATACGAGTGTTACATTTCTGGGAAAGCTGGCCTCATGACACAATTCACTTTTGAAAAAACACCTAATCCAATCTCGCAAGAACGCCGTCAAGCTTTATTGCAAGATCCAAAATTTGGCCGTGTCTTTACCGATCATATGGCTGTTATTCGTTATAATGATGAAAAAGGATGGCATGATGCAAAGGTAACGCCGCGCCAGCCACTGCCTATTGATCCAGCATCTACCGTTTTGCATTATGGGCAGGAAATTTTTGAGGGCCTGAAAGCTTATCGTGGTGAAGATGGTCGCCCGCTGCTTTTTCGCCCTCAAGCCAATGCTGCCCGCTTTGCAGCATCTGCTCGGCGGCTTGCTATGGCAGAATTGCCAGAAAATCTCTTTTTGGGTGCTATTGAGGCCCTGTTGAAATTAGATCATGAATGGATTCCCTCTGGGGAAGGGCAAAGCCTTTATTTGCGTCCTTTCATGATCGCAAATGAAGTCTTTCTTGGAGTAAAGCCGGCAACCGAATATCTCTTTGTACTTTTAGCCTGTCCTGTAGGGGCCTATTTTGGTTCGGGTTGTGTACCGGTCTGGGTGACCGAAACATATAGCCGCGCCGCACCAGGCGGTACAGGAGAAGCGAAATGTGGTGGTAATTACGCTGCAAGCCTTGTTGCGCAAATGGAAGCCAAGGAAAAAGGCTGCGAGCAGGTGCTTTTCCTTGATGCCGTTGAAAAGCGTTATATTGATGAAATGGGCGGCATGAATGTCATGTTTGTGCGGCGTGACGGTACTGTTGTAACGCCACCTCTAAGCGGCACTATTTTAAGAGGCATTACGCGTGATAGCTTATTGAAATTGGGCCGTCATTTAGGAATTTCGATGGTTGAAGAAAAACTATCCATTGATGATGTTTTTGCTCAAGCTCAATCTGGTGAAATTACAGAAGCTTTCGCTTGTGGAACAGCTGCTGTTATTTCTCCTATTGGAGTTTTGAAACGTCCTTCAGCTATTGCGCAGTTTGGTGATGGAAAAAATCCTGGCCCTGTCACCTTGCGTTTGCGCGAGGCGCTTACCACGTTGCAACGTGGCCAGTCAGAAGATCCTTTTGGTTGGCGTTATAGCGTTACCCTCTAATATTAGCGAGAAAAGCCGTGGCGCGATCTGTACTTATTCGTAACACAACTTCGGGAATTACCCGTGAAGGATATGTCGGCTTTAGCTGGACTTATCTTTTTTTCGGATTTCTTGTCCCACTTTTTCGTGGGGAAATTGCTATAGCGGCTTTTCACGCTATTTTGACGTTTTTAACAGGCGGGTTGTGGCAGATATTATACTGTTTTTTCTATAATCGCCATTATATGACACGTATGTTGTCTCATGAGGGTTATGTCTTGGCTGACACGCCAGAGCGTAATCAGATGGCCGCCTGGCAGCTCAACATCACCCAACTTTGATTCTTAATGGGGGTAGGCTCTAGGGAGCGGCCCCTTTTTGAGAATAAAACTCTTCTAGCCGCTTTTCTAAGCGGCTTTTTAGTGCCAGGTCGGATGGAAGATCAGGATTTGAAAGCTCTTTTTTCATAGCCAGAAGAATATCTATTGTGGCTGTCTCAACAGCTTTATGCCACCAATAAAGGGCTTCTTTGGAACGCTGGAGACTTACTAGAGCTGTGGCGTAATTATGCTGCCCTCTATAATCTCCCCCTCGGCAGAACGTTTATACCACTCTAAAGCAGCTTGAGGGTTGCGGGGTGTTTCCCATCCTTCTTCTATAAAACGTGCAAGAAGATTCATAGATTTTGCATGACCTTGTAGAGCTGCTTTTCGAAATAAAAGATAAGCATCAGCACGGTTTGCTTGGATACCCAAACCACGTAAGGTCATAATCCCAAGATTATAACAGCCCCATAAATCACCTAGTTGAGCAGCTTTTTGGTAGTAAGAGACAGCCTGAGAAAGTTCACGGTCACATCCCCATCCAAAATGAGAACAACGCCCTAACATATTATAAGCCGGTCCATATTGCGCTTGAGCCGCAATTAAAAACCAGGAGCGTGCCTGTTCATGGTCTGGTTTAAGATAGGTGCTGTTAAGAAGTATTTTCCCCATAAAACTTGCTCAAGAGCATGCCCATTAGCCGCTTTTTGATAAATTTCAGCTATGTCGGGGGGGAGTGCAGGAACGGAATTCCTGGAAAGAACCCGCTGTAAGAGGGTAAGTCCTATCATGGTACAGACCCTATATAAAATTTCTTGAGTGGTGCGCACTGCGGGACTTGAACCCGCACGCTCTTACGAACCCGAGATTTTAAGTCTCGTGCGTCTACCATTCCGCCAAGCGCGCTACCTGGGGAGGCTTATAGACTATTTATAGTTTCATGGGAAGTAGGGGATGCATTAATTTTACGTTCAAAGCCAATATTAAATGATACTGAGCAAAACTGGACCATGCACTTTAAGCCAATTTTCAGCCGAAACGCGTCCTTCTTTCCCCTGAGGGCAATATTGATCAACTAATGACCAAAACTCAGAACCATGGTTAAAATATTTTAAATGAGCAAGTTCATGAATAATGACATAGTCCCGAATATTAGCCGGAGCTAATAAAAGACGCCAGTTAAGCATAAGACGGCCTTGTCTAGTGCAACTTCCCCAGCGGCTACGCACATCTCGTAATGCAAGAGTGCTTGGAAAGAGGGCCATGTTTTGACTATAAATTTTAACAAAAGGCGTTATGCGCTCTATTGCCAAGCGCCTTAGGAAATCTTTCAAACGCCGTTCATGATGTTCTGCATTTCCACTTATATGGATGCCAGACTCATCGAGCCAAACGCCTCTTTTTGCATTGGGTTCAGTAAAAAGGGGTATATTTATGCCCTCAATTAAAATTGACCTAGCATCCAGAGCCTTAAGAGGAAGCTCTTCAAAGGCTCGTCTCACCCAAAGAGACTGGCTATGTAAAAAGGCAAGTCCTTCTTTTTTACTGATGCGTGGCGGTAAAGTGATAATGACGGCCCGCTTTGCAGGATCAACCCGCAGAGAGAGCCGCCTTGCCCGAGAATTTTTTCGCCAGATCAGAGGTGGTGATAGCATATAATGGCAAATATTTGAGAAAAGGCGTTACTCTTGCACTTTGGCCGTTTCGGGCCATTTTCCGGGCCAGTCAGTGATATAATCTTCTATGATATCGACATAACGCTCATTAATAAAACGTTGTCTTACCGAAGCGCCTGACTCGTGAATAGTGTCAAAAGACCCACTAACGAGTGGGTGCCATTTTGGTAGATCAAATCCATCTCTTAATAAGCGATAAGCGCAACTGGCGGGAAGCCAATCCGTTTCTTCTAAAAGTTCTGGAGTAAGTGTGATGCAATCCCGTATACGCTTATGACGTTTCTCATAATCCTTACAACGGCATGTCTCTTTATCAAGCAGGCGGCACCCAACATTTGTCCATAAAATTTCGTCTGTCTCATCTTCACGAAATTTATGCAAACAACAGCGTCCGCACCCGTCACATAGAGATTCCCATTGTTCTCTGGTCATGTCTTTTAGGGAAGTTGTTTTCCAAAAAGGAATTTTTTCGGTCATAAATTTAATGTCTTAGGTGAGTCGGGGCTGTGATCGGCTTAAAATCCGAAAAGTCAGATTTCAACCATTTTTTAAAAAGGGGTTCCAGTGTAGGACCATGGGCCATCCAAAACCTATCATCAATAAATAAACTAGATGCTGGTAATTTTTTTGGCAGGGACGATAAATGTGGTTCTGAGGTGTCAAGACTTTCTTCAATGAGTTTTATCCGATTTTTAGACAAATAAGAGGGGACACCCCAATAGCGTCTAGAATAAAAAGAATACTCAAGTTCTGGGACAAAATATAAGTTTTTATGTTTTTTGTCATGGGGTGGAAGGGTACTTAAAGGTGCAACGCCAAAAATTATACTTTTTGAAAGCAAAAGCTCTTTATATTCATTTGGTGTGCGGTACCAAACAATATAGGGCCTGAGCTGTTCTAATAAGTTAAAGGCTCTTTGTAAGCCTTTCTGAGTGGATAGGGTTGCATATATTTTTGCAGGAGGCACACCATTAGCAAGTAAGGCTGTTTCTAATGTGCCGCGTGCTTGCTGAGGGAATGATCTTTTTCCAGGAAAGCGAATAACATCCCATAATGCAGCCCAGTTAGGTGGTTCTACAATTCGTTTTTTATCCCAAATCAAAGCACTTTGAAGATAGCCAGCCGAACGCCCACACTCATTTTCATGAAAAATTTTCAACCACCCCTGAGCGCATCCAAGTGCAAGATTATTTTCACTTACCATGATGGCATCCCATAAGGGAGGATGACTTAAGCTGCCATCATGTAGGGTGGATAAAAGTTCATCCCATGTAATGAAATGGCCCTTAAAGTTATCTGGTATAAAAAGCCAGTTCTTACTCAGTAATGTTTCGGGAACTGCAAAAACAAGTGGTTTTAAAACTGTATTTTGAGCAAATGCCTGCGGTAAAAAATTACAACTAATGAGTAAAATTGAAGTCGTGAATGCAATAAAAAAAAGAAAACAGAAGCGTTTAAAATGGTCATAAATGGATTGTAATGAAAGACAACTCACGTGATGGATCACCATTTAAAAAATAAAAGAAGAAAGAGCACGACTTTTGATGACACAAAAATAACATATTCTAGAATGAGAATTAAAGTTTATTTGGTAAATATTTTATTACCAAAGAGGAAATGAGGTTTTTGACTTCAAATTTTTTTAATAAATTATCTTTTTTTTAAGAGTGTCTCCAGAAAACTATAACCTCATTTTCTTATGGAGTGATTGTCATGGCTAAACAGGTTAAAGAAAAAGTAGAATCAGCTTCTGATACGGTTCAGGACCAGTTGAACAATTTACGTAATCAGATGCAGGACTTTATGAAAAATCACAAAGATCTCCCTTTAGATAATGTAAAAAAAGGCCTGGAAACCCATCTGGAAAAAGCTTCAGATCAGTTAAATAGTCTGGAAGGGCCACATATTGAAGGTTTTTGCAAAACAGTTAGTCAAAGACCTATTAGCGCTGTGCTTTTATCAATGTTTGCCGGATTTATTTTTGGTAGATTATCAAAATAATTCCTTCTTATTTGATAAATATGACCTAAGGTGAAAGCTGAAAGCTTTCACCTTGAGATATTTGTCGCTATAAGAATTGAAAACGTTTTCGAGAGAAGAGGTTAAAGGATTATTATGAGCAGCCCGATCGAATTAGGCCAAGAAGTTCTGGCCGCTCAGGGACGAGTTTTTGCCCAGACAGTAAAACGCCATGGCGTTAGAGTCGTTTTTGCTATCATAGCGGCTATTTTTCTCTTATTTGCCGCTATTTCACTTCATGGTGTTTTATGGACACTCTTTTTGGGAGTCTGCCATTTTAGCCCATTAAATGCGGCACTCTGCGTTATGGGAATCGATATTCTCTTTGCCCTCATTTTTCTCTTACTGGCAATGCGTGCCCGCCATTCTACTCCTTCTGAGGAGAGAGCTATTTTGGCCCGGGATCAAAAACTTCAAGAACTTAAACGCTCCATTGGGCTTTCAGCTTTATTAAGTGTGGCTTCCGGTCCGGTAGGACGTTTTGCAGGTGGTCGCGTTTTAAAAATGGTAAAGCTTCCATTTGGGCGTCGTAAAAAAAGATAAGACCACGTCATTGATTTTCCGTGAAAAATAGTCACGAAGTTTTAGGCCCTCTTCTTTTATTTTTAAAAGAAGAGGGCTTTTTTGGTTCGGGCAGTGTTGATAAACATGGAAAAAGGCGCGTTTATTTTTTTATTAGTAAAAATTTATTTTTATAGATGAATGTAATGACTAGTCAGAGTGCTGGTGATTCGATAACTAAAGACCATGTCAGTTTATCCATGGCATAGAAAAGCCTTATAGAGCTTTATTGGGGAAGAGCGTGACTAAGAAGGTTAGATCACCAAAGGCTACTATCCAGCAGCAAAGCAAGATAGTCATATAATGCTTGCGGAAGTTGATCTCTTCGGTATTTTTGTTTCGCCTATTGCTGTTTACGCTGTTGCGGCAGTATTGGTGACACTCTTATGTCGTTATTTTTTGTGGCGTGTGGGTGCACTTAGCTGGTTTTGGCATGTTGCTCTTTTCGAAATTGCCTTTTTCGTTTGTGTGCTGTGTCTCATGGTGATCTATGTTTGATAGGGGAGCGCCATGAACTGGTTGCGTCGCCTGGTTCGGCCGTTATTGACTTTATTAGTCGTCTGTCTTGCTTGTGGCTTGGGCTATGTTGTTTGGGATCTTTATGTCCTCGATCCCTGGACTCGGGATGGCAGGGTTCGAGTCTATGTTGTAGCAACGGCCCCCGAAGTAGCCGGAACTGTTGTTTCAGTTCCTGTAAAAGATAACCAATTTGTCCATAAGGGTGATCCCCTTTTTAGAATCGACCCGCTGCGCTTTCAGATTAAAATTGATGAAGCAAGAGCGCGTGTTTCTGGTGCAGAAGAAGATTATCGTTTAAGTCTCTCAAATGCGCGTCGTCGCCATAATTTGAGTGGCGTTGTATCGCGCGAAGAGCAGGATAATTTTAATTCTGATGTCACAAGCAAAAGAGCTTTGTTGGATGAAGCCAAGGCAGCTCTGGATACGGCTCTTTTAAATCTTCAGCGTGCAACACTTTATGCTTCTGTCGATGGTTATGTGACCAATCTTAATTTACGTGTTGGAGATTACGTCCAGGCAGGGCATCCATATTTATCGGTCATTGATGCCAATAGTTATTGGGTGAACGGGTATTTTGAAGAAACCAAAATGCATGGTGTGCATGTTGGTGACGAAGCCCGCATAAAGTTAATGGGTTATCGTAAGGTTCTTAAAGGCCACGTAGTGAGTATTGGCCGTGGTATTAATGACCAAAATGGCAGTTGGGACCAGCTAGGGCTACCAAATGTTAACCCTATTTTTACATGGGTGCGTCTGGCCCAGCGTATTCCTGTTAGAATAGCTCTTGATGATGTTCCTCCTAATGTTATCTTATCTGCCGGCATGACAGCGACAGTTGCCGTTGGTAAGCAAAAAAAGGGCGGACGAGGCCTTTTAACAACGTGGCTACAGAATCACCTTTAGAATGAAAAAATTCTTACCCTTTCTTGCTTCTGGTCTTTGTCTATTGTCTTCTTGCACAGTAGGGCCTGACTATAAGCCAGATCACTTTCCTCTTCCCAATCATTTTGCGGGACAGCCTCACCCTGCTACGAAAGAGGAAATTGCTTCAACCGAAGCATTGTTGAAAGAATGGTGGGCTCATTTTAATGACCCAGTACTCAATGATCTGATAGAAAGAGCCATTAAGGGAAATTATAATCTTCAGTCTGCTTCTCAGCATATTTTGGCAGAACAGGCTGTTAGGCGTCAGGCCGAATCAGACTGGTATCCTCAACTTGATGCTAATGCGGGGGAGGCGATACACGTTATTCGATTAGTGTCGGAAACTGGGTCAACCGGCCTCCCAATCCTTTAAATCATCCTCACGCGTCTCTTTTGACATGGGGTGCGCGAGCAAATTGGGAAATTGATATTTTCGGGCGTATTTCGCGCCAGGTTGAAGCCCGTAAACGCATAGTTGATGAAACGATAGAAGAAAGGCGAGGTATTCTCGTCTCTTTATTAAGTCAGCTCGTTAGTGACTATATTAGCTTAAGGACTGTTCAGGAGCGGTTAAACGTTACCGAACATGCCATTAAGGTTGCTCATGATGGCAGTCTCTTAGTTGAGCGGCTTTATAGTAATGGTGTAGGAAATACGCTGGCTATAGCTCAGGCCAAGGCAGAAGAGCATACAGAACGTGCGAGGCTTCCGTCGCTTTTTGCCCAGCAAGAGCGTTTGATTCACGCTATTGCCGTATTAATGGGAGAAATGCCGGGGACGATAGAACCCGAGCTGCAAAAACGCCACAAGCTCCCTCTTATACCCTCTTTTCCGTCAGCCATTCCGTCTATTGTGGTTGCTAACCGCCCTGATATTCGAGAAGCTGAGCGTCATTATGCTGAAAATACGGCGCGTATTGGTATGGCCGTTGCGCAGCTTTACCCCAATTTTAGCATCCCTCTGACATTTGATCCCAACTCATCTGCTCTCGCAGAGGCATTTAAACTTAATGCAATGAGTTGGAATATTTTAATGATGATGTCTATTCCTGTGCTTCATGGTGGTAAATTTGGGGCGCAAATTATGCAGGCCCGTGCCGAAGCTGAAGAGAGCCGGTTACAATATCGTCAGACAGTTCTTAATGCTTTTCGCGAAGTTGAGGATGCAATCGTCAACTGGCAGCAGGATAATGAGCTTGTATCTCAGCGTGGCGAGGCGGCAAAGCAGGCAGGTTTGGCCCGTGACAGAGCCAGAAAGCTCTTCACGGCGGGCTTAACTGGTTATCTAAATGTTTTAAATTCACAGCAAACAGCCTTAACAGCTCAGGATGAAGCCGTGCTGGCAAGGGGCAAAAGGTTAGATGACGCTGTAACGCTATATGTCTCTATGGGGGCAGGCTGGCAGGGGCGGGAGCTTGCAGATACGCGGCTTCCCATAGAGAAAAAAGAACATAGCGTTCTTATGAGGGCTTTCGCGCGTTAGCCATTACGTCTGGATAGAGGCTTGCAAAGCGCAAACTCATAAATTGTTCCTGGTTTTTTTCGTCGCGTACGCTGGTTTTGACGTTAAGATCAAGGCGCATCTCATCATGGCCTGCAAGATGAATAATTCCTGCGGGGAAATGAGGATAAGTTAGCTCACAAATTTTCTTTGTTTCTGTATTGAAATGCCAGGGCCCCATATAGTTGCACCCCGGGGGAAGAAATTCGACAGGTAGCTTATCAACATGGCCACAGAGTGAAAGCGATAATTGATCTGAGCAAAAAATCTTACCGTGCTTCAAAACTATTTTTTGCCATTCTTGTAGTTTTTTCCAGTGGGGGGCAGTGCGTGATAGGGCAAAAATACCGCCATTTAAAGTGGGGCGAACCCCAACATAGCGACGAATAGAGCGCGGTAATCTGGCAATAGTTGTATTTTTGTAAAGAATAGAGCGAATTTGGGCGAGATTGAATGGCAGCCATCTCAAACGGAATGGTTTGTGCAGAAAAAGTTCAGGAATGGTGGCTAAAGCAGGGTTTTCTGTTTCTGTGGCTGAAAATAAAAGCTCTAATGCTGAGGATTCTTGCACCCAGCTATCAGCATCAAGCCATAAGATACTGTCAAACTCAGGAAAAAATTCATTAAGCCAGAGTTTAGAGAGCCCAATGGCCAGACTGGGGCGTTTTTTCAAAGCCTTTTTAGATATGGTTTCAGGAATATAAGGTGCCTGAACCGGAATATTTTTTCGGGCAAGACAACGCAGATTGTCAGGGCTCAGTCCGCCATCAACACAGGCAATTGCAAGATTTTTTGCCTCAGGGAAACGCTGGATAGACGCAATTAGCTCTTCAAGTAGAGGAAAATAGCGAGAATCACATCCTGTAACGATGAGTCTTTTTTTAGGAGTGTGAGCGTTAAGAGGGGGTAAAGGTGAAGAGAGCATAATATTTATGATTGACCTTAACTTGCTAATTAAGTCGTTGATTTACGGATTAGTGATGGTTTGTTGCCTGATATAAGATTACTCTATTGAACTTCGTAAAGTCTGTACATATTTCTTCTGAAAGGAGAAAGTTATGAGTAATGTGGAGCCATTGCCCATTGCTGATTTTTTGCGGCCCAAATTGCAGAAAATCGTTTATGATGGTGTGCAGGCTGGTTTTTCTTATGACCAAATTATAGCTGTTTTAATTGATCTCGTTGATGATACTGATTTGAAGGATCCAGAGAAACAATGATAGACCCATATGCCACGCTAGGCATCGCTAAAACAGCGACTGACAAAGAAATACGCAGTGCCTATCGTCGCCTGGCAAAGCAATACCACCCGGATCACAATCCCAATAATGCCAAAGCTGAGGAGAAATTCAAAGCCATTGGTAAAGCCTATGGTATTTTAGGCGATAAAGAAAAGCGCGCACGCTTTGACCGCGGTGAAATTGATGAAAATGGCCAGGAGCGCTCGCCCTTTGGTGGGGGATTTGGGGAGGCACGCGCGGTTACGGCCAGCGTCAGGGCTTTCAAAGCGAAGATGATCTTGGGGCCTTTTTTTCCGATATGTTTGGGGCAGGCGGTTTTCGCACGCCGCCACGACCAAGACGAGGTGAAGATCTTCATGGCGAAATAACCATTAGCTTTGAAGAAGCTGCCCTGGGGGACAAGCGTGAAATTGATCTGGGAACAGGGCAAAAAATCGCTGTAAATATTCCTCCTGGTGTAGAAGAAGGCATGACCCTGCGTGTCAAGGGTAAAGGTATGGCGGGGCATCCAGGACATGATGGTACAGTCGGCCCAGCAGGGGATGTCTTGCTCAAAATTCACGTAAAGCCCGACCCTTATTATGTGCGTGAAGGGCGTAATTTACGTGTAACGCAAGATATTGATTTAAAAACAGCTTTGCTTGGTGGAAAAATTCCCGTTCGTACACCTAAAGGGACTGTAGCTGTATCGGTAGCGGCTCATTCTGACAGCGGTACAATCTTACGCTTAAAAGGGCGAGGGATTGAGGCACATGGCAGGTCAGCTGCAGGTGATTTGCTTGTAACGTTACGCGTTGTGCTTGGTAAGCTCGATTCTGAGCTGCAAAAGCTTATAGAGGGTTATTACCAGCAAGAAGCTTCTTCTGAAAAAGCGTCATAATCATTATGGTCAAAAGCGTATTTCGATTTTCGGCTCTCGGTAATGGGGTTCGTAACCGTGAAATCATTGGTTTAATTGTTGCGATCTCGTTAGTAGCAGTGCTTTTTGTGCTTGGATTTTTGGGTGTGAGTCTTATAGATGGCTTCCATCTTGCAGGGGGGTAAGGTTAAAACACTTACCCTTCACCAATAGCCGGTATTTTTATGTTCCCAGCCTCGTCTTCACATTCTTCTAGCTCACTGCAACGGGGCAAAGCCTTCTCGGTTGTTTTAGCAATCGAGATTTGGGAGCGGTTTGGTTATTATGGCATGCAGGCTGTTCTCACCGTATTTATGGTGCAGAACCTGCACATGCTGGATAAAGATGTTAATTTGATGCTCGGTGCTTTTGCCGTGCTTGCCTATAGCTTACCTATTGTGGGGGGGATTATAGGCGATTACTATCTTGGCACACGCCCTACGCTCGTTATAGGAGCCTGTGGGCTTACATTAGGTTATGCTCTCCTAGCTATTTCATTACAGCAAAGAGCTTTTTTTCTGCCAGCTTTGGCGTTAATCGCTTTATCCAACGGGCTTTTTAAACCTAATGCCGGCAACCTTGTGAGGCGTGTTTATAGCGGTGATGATACAGCTTTAGATGCAGCTTTCACGCTTTATTATATGTCGATCAATGTAGGGTCAGTTATTTCGATGATTCTTCTGCCATGGGTGCAGAGTCATTGGGGACCGGCCATTGCTTTTGGTGGTTGTGCATCAGGCTTGCTAGTGGGTTTGAGCTATTATATATGGCGTGCCTCGTGGCTTAACCCCTTTGCGCCAGCACAGCTCTTACAGAAAAAAAGCAAATTCTTATTTTTTTGCTTATTTATTTTTCTGCTTGTTGCTTTGTGGAGCCTATCAGTTTTAGTCCTGGCAAAACCATCTATCGCACAATTAGGGGTTATTGCCGCAGGAGTGGCTCTTGCTATTTTGTCGGTTTATCTTTTGAGATGCGTAAAATCTTTTGAAAAACCTGGACTCATTCTCACATATATTTTGTGCTTACAGACCGTTGCTTACCAAATATTTTTCCAGCAGATGCAGACGTCTCTGACACTCTTTGCTCTTAGAGCAGTGTCTGGGCAATTCAAGATTGGCTCTATTTACTTATTTACTTTATCAGCAGGGCAATTTTACGCGCTCAATCCTTTCTGGATTATGGTTTTTAGTCCTATTGCGGCTTATTTTTATCACCGTTGGGCCAAAAACGATAAGGACATAGCTCTATTTTATAAAATACTCGCTGGATATGTCATGGTGGGGGCTGGGTTCCTGCTATGGTGGCTTTCGGCCAAACACGCAACGGGGCTTGTTTCACCCTGGGTTATGGTAGCAGGTTATGGCTGCGTTTCTTTTGGTGAGATCCTTACAGTTGGGTTGGGCCTTTCTATCATTGCGCGTTATGCCCCTGTTCGTATGAGCGCCATATTAATGGGTGCGCTATATATGCTGTGGGGAATAGGGATGTATGTTGGTAGTCTGGTTGCAAATGGTGCGGCTATAGCGTCTGTGCCACATCAACAAGTTGTGGCAGGTTTATATGCTCCACTCTTTGGTCATCTTGTTTTGGGTGCCGTTATTTTATGTGCGGTTATAGTGCTTTTGCTGCCGTTCATGAGAATTTTGGATAAAAAACATAATGAGCTGCGCCCTCGTACAGAAAAAACAGCATAATAGTTTTTACTATGAGGCAAAGCTCACTCTGGGTGCAAAATTAGCGTGTAATATTTCTAAGTCGGAATGAAACAGAATTTTTTTCAAAGTTTTGCGAATCGGCTCGAACTGTTTTTGTGATGAAATAAAATTCCTTTTAATTTTATGGCCTGATTTTAAACATAAGTCATGCATCTTTTTTACAGATGCATGACTTATGGCCTTTAGAATTTAACCGCGTCCACGATAACCAGGCACGTCCTGAGCCGGTATCCAAACATCCTGAGGCGCTGATCCTGTCTGCCAAAATACATCAATAGGAATACCCCCGCGCGGATACCAATAAGCACCAATGCGTAGCCATTCAGGATCTAATAACTCAACAAGTCTGGTTGCTATTGTTACGGAGCAATCTTCATGAAATGCACCATGATTTCTAAAGCTGCCTAGAAAAAGCTTGAGAGATTTGCTCTCAACAATCCAATCTTTAGGAATATAGTCAATGACGATATGAGCAAAATCTGGCTGGCCCGTAACGGGGCAAAGAGAGGTAAATTCAGGCGCAGTAAACCGTACAACATAGCGCCGTCCTTTATGAGGAGAGGGAACGCGTTCAAGTACGGCATCTTCAGGCGAATGAGGAAGGGCTGATTGCTGGCCAAGCAATTGCAGATCATCGGGCTTGGAATGTTTTGAATCGTGAGAAAAACTCGAACTCATAGTGTAAATCTTTGCCTTTAATGTGTTAGAGAGAAATGCATAATTTGCAAAATAATCTAATTCAGTGCAGAAGACAGCACATTCTGTCTTAAACTATTGTTCCCTGGAAGATCGCCATGGATATTCGTAACATTGCCATTATTGCCCATGTCGACCATGGGAAAACAACACTTGTTGATCAGCTCCTGCAACAGTCTGGTTCTTTTCGTGAGAATCAGCATGTTGCTGAACGCGCTATGGATAATAATGATCTAGAGCGTGAGCGTGGTATCACCATTCTCGCTAAATGTACGTCAGTTGTCTGGAAAGATACGCGTATCAATATTGTTGACACCCCAGGCCACGCCGATTTCGGTGGTGAAGTTGAGCGTATTCTCAGCATGGTTGATGGCGCTGTCATTTTGGTTGATGCTGCTGAAGGGGCTCTCCCTCAGACAAAATTCGTGCTTGGTAAAGCATTAGCACGCGGTTTACGCCCTATTGTGGTCGTTAATAAAGTTGACCGTAGCGATGCACGTCCTGACGAAGTGCATGACGAGGTTTTTGATCTTTTTGCAGCGCTCGACGCCTCAGAAGAGCAGCTTGACTTCCCCATGCTTTATGCATCTGGTCGTCAGGGCTGGGCTGACATGGAGCTTGATGGGCCTAAAAAAGACCTTTCACCACTCTTTGATCTTATCCTAAAACATGTGCCTTCACCCGGTCTTGATAAAGATAAGCCTTTTGCGATGGTTTCAACGATCCTTGAAAGTGACAACTTTCTGGGCCGTATCTTGACCGGACGCATTGAGCAGGGCCGCGCCAAGGTCAACATGCCGATTCGTGTTTTCAGACCGGATGGTACGATTGTTGAAACAGGCCGCGCCACAAAGCTTCTTGCTTTCCGTGGACTTGAGCGTGTGCCCGTCGACGAAGCCGAAGCAGGCGATATTGTCGCTATTGCAGGGCTTTCCGAAGCAACAATTCCTGACACATTTGCTGATCCTGCTCTTGAAGGTCCTCTTCCTTCAACGCCTGTTGATCCGCCAACCTTGTCCATGACCTTCCGTATCAATGATGGTCCGCTCGGTGGCCGTGAAGGCAAAAAGGTAACATCGCGTCAGATTCGTGACCGCCTTTTCAAAGAAACCGAAGGTAACGTCGCGATTAAGGTATCTGATAGCCCCGAGAGTGAGGCTTTCGAAGTTGCGGGTCGTGGTGAGCTTCAGCTTGGTGTGTTGATTGAGACAATGCGTCGTGAAGGTTTTGAGCTTACAATTGGCCGTCCTCGCGTTCTCTTTAGAGAGAACACCGAAACAGGTGAGCGTGAAGAACCTTTTGAAGAAGTTCTCATTGATGTTGACGAAGAATTTTCCGGTTCTGTCGTTGAGAAAATGTCCTTACGTAAAGGTGTGATGCAAGATATGCGTCCTTCTGGAGGAGGAAAGCTTCGTCTTACCTTCCTCATCCCTTCACGCGGACTTATCGGCTATCACAACGAATTTTTGACCGATACACGCGGCACAGGGATTATGAACCGCCTGTTCCACGACTATCTTCCTTATGCTGGACCAATTGAGGGACGTCGCAACGGCTCTTTAATCTCAGCTGAAGATGGCAATACAACACAGTACGCGCTCTTCTCATTGCAGGATCGTGGTACATTATTTGTTGGTGCTGGCGAG
The DNA here is from genome assembly GCF_009906835.1 of Aristophania vespae. NCBI lineage: Bacteria > Pseudomonadati > Pseudomonadota > Alphaproteobacteria > Acetobacterales > Acetobacteraceae > Aristophania > Aristophania vespae. Next base: position 276,978 of record NZ_CP047652.1, read on the forward strand.
AAAATTTACACAGGAATGATCTTGGGTGAGCATTCTCGTGAAAATGATCTGGAAGTGAATGCTGTTCGTGAGAAAAAACTCACAAATATGCGTGCTGCTGGTAAAGATGAGGCTCTTCTTCTTACGCCACCTCGTAAAATGAGCCTGGAACAAGCCATTGCTTATATTGAGGAAGATGAATTGGTTGAAGTTACACCTTCTGCCATTCGTCTCAGAAAACGCTATCTTGACCCGCATGAACGTAAGCGGGCAGCCCGTAGCAAAGAAGCTTAAGATACTTCAAGAAAAGGGCCGGGTTTACCGGCCCTTTTTTTGTTCCCCGGTGGTTAAAGGGGGCTGGTAAGCAAAAATTTTAATGAGATAACAATTATCGTTACTTAGAACTTGTCTAAGAAAAAGTGCGAGAGGGGCATATAAAGTCTCTCTCACAATTTTCTGCAATGCATCTTCTTTCAGATAGGTATATGACTAAATAAAGGAATTTTTCCCTTATTATACAAAGGACATGATCCATGGCGATGAAAAATTTATATGCCACAATGCGCGCTCTTCCTGATTGTCGTGAAAAACTCCGCACACTTCTTACTGGTCTTGCTCATAATGTGCGTAACGAGCCTGGTAATGTCCGGTTCGTGGTTTACACCCTGGCGGAAGACCCAGATTTATTTCATGTAGAAGAAACATATAAGGATGAGGACGCTTTTCGTGCTCATATGGCGACAGAGCATGGAAAAATCTTTAATAATGCTATTAAAACACTCGTCGAAAATGGTGGCTCTAAAGTCGTATTTCTTGACTTGGTGATTTAAAAAAGCCTGTCTTTTGATTCTGCGGTGAGGCCTTCTTGGCTCAAAAAAAATTCCGAGAGGCTCTTATGAAGAGCTAGTGAATGAAATATCGAATAGGAGTCATCGCTTCAAAAGAGGATTCAATCTTTCCATATTACTCCGGTCACATTCGCATTTTATCTTTAAATTCAAGGGCGACTCGTAAGCGAGGCTTATGGGCACGCTCTTGTTCCTATTTATGCAACAATTTGTATAAGTAACAGAAAGCAGGGCGCTGCTTTTTCGCTATCTTTGCTTTTTAGAAAGGCTTGGGACCTTAACAAGCTTTATTTTGCTATTCTGATAATTATGCTTGTGCGTAATCAATAGTGCCACAAAAAGGCCGGGGCCAGAAAATTCTGGCCCCGGTCATCACTGTTAATTACAGCCTCGTTCAGCTCTGGACAAAGACATTATATCGGCTTGCTCATAAGTTTGGAGAACTAACCCTGATGGTTTCCCTTATTTCTTATGAAGGTTTACCGCGGCTTGTGGAATGCTCAAAACGCAAGGCGGTTTCAGGGTAGGCGATGGGATAAGCGGCATGAGCCGCCATAGCGCCCTCTGAAAAACCTTGTAAGATAAGTTTTAATTTTCCAGGATAAGAGGCAACATCACCAATGGCAAAAATACCTGGTGTGCTTGTTTCTAAAGTAGCTGGGTTTACCATTACCGTACTGCGATGGGTTTGTATGCCCCATGTTGCAATAGGACCTAAATCAGTAGACAGCCCATAAAAAGCGAGTAGATGATCGACCTCTAAGTGACGGATTTCATCTTCGAGGGAAATAACATCAACTCCCGATAAAAGGCCATTTTGTCCTTTTAGGGCGTGAAGCTGATAGGGAACAATTTTTTCTATTGCTCCTATTTTTACCTTTTCTTCGATTTGAGCCAGTGTTTCGGGGGCGCCGCGAAAGCGGTCGCGACGATGTAAGAGATAAACATGTTCGGCAATGTCAGAAAGAGACAAGGCCCAGTCTAGGGCTGAGTCTCCGCCACCAGCAATAAGAAGGCGCTTGCCCGCAAATTCTGCACGTTTGCGAACGTAATAGTGAACTGTACCGCCAGTTTCATAATCATCTAGCCCTTCGAGAGGGGGCGGTTGGGCCCGAATGCACCCGCACCTGCTGCAATGATTACAGCTTTGGCATGAACTTTATCCCCGCGTTCATTTCCAAGCACAAACTTGCCTCTTACTCCCTCAAGGGTCGTCACACGGCTACCCAGGAGTTTAGGAATATCAAAAGGCGCTATCTGAGCTTCTAGAGCTGCGATTAGATCACCCCCTGTTATAGAAGGATGTGCAGGAATGTCGTAAATTGGCTTTTCTGGATAAAGGGCGGCGCATTGGCCTCCTACACTATCGAGAACGTCCATCAGTACGCAGTTAAGACGTAGCATCCGACACTCGAAAGCGGCAAAAAGAGCGGTTGGACCTGCACCGATGATGGCAATGTCAGTAGTGTAAGAAAAACTTTGAGTCATAATAGTGCTTCATAAGCCCTTTTTAAGTATTCTGGTAGGGTTTAAGGCCAGGAACTCCCAAAAAATAACATTTTTACTTCAAAATGAATCCATTTCTTTTAAAGCAATCTCTCATAATTAGCTTTTAAGGAGTGCCTAGAACCAGATGAAGGGGATGTGTGAGTGTCGCAATATTCCACTTATTCCTGACAATGGGCCTGGTCCGAAATTTACCTGCATAAAGCTCTTTGTTTCAAAATCTGTTATTGCTTTCACCCAAGATATCAAACAAATGGTTTTGGTAGTTTTTGACGAGATAAGTGAGTTTACAGCCTTTTCCGTAAGGGAGGCTCAATTCCCAAAAATTGTTTCGATAATTAAGTATTTTGCCGGTCAATGCCCAGAGGCTCGACGTAACCTTGTCAGCTCTGATTGAAATAAAGCTCTAATATGCGAAGATGGGCACCGGGGTTAGTTGTAGGAAAGCTCACTCAGGATTAGATTTTGAGTATTATGAGTTTGCCCGTAAAAAAGTCCGATCTCTTTTTCCGCTTAGCTATGGTCTTTCTCATACGAAATTTGATATAAAAGAGCCTGATCTTTGCGTTATGAGTCAGACAATGACAGCTAGCGTGATAATCTCTGATAAAGACAAATAGTCAGTGCTACAGCCCCTAGGGGCCTGACGATGATAAAACGGGTTTTTGACACGTCCGATGGGCTTTGAAAGTGCATTAGGCCCTATGCGAAGGCCGTTATGCTGAAGTTGCAATAGAACTTCGCTTACTAGCTTGCTTTGATGCAAAGACGCGTTATTGGGTGATCATTAAAGGTAATTATCACATTGCAGTTGGAAAAAATTCCGAGACGGTTTTGGCAAAGCAAGTATCACTCTTGCCGGAGACTATACGCGCACTTCCAAAAAGACTTTTATGACGTAAGAGGAGAGACATTAAAGTGCTTTTGACTCTCTCTTCTCCTCAAAAAACAGTCTCTCTTGCGGCTCAGCTAGCTGCAAGAATAGAGCCGGGTGATTGTTTGGCTCTAACAGGTGAACTCGGTGCGGGCAAAAGTACTTTTGCCCGTGGTTTTTTGCGGGTCCTGAGTGAAGATCCTGCTCTGGACGTGCCTAGTCCTAGCTTTTCTCTCGTGCAGCCTTACGACACGGTGAAAGGACCTGTATTTCATTATGACTTATGGCGCCTCTCAGGCCCTGATGAGCTTTATGAATTAGCATGGGACGATGCTTGTGAGGCTATTATGATCGTAGAATGGCCACAAAGAGCAGAGGAGCTTTTGCCAATAAATGCGCTCCATTTAACATTTAGTTATGGAGAGGCTGAAAATGAACGCAAGGTTTTATTAGAAGGTTGGCCCGAAGAGCGCTTAACTGGGCTGGCATTATGACGGTAGCAACCATTCCCGCATCATGTTCATTTTTAGATAGTGTTGCCCAATCCTGGATAGAAAAGATTGGGTTGGGCGGGGTGCAGGATGGAGATGATCTAGGCGAAAGGGGGCTCATTCTAGTCCCTGGTCGACGCGCCGCCCGAGCCTTGATGGAAGCTTTTTTACGCGTGCTTGATGGCCGTGCGGCTCTTTTGCCTGATATTGTTGCTATTGGTGATGTTGGTGAAAGTGATTTATTTACGCTGCCACTTGAAGCAGAACTCGCACCACCAGTTGATCCCATGCGACGCTTGTCAGTGCTTTCACAATTAATTTTGCATGCCCCTCTTTTTCGGTCAGCACAGGGTGATGAGGCAGTAAGTTTAGAGCGTGTCTGGCCACTTGCCCGAGCCTTGGCTGAATTAATGGATGAGGCTGAACGGTGCAATATTGATTTAAAAGAAGCACTTCCTAAAGCTGTTGAAGAAGAATTTGCCCATCATTGGCAACAAACACTTTTATTTTTACAGATTGTTACAGAGTTTTGGCCAAAATGGCTAAAAGAGCAGGGCCTTACGAACCCCGTTGCGCAACATGCAACCCTTCTTAAAACACATGCGGAACTTTGGCGGCGCCATCCTCCTTCAACGGTTGTGTGGGCTATAGGGTTTTCGGATGGATTAAGTGGTGTCGGGGATTTTTTAAAAGTTGTTGCTTCTTTGCCAAAAGGGGTTGTGATTTTACAGGCCGTAGATATGGCTCTTGAAGACTCCTTATGGGAAGCTTTATCAGAATCTCATCCGCAATTTTTATTTCGTGATCTTTTGGCTGAATTACATGTTGAGCGATCTGAACTCGAAATTTGGGGCAAGCCGGTCAATCCTCAGCGTGAAGATTTATTGCGAGAGGTGCTTTTACCTGAAGAAGGTCTTGCCTCCTGGGCTCATAGAAAAAATTTTATTGATCTTTCAGCCTTATCGCTTTTGAAGGCGGCTGATATTCAGGAAGAGGCTGTAACAATTGCTCTTATTTTGCGCGATGTTGCCTCACATCCTGGTAAATCAGCCGCTCTGGTAACGCCTGATCGTGATTTAGCAAAAAGAGTAAGAGCTGCGTTACTGCGTTATGGGATTCACGCAGATGATAGTGCTGGTGAATCATTAAGCCGTACTCCTGTTGCAGTTTTTTTAAGGCAAATTGCTCAGGCAGTTTCTAGCCAGTTGGCGCCTGTGCCTTTATTATCACTTTTAAAACACCCATTTGCTTCTTTGGGAATGAAGCCAGGAGAATGTCGCTCTCTGGCAAGGCTCTTGGAAAAATTCGTGTTGCGTGGGCCTGCGCCTGAGGCAGGTTTTCCTGGTCTTTATGCTGCCCTGGAAGAAAGATTATCTTCTGGGCGTGGTGTTTATAAGGCTGAGACGCAAAATATAGAAACATCCTCTTTAAAGCAGCGTTTAAAAGCTTTTCTCGAAAAACTTGAAAAAGCATTTGCCCCCCTTTTAAACCTGACGGGCTTTCATCCTATGCCTGTCTGGTTAGAAGCTTTAGTTCGTTGTGCTGAATCTTTGGCTTTCGTGGCTGAAAATAACGAACAGCCTTCTTTGCTTCAGGCGCCTCTCTCTCCTTTATGGCGAGGAGATGATGGGGCCATGATGTCACAGCATCTCATTGATTTGATGACCTATACCGAGGATCTTCCACAGGAAGCAATCAGTGGCGTGGAGGGTTTTCTGACTGTCTCAATGGCTGATATGACGCTGCGAGGTCTAAGAGGCCACCAAGATGGTATAGAGCTTGCTCATCCGCGCATTTCAATTTTGGGTGTTTTAGAAGCACGTCTTTTATCGTTTGATACCGTAATATTAGGGGGGCTGGTTGAAAATAGCTGGCCCCCATCTGCTGACCCTGGTCCGTGGCTTAGTCGCCCCATGCGGCAGAAAATTGGCCTGTTATCGCCCGAAAGAACAATAGGGCAAAGCGCTCATGATTTTACAATGGCCATTCTTTCAGCCCAAAATGTCGTATTTGCCTATGCAGGTAGAGAAGGGGGAAAGCCAACTGTTCCCTCAAGGTGGCTAGCGCGTTTTGAAGCTTTTTTATCGGGGCAGGAAGTTTTATCGGCTAGTGAACAAAAATTACCCTCTCATCCTGCTCTGGATTGGCAGTCATATATCGATTTGCCTTTGGGTGATGCCAAGCCTGTATCTCCTCCTCAGCCACGGCCGCCTTTGGCACTAAGACCGAGGCAGTTATCAATAACTGACATAGACACGCTCATTAGAGATCCGTACGGTCTTTATGCCGAGCGTGTCTTACAGTTAAGAGCACTCCGCCCGCTTGAAGAAAAGGCTGAGCCTTTCGTCTTTGGTTTGGTGGTTCATAGCGCTATGGAAGCGATGACACGCCGTTATCCGCGACAATGGCCGGCTCAGGCTCTTAATGAGCTTTGTCATTATTTTGATGAGGCCCTAAAGGCAATTTCAATTCGTGCTGCTTTACATGCCTGGTGGAAACCAAGATTAAAGCGCATTGCTCAATGGGTTTACGAGCAGGAGCGTGTCATCAGGAGTGCTAAAGTTCCTTTTCGTTCTTATACGGAAATTGAAGCTTCTTATAAATTTGAGGCTTTACCAGGGGGGCAATCCATCTTACGGGGCGAGCAGATCGTATTGATGTTTTCGATCATAATGACGAAGGCACTCATTTTGCCCAGATTTTTGATTATAAAACTGGTGCTCTTCCAGAAATTAAAAATGTGCGCCAGGGATGGAGCTCACAGCTAATATTAGAGGCTGCCCTTTTAGCAGAGGGAGCATTTAAGGGACTGAATCCCGCTCGTATCAAAGAATTAACTTATTGGAAATTAAGTGGGGCCGCGCAATCTGGTGAAGTGCGTCATCTGCTTTCACTTGATAAAAAGCCGGAACATCAAGATATTATTGATCAGGCTTTGGACAATGTGCGCCATTTACTTCATGACTATGATCAGCCAGACCGAGCTTATCTTTCAAGGCCCAGAATAGGGTACGCTCCTCAATATTCTAACTATACGCAACTCGCTCGTGTTGATGAGTGGTTCTATAATTCAGGCGATGAGTAAGCATTTTTCATGCAGAATTCTTCCATAACTCAAGATGATGCCATTGCCACAGCCGACCGGGCACAGCGTTTAGCGTCTGATCCACAAGCATCTGTGTTTGTATCTGCATCAGCCGGATCAGGAAAAACGAAGCTTCTGATTGATCGCTTATTACGTCTTATGTTGCCTATAGAAGTTGAAGATGAAGGAAAGACCATCATCTTGGAAGGCACACATCCAAGGCGTATTTTATGTTTGACCTATACCAAGGCGGCGGCGGCCGAGATGGCGAGCCGTTTGCAATCCCGTCTAGGGAAATGGGTCACCCTTTCAGATGAGGCTTTGGGACAAGAACTAGATGCCCTGGCTGTGCCAAATACCGAAAAAACACGTGCTTCTGCTCGTGGTTTATTTATTAAAGTCCTGGATTTGCCAGGAGGTCTCAGGATCGAGACGATTCATGCTTTCTGTCAATCTCTTTTGCGACGTTTTCCGCTAGAAGCGGCTCTGGACCCTCATTTCTCCCTTATTGAAGAAACAGAGGGGAGGTTGCTGCTTAATCAAGCTTTTGAAAGTGAGATAGCGGCCCATCCTGAAAAAGCAGTTTCGCTTGCTGGTCAGGTGTCTCTTGAGACGATGCTAAAGATTTTGGGAAAATTTATCGAAAAATCTGAAGATTTTAGTGCCCTTATGAAACGCTGGAGCCAGTTCCCACATGAAGGTGAGCTGGCTTATCGTGAGCTCTTAAATTTACAGGATCTGACTTTAGAAACGTTAGAAGAGCAGGATCGTTTTTCCCCTTTTGAAAAGGAGCTTATAGCACAATTTGAATTGGCTGATTCTGCACTGACAGCAAAGGGCCGTGATTTAAGCCAACCTCTTTTGGACTGGCTAAGGCAGCCTCCAGCTCAGAGACAAGCCTTTTCTTTGGATTCTGTTTTTATGACAAAAGAACAAAAACCAAAGAAAATGAATCTTCTTGTCTGTAAAGCTGCCCGAGAGCTAGCGCCTGAGCTGCTTTCTTTATTGGAACAGGAAGCAAAAAGACGGTACGAAATTTTTCAGGCCAAAAAGGCTTTTGAGCTTATTACATTAAACAAAGATCTTCTCGCTTTAAGTTTGCCGCTTTTTGCTCGTTTTCAGACTGAAAAAAACCGCCGTGGTTCGGTAGATTATGGTGATCTTATTACCAGAACAAGGATGTTGTTACGTGATCCTGGTGCAGCATGGGTTCTCTATAAGCTCGATGGGGGTATAGAGCATCTTTTACTTGACGAGGTGCAGGATACATCTGGTCTGCAATGGGAAATAGCAGGGGCCTTAACGTCAGAATTTTTTTCTGGTGAAGGGGCACATGAAGCGTTAGTGCGTCCACGCACTATCTTTGCTGTGGGTGATTTCAAACAGTCAATTTACAGCTTCCAAGGTGCTGAGCCAGAGCAGTTTCATAAATGGCGTAAGGAATTTGCCTTACGGGTCAAAAGAGCAAATTTGCTGTGGCGTGAACCAGAACTTAATGTGTCTTTTCGTTCTGTAACGCCTGTTCTCACATTTGTTGATGAGGTTTTTGCAAGCGAGATTGCGGCAAAAGGTTTGGTAGAAGAGGGCAGTCATGCCCCTGCGCGTCATATTTCTGCACGTCCTGGTCAAGGGGGGCGTGTGGAGCTCTGGCCTCTTGTCCCTCTTAATGAGGCAGATGATGATAATGATGATTCACCGTGGCGTGCTCCGTTGCATAATCAGATGCAGCAAACAGCGATGCAGCAATTTGTAGAGTCTCTGGCGCAGTGGATTAGAGATAAAATAGGTACAATTCCTCAACCAGGAAAAACTCCCTTAAAAGCGAGCGATATTTTAATTCTCGTCTCAAAACGGTCTGCTTTTATCCCGGCTCTCATTCGTGCCTTAAAAACGCGTTCAGTGCCCGTTGCAAGCTTTTTGCGTGCTAAAGTAACAGAGCAGCTGGCCGTGCGTGATTTGCTCACTTTATGTGCAACGCTGCTTTTACCTCAAGATGATTTGAGCTTGAGCAGTGTTTTGACTTCTCCTTTTGGTGGGGTAAGTGATTCCTCTTTAATGGATCTGATTACGAACAATAAAAAGCGTATTCTTTTAGGTAAAAAAGGTCGTCCTTTATGGGATGTACTGCGTGATCGTCATCAGGAAAGACCCGAATGGCAGGATATATGGGAGCGCCTATCAGCTCTTTACCGAAGGGTAGATTTCGATTCACCTTTTGAGCTGTTAATGCAAGCGCTTGGCCCTCTGGGTGGCCGTAGCCGTATTTTTGCTCGGCTTGGGCCTGAGGCATCTGAATCGATAGATGAACTTTTGTCGATGGCCCTTACTTATGAAAGTGAATATGCGCCTTCTTTGCAGGGTTTTCTGCAATGGGTAGAAGAAAGCGCTATTGAAACACGCAGAGAAGCCGAAACAGTTTCGGATGAAGTGCGTATTATGACTGTGCATGGGGCAAAAGGGCTTCAGGCGCGGATGGTTATTTTACCAGATACAACATCATCTCCGAGAGAAGAGGCTGATCTATTGTGGCCTCATTATAGTGGTCAGTCTTATCCTTTTTGGGTACCGCGTGCTCCCATGGCGACTGACAGCATTAATGAAATGCGGAGTCAGCTTAAAAAACGTGCTGAAGATGAAAGTCATCGCCTGCTTTATGTTGCCTTAACACGGGCAAGTGACATGCTCATTATTTGTGGATGGGAAAAGAAAAGAGCCCCAAAGAAGGCGCTTGGTATCATTTATGCGAAGAGGCTTTTAAAAGGATAAAAAATAGTTCTCAGGAGGAACTGGAATTTTCCTGGGCAGAGACCAAACATGTTTTGGAAGAATTACCCGAAACTGTCTCTCATTTGCCGGTGTCTTTTCCAAAAAAAGCGAAATCAGCGCCACCTGCCTGGAGTGGCACAGCTCCACATTGGATTGCAGAAAAGGCTCCATTAGAAAATGCTCTGGCCCGTCCCCTCACGCCAAGCCGTCCTGAAGGGGTAGAGTTTGGACCACCACCGGCGGCACGCTCACCTCTGGATATTTTATATCGTAAGGATCAAATTGCTTCGGCTCAGGCTAGCAGGTTAAAAGCCCTGCAACGTGGCCAGTTAATTCACCGCTTGTTGCAGCGTCTTCCAGAGGTGCCTCGAAGTGAACGCTATCAGGTGGCCAAATCCTGGCTGTCTCGACCAGCATGGCAGTTAACTCAGAAAAATATAAATGCGTTATTGCGTGAAATTTTTAACGTATTGGATGACCCTCGTTTTTTACCTTTATTTGGCGAAAATAGTCGTGCTGAACAGTCAATTTCTGGCACTTTGAGTGCTGCTGATATAGGTGAAGGCAGTGAAGGGCGCGTTGTTTTAGGGAAGGTGGACCGCTTTAGCCTGGAAAAAGACAGTTTGTGGTTATGTGACTATAAAACAAACAGGCACCCGCCACAGCATGTTTCCCTAACGCCAGCTCCTTATTTGAGGCAAATGGCGGCTTATAAAGCTGTGATGAAACAATTATACCCACGCCACGATATAAGATGCTTTTTGCTTTGGACCGAAGGGCCAGAAATAACTGAGTTGCCGGATAGTTTATTAAAAGGGCAACTTTAAATTTCAAATTTATTATCATGCAAAAGAGCTAATGGGCTCTTGTGATTTCACAAAGGGCTACAATATCAAAGGGAGTAAAATTACTCTATTTTGAGAAAAAACGTGAAAAGGTTAGCTCATGGGCGCTCATACAGTTGCAGTTACAGATCAAGGCTTTGAAGATGATGTTCTTAAAGCCTCCGGTCCTGTCCTTGTTGATTTCTGGGCTGAATGGTGTGGTCCCTGCAAAATGATTGGTCCAGCTCTAGAAGAAATTGGAGCTGATTATCAGGGCAAGTTAAAAGTGGCAAAAGTCGATATTGATAGTAACCCACAAACACCAACGACTTTTGGCGTTAGAAGTATCCCAACTTTAATGATTTTTAAAAATGGCGAAGTTGTTGCCCAACAAACGGGTGCTTTGCCTAAAAGTCAGCTTAAAGCCTGGATTGATAAGCACTTAGGATAAAATTTTTTAGTGGAGAGGGGGATGAAATTACCCCCTTAACACCGAAAAATATGGCTAGTTTCAAAAGGATTGTGTAGGATGCGCGCCATGTCTAAGCGTCCTGCCTTTTCCGAACCAGTTATGCTCACTTCTTCTGAGGAAGTGGCACGATATTGTAACTCTTTAGCGCAAGAAGAGTTCGTTACCATAGATACGGAATTTGTCCGTGAGCGGACTTATTGGCCGCAATTATGCCTTGTTCAATTAGCAGGCGTAAAAGATGTTGTGCTGATAGATACATGTGCTCAAGGGCTTGATCTTACCCCGTTAAAAAATCTTTTGGCCAAAAAAGAGTGTTTAAAAGTTTTTCATGCGGCGCGACAGGATCTAGAAATTTTTCTTCATATTTTTGACGAAATGCCTGTTTCGGTTTTTGACACACAAATCGCTGCTATGGTTGCAGGATTTGGAGAGCAGGTAGGTTATGATAATCTGGTTGGCTCTTTAACAGGATGTCGTATCGATAAAGCTCATCGTTTTAGTGACTGGGCGGCAAGACCGCTGCGTCCCGCCCAAATCACTTATGCTGCAGCCGATGTGACTTACTTGCGTCTTGTTTATCAAAAATTGCATCAGCAATTAGAAGAACAGGGACGGCTAGAATGGGTCAAGGTTGAGCAGACTAGCCTTACAGACGTAGCGACTTATCGGCCTGACCCTCGTAATTTATGGCGTAAATTAAAGGCCAGAACCAATAATCGCCGGATTTTGGGAATTTTGCAGGAATGCGCTGCATGGCGTGAAATTGAAGCCCAAAAATTAGATTTGCCACGTCAAAGAGTTATACGTGACGAAAGTCTTATGGAAATTGCGGCAGTTAAGCCCAAAACACCGCAAGATTTAGCGCGTATTCGTGGTGTGACAAATAACTTTGCTGAAGGTAATTCTGCTCAGGGTTTGTTAAATGCCATTAATAGGGGGAGGAGATGGATGAAGAAGATTTGCCCATTTCTCCTTTTAAGAAAAAACCTGACGCGAAAAAAAGTCCTCAGGCTGTTATAGCGCTTTTGAAAACATTACTGGTTTTGAGAAGCGAGGCACATCATGTTGCTGCACGATTAGTTGCTTCTGGCGATGAGCTGGAAAAGTTAGCTAGTGGTGAAACTGATCTTCCCGTTTTAAAGGGGTGGCGCTATGAGATTTTTGGTCAAGAAGCGCAATCTCTTTTAGCGGGGAAAAAGGCCTTAATGATTAAAAATGGTGAGTTGCACTTTTGTGATGCGCAGCAATGACTTAAGACTGGTTTAAAGGTTTCAAACTAAAATTCTTCGGTTTGTGAGTTAGTTTTGCTATCAAGCGTTTTAGCATGCGCCAAATGTGAAATTACGTGGTTTGTAAGAGAAGGAAGCGGATAGTATGGACTGGACAGATGATCTCATCGCCAGATTGAGGGATTTATGGAGCCAAGGGCTTTCGACGGCGGAGATCGGGCGCCAGCTATCTATCACGAAAAATGCTGTGGTGGGCAAGGCACATCGTCTCGGTTTACCTCCACGTCCCTCGCCTATTCGTAATAAGGCAGTAAAAGACGGCGAGGTTGCAGTACCGGCGCGCCGTAAACCCCCTACAAAGCGGGTGAAAAAGGTAAAAGAAACAGCTGAAGGTCAGTCAACAGATAAAGATGCTGCTGAGGCTGGCACAAGAGTTAAGAATATTGCTGAAACAAAGAAAAAAGCTGAAGCTACGCAAAAAGCTTTATTTCCAGAGCCCAAAAATACAGTTAAAGCCCGGCTTTCTGAAGGAGAGAAAAGGGCAGATGTAAAAAAACCAGTCTCCAAAAAAGAGGGTAAGACTACTAAAATAGCTGCGGCCAAAACAGCACCTACAGCTGTGGTAAAGCCAATTGTACGTCCTAAAAGAGTGCGTGATATTATGGAGCGCCCTTTAAAGCGTGGGCCTTCTTGTCAGTGGCCACTGGGCGACCCTGGAACACCAGAATTTCATTTTTGTGGCGCAACGCCTTTGCCTGGTAAGCCTTATTGTGCCGAGCATGCAGCTATTGCCTATGTCAGGATTCGCGACCGCCGAGATGGTTAGTTAATGCTGCCATTGTGATTTAATAAAAAGCCGCTCGTAACAGAGCGGCTTTTTATTAGAATATTAAGGGCGAAATTACTTAGACTCTGGAGTTTGATTTTCTGGCAGCTTTTTACGCAAAGGTGAAGCAGGCTCCTGAGTGCTGGTAATCATTTCGAGCTGACCGGTGATTTGACCGCCATCCTCAACTTGTAAGCGGTGACAGGCAGCCTTGCCAATTAAACGCCCTGTGGAATGAACTGTTAGGCTACCAAAAGCTTTTAGCTCACCATCAATCGTACCTGCTACTTCAGCAGTTTCAGCTTCTACTGTTCCGCGGAAGATGCCGCCATGGGCAATAACAAATTCTTTCGCTTTAATGATATTTGCTTCAACCGTGCCTTCTACAACAAGGCGTTCAGCATCCTGAATAGAGCCCTGGATACTGATACCGTGGCTAATAACAAGAGTTTTTAAAGAACCATGCTGATTTTGCGAAGATCGTGTGCCGGTTGAGGAAGATGAAAGCGATAAGTTAGGTCTTGGGCGAGGTGTCAGCGCAGATACTGGAGAAGGAGGTGTGACTTCGCGATTTTGTGTGGGCGAAGCTGTATCTGCGGAGGGCTCGACAGGAGGTTGAGGAAATACAGGTCTGGAGACAGTATTCTCGATAATATTCTTTTCGTCATTTTGTCGGTTTTTTTTGAACAAGGGAGCCTCATAGTGTCTGGTTTATCGAGTGCGTAAGATGTTTATTTTATAATACTGAGCTGTAAGGTGAAATAAAACTCAATTAGACCTAAACATCCTCATTATTTTTGGAATTATACGCACCATAAAGTGAACAACAAGCGAAACTGTGACAGATTGTTTGTTTTTCTAATTTAATAAGCTGCTTTTGTTGAAAATTAACAAAATTGGCCGATTTCCAATATTGATTCGGATTTAAGAACCACTATGCTGGAATAATCATCTAAAGTTTGTTTGGAAATGTTATGAGTAACTCTAATAATTCTGTCCAGTATGATCTTCTGTGTATTGGTAATGCGATTGTCGATATGACAGCATCGATTGAGCCAGAAATATTAAAAGAATTTCGGGTGGCACCCGGTAGCATGACACTGATTGATGCAGAGACCGTACAGCGTCTAACTCAAAATGTTGCTATTACTCAGGTATCAGGTGGCGGTTCTACCGCAAACTCAGCCGTAGTTGCAGCACGCATGGGTATTAAAACAGCTTATCTAGGAAAAGTGGCGATAGATGAGGCAGGAGAAGATTTTGCTGCGGATCTGAAAGAACAGCATATTCATTTTCCTTCCAAACCTCTTGGTTCTTCTAAGGGTGATGAAGAAATACCAACAGCATGTTGCATAGTACTTGTTACACCAGATGGGCAGAGAACAATGTTCACCTATCTGGGAGCATGTGTTGAGTTTGCTCCTGAAGATGTTCTTAAAGATGTTGTTGCTGATTCGGCAGTGACCTATCTCGAAGGTTATCTTTTCGATCGTATTAAAGCCCAAAAAGCCTTTTACGAAGCTGCTAAAATTGCTCATGAAGCCGGACGGAAGGTAGCTTTGACCTTGTCCGACTCATTTTGTGTTGAGCGTCATAGAGATGACTTCAGAAAATTCATATTAGAGTCTGTCGATATTCTCTTTGCTAATGAAAGTGAGATTTTGTCTCTCTATAATACCCACAATCTTGAAGAAGCTCTGGCTCAGGTTTCTCAGGAGACAAATATTGCCGCTATCACACGCGGTGAAAAAGGGTCTGTCATTATTGTTGGCGCAGATCGTTATGAAGTGCCAACAAGGTCAGTAAAGGTTGTTGATACAACCGGTGCAGGTGATGCATTTGCTGCTGGTTTCCTAGCAGGCTATGCTAAAGGGCGTGATTATTCAGAATGTGCACGCCTGGGTAATGAAGCTGCTGGTGCCATTATCACACATCTGGGTGCACGCCCTACAGATAATTTTGCTCTTAAGGTTTAAAGATCGCTCCAACCTATAGAGCTGATATTTTCGCTTTCTAAAATATGGCGGGTTGTAGGAGAAATGAGGGTTTCAAGCTCTCGCTCTTGCTCATAACCCGCCATAAGACTGCTCATTTGCGCATTTTGCCGTGTAGCTGGATGAAAATAAACTTCACTGACTCCTTGGGGGAGGTGAGGGAGTAATGAGTGTATTTTTTCAGGCACCATGTGGCCTGACCAGCGTAGCCCAAAGCAATAATCATTGGTTTTCATGCCGGCTCGACGAATTTGCCTTCTTAAAATTTTTGTCCATTTTTCAAGTGCTGCATCGCCTAAAGTGAGTTTGGCTCCAAGGGGTGAGGCAGGTTCCATAGGGGTTCTTACAGCTTTTAAGCTGTAATCCTGTCCTGTCTGAATTAAGAGCTTTCCTACAGTTGGATGAAGATGCATGTGTTTATGAGCGTTGGCGTGATCTAATGTCAGGCCACTTTTCATGAAAGCACGGAACTGAGCTTCTATTTCTTTTTTCAGAGCGGATTTTTTTGCCAAATGGAAAAAATAAGAAACACCTAGCTTAAGCTGGTCTCGTCCAAACCATCCTTTTTCATCAGTAATAAGAGGGTCTTTTAGTACTGAGTCACCTTCTATGACGACAAGATGCAACCCTAAGCGTAAATTGGGTAAACGGCGTGCTCTTTTAAGGGCATCTTCAAAAGCAGGACCAGCAACCATGAGACTCGCTGTTGTGAGAACGCCATCACGGTGAGATTTTTCAATAGCCTCATTAACTTCCTCACTCATACCGAAATCATCGGCAGAAATAATGACACGGCGTTGTGGGAAAGAGAGCATAGATTAATCTCGGACAGTGAAATAAAAAAGCTTACATAAAAAAGGTATGGCCAAAGACCATACCTTTCTTTACGCCCAAAAAGGCAAAATTTGTGCTTAAGAAGCGTGACGTTGGCGAAGGAACTGGAAGAATTCCATACCTTCACGTAAG
This sequence comes from Aristophania vespae, assembly GCF_009906835.1. NCBI lineage: Bacteria > Pseudomonadati > Pseudomonadota > Alphaproteobacteria > Acetobacterales > Acetobacteraceae > Aristophania > Aristophania vespae. The sequence continues at coordinate 292,838 of NZ_CP047652.1, forward strand.
CGGCGTTTCATCATTTGTGGGTCACGGATCATCTCATTGAGAATTGAGAAGATTTTAGAAGGACGGAAATAAAATTCTTTATAGAAAACTTCAACGCTCTTAAAAATCTCTTCGTGAGAAAGATGAGGGTAATGAAGTGGTGCAATTTGAACACCATTTTCATCAATCAACTCAGCTTCATTCTCGTTGAGCCAGCCATTTTCTGTAGCTTGCTTGTGTAAGAAGGTGCCTGGATAAGGTGCAGCAAGAGAAACCTGTAATGTGTGAGGGTTAATTTCTTTAGCAAAATTAATTGTCTCACGAATGGTTTCTTTGGTTTCTCCAGGGAGACCAAGAATGAAAGTGCCGTGAATTTTAATGCCGAGATCATGGCAGTTTTTAGTAAATTCACGCGCTACCTCAATACGCATACCCTTTTTAATATTATGAAGGATCTGCTGATTTCCGCTTTCATAACCAACTAAGAGCAGACGTAGGCCGTTTTCTTTCAGAACTTTTAATGTGCTGTAAGGCACATTGGCTTTTGCATTACATGACCAGGTAATACCCATTTTGCCAAGTTCACGCGCAATAGCTTCTGCACGGGGAAGGTCGTCGGTAAAAGTATCATCATCAAAGAAGAATTCTTTGACCTGAGGGAAATACTGTTTAGCCAGGCGAATTTCAGCAGCCACATTTTCGGGGCTGCGTGTGCGGTAATGGTGTCCGCCCACTGTTTGAGGCCAGAGGCAGAATGTGCAGCGTGATTTACAGCCACGACCAGTGTAAATGGAGATATAAGGATGTTTAAGATAGCCGATAAAATAATCTTCAATCTTAAGATCACGCTTATAAACTTCAGTTACGAATGGCAGGCCATCCATATCTTCAATCATGGCGCGGTCTTTATTAGCGATGATTTCGCCATTTTCATTGCGCCATGTGATACCATCAACTTCAGCTAAAGGCTTACCTTCAGCAATTTCTTTAATGGTGTAATCAAATTCGTTACGGGCAACGAAATCGATAGGATCACCTTTTTCCAAGCTTTCATTAGGTTGCACGGCAACCTTAGCGCCAACCATACCGATGATAAGCTTTGGATTAACCTCTTTAAGCATTTTAGCAACGCGTACGTCAGACCCAAAAGATGGGGTTGAAGTATGCATAATGACGAGGTCACGATTTTTAACATCTTCTAAAATGGGGCCCATGCCCATTTTAGCAGGTGGCGCATCAATAAGACGAGAGCCGGGGACAAGGGCAGCTGGTTGAGCGAGCCAAGTAGGATACCAAAATGAACGGATTTCACGTTTTGCTTGGTAACGGGAACCGGCACCGCCATCAAATCCATCAAAGGAAGGGGGTTGTAAGAAAAGGGTTCTCATCATTATCGGGCACTCCTGTTAATACCGGGTGGGCTGTCTATAGTTGAATTAGAGGCTGCTGTCTGGGAAGACTTTAGGGCAGAGGCTCCATTAGCATTTGCTGAATGTGATTTTGCAGAAGTGATATGCACAGTTTGCCCCCGCCATGCAACGCGTGAACCGGTTGCACTTGCAACCATAATAAGAGCTGAGAACCAGTCACGTATAATAAGGAAAGGAAAAATGCCCGGAAGTGGGCATTTCGTCAAACGAGAAATTTTTTTAACCACTATCCCCCTGATGATCCACCCTAAAGCTAGAATTAACCATGAAATGGGTGAGAGAGGAGAAAATACAATAGTTAAGGAAGCCCAAAAGAGAGGGAACTGGATAGATGATAAACCATATCCCAAAGGCTCTACAGAGCGGACAGTTCGCCCCCATCTAACTTCATGAGAATAAAGCTCATGGAAGCTTTCTTCTGTAACAGTGGTGCGGCAGATTGTCGGTGCCAGTGCAACATGTTCCCCTCGGTCTCTAATGAGTTTGCCCAAAAGAGCGTCGTCAGCAACATGATGAACAAGAGACTGAAAACCGCCAATATTAGCCAGTTTCTCTCTCGTAAGAACCATAGTTGCTCCCAGGCAGTCTTCTCGCCCTAAAATGCGAGACATCATAACACCTGGAAGAAAATTAGCATTGATAGCAAGAGCGCCCAATTGCCGTACTAAGCGCGAATCAGCAGCGAAGCCGGCATATAAAGTTGTGACAAGTCCCACATTTGGCTGCTCTAATGTAGCAACAATATGTTTTAGGTAATCTGGCTCAACGTGAATATCAGAATCGGAAATAACGAAGATATCGTAGCGACATTTTTTCTGAATATTGATGAGGTTGCCGACTTTGCGATTAATGCCATGTTGTGATGTGTCAATAACCACTGAAACTTGTTGTTTTGGGTAACGCTGGCATAGTTTTTGTACGACTGGTAAGGCTGTATCTGTAGAGTTATGAAGTCCAAACACAATTTCATAGCAGGGATAATCTAACTGAAAAAAGCTTTCTAAAGCATTTTCCAATAGAGGTTCATCCCCACTGAGTGGTTTTAAAATGCTTATAGGCGGCCAAGAGCGTTTTTCTTGGTCAAGGGTATCTTTGAGTTTTTTCGCCTTTTGTGAAAAACGCTCAAGAAGTGTGCTGCCAAGCATAGTCTGAATCTGACCTGCTAGAGATATAACTCCCGTCAAGCCTGATAAGAGCGGTAAAATACTTATCACGTGAGCTTATGGCCCTAGAATAAACTTCACTCCCGCCATATATAACGGGAGTGAGGCTAAAAGACGACTTTGGCTTATTCACTTAAAAAGTCGTTCGCTTTCTGATTTAAAACATGCGTTAAGGCCTTGGCGCCACCCTGAGCAAAAGCGGCTTTGAAATCAGAGCGCTGGGCAGCAACCTGGCTGATATGACCATCGAGGAGGACGTCTGTAATCTGCCAGCCTTTGTCTGTTTGTTTCATAACATAATCAATAGAGGTAGCATTGGAAGAATCGGCTTTGCCACCAATGGTTGTATGAACCAGAGTCTGACCTGTCTGCGTCGTTTTGACGGTTGGGACAATGGTAAAGACAGTGTCTGAACCTGGTTTAAAGGTTGAAACGTAGCGTGCTACCGTAAAATTACGGAATGCCTGTAAAAGGGAGGCCCGCTCATCTTTATTGAGGTTATTATAATGCAGTCCAATGGAGCGGTGCATAATTTCATCGAGGTTGAAAGCGTTATCAACGGCAGGTTCAACAATGTTCTTTCGCTGAGAGACCCCTTCAGAAGATTTAACGATCTTTGCGAGAGCGTCATATAAACCCTGGACAGGAACAACGGGGTTGGTAGCAGGGGCAAGCTGCGCTGCTTTCTCAGCCTGGGCAGCAGAAATTGGAGAAAAATTCCCTCCTACGAACGCTAAGCTTCCAAGAACTAAAGCTGTGGAAAAAGTGAGTTTAGTAAGATGAGTCGTGAACATGCTCTTTCTCCTAATTAGAGTTTCGTGCAAGAGGATTTTCACCCTTTTGCTTTCTTTTATACTATTAACGCATCAAAGGCTGTGTCAGATATGTTACAGCTCAAATGATAATATAGTGCTTAACCGTTGAAGAAATATTGTCTAACAGGATATATGCAGGCTGAATAAGTGTGAATTTGCTCCTATGTGAGTCATACAGTTTTTTTAAAGCTGTCTGTCCAATATAAGTTAGAGAGGCGATTTTTTCGTATTTCTGATGGGACGGCCACGTCAGGAAGTGTGCGAACTCAATAGAGCCGAATCAAGGCTCTGAGAGAATGACTAGAGGATTATAATGGCTGTACCATTGATGCAGGCTGTCCGCGTAGGGCGGTACGTTGTTAAACAGCACCTGACGGGGCGAAAACGCTACCCATTGGTGCTGATGCTTGAGCCATTGTTCCGTTGCAACCTTGCCTGTGCGGGATGTGGCAAAATCGATTATCCGGCTCAAATCTTGAATCAGAGAATGAGTTTGCAGGAATGTCTTGATGCCGATACGGAAGCTGGCGCTCCTGTGATTGCCGTGGCAGGGGGTGAACCTTTGCTGCATAAAGAGATGCCCCAAATTATTGAGGGACTCATTGCACGAAAAAAATATGTTTATTTGTGCACAAATGGTTTGCTTCTAGAAAAGAAAATCAACGACTATAAACCGTCTCCTTTCTTTTCATGGGATATCCATCTTGATGGCGATAAGGCTATGCATGATGCCTCTGTCTGTCAGGAAGGCGTTTATGACCGTGCGATTGCTGCAATAAAACTCGCCAAGTCGAAAGGGTTTCGCGTTTCTATTAACTGTACACTTTTTGATGGTGCACAGCCTGAGCGCGTTGCTGCCTTTTTTGACGAAGCCATGAAGCTGGGTGTTGATGGTATTATGACGGCTCCGGGTTACGCTTATGAGCGGGCGCCAGATCAGGAGCATTTCTTAAACCGTCAAAAAACGAAACAGCTTTTCCGTGACATTTTCCGTTTAGGAAAAGGCCGGAAATGGCGGTTTACGCAATCACCTCTATTTTTGAACTTTTTGGCTGGTAATGAAAATTATCATTGTACGCCTTGGGGTAAACCTTTGCGTACGGTCTTTGGCTGGCAGCGCCCTTGCTATTTGCTTGGTGAAGGTTACGCCAAAAGCTATAAAGAGCTTATGGAAGACACGGCCTGGGATCAATATGGTACAGGCGCTTACGAAAAATGCGCTGACTGTATGGTCCATTCTGGTTACGAATCAACAGCTGTGATGGATGCTGTGCGTCGTCCCTGGCATATTGCTAAAGTTGCATTTTCAGGACCAGAAACAGAAAAGCCGATGGTGCCTGAAATTTCTTTAGCTAATCAGCGTCCAGCTGAATATGACTATGATGCTCAGGTTGAAGCTCAGATGGAAAAGCTTTCAGCCAGTGCTAAGCCAAGCCGTGGGCCACGTGTGCGCGTTAATGGCAAGGCTGTTACATCGTCAGCCGAAGCTGTCGGTGCAGCGGAATAAGGGGAGAGATTAGGCCGTTAAGGGGAGAAGATATTTCTTATTTTGAAGTATTTTCTTCGCGAGGCCGTTTTTTATGATCGTTTCTCTTATCATTATTATTTTGCTAATTCTCCTTAATGGCTTATTTGCAACGGGAGAATTAGCACTCATATCAGCCAAAAAAACGCGCCTTGCAAATCTTGCCAGGCAAAATATGCCAGGCGCAGAGCGGGCATTGAGACTGGCTGAAAACCCGCAAAATTTTCTTCCGACAGTTCAGATTGGCATGACTGTTGTCTCTATCATTGAAGGGGCTTTTGGTGGCTCTCAAATAGAGATTGACGTTCAGCACTGGATCGTTCACTGGGAAGTGCTTGCGCCTTTCTCAAGTGAATTATCAATCATTATTGTCGTAGCGCTGATTACGTTTGCCATGCTGGTTTTTGGCGAGCTAGTGCCGAAGCAGATCGCTCTTCAGCAGCCAGAATTTATTGCTATGAAGTTATCGCTTTTTCTAGAAGCTTTAGCTTTTCTAACAAAGCCGATTGTTTGGCTATTAAGCAAAACGTCTTCCTTTGTTCTGAAACTGGCAGGTATTGGCACACTTCCACGGGCTGCCGTGACAGAAGAAGAATTAAAGGCAGTTTTGATTGAGGGTACCCAGGCAGGAATTTTAGAGACTGAGGAGCGCGCTATGATTGAGCGCCTACTTAGACTCGCCGATCGCCCTGTAAGGGCTATTATGACGCCAAGAAACGAGCTTTTTTGGGTGGATCGCAACGCAGATCAAGAAACTATTGTCAGCAAATTAAGACAAAGTTCTTTTGGCCGCATTGTTGTTTGTGATGGTGATGTTGATCATCCAGTGGGTGTGATTTTAGCCAAAGACATTATGGATCGCCTGTTGCTGGGGTTACCAATCTCTATTAACGCTGTCTTGCGTAAGCCTCCGGTGATTCCCGATAGCTTAACAGCACAGGCTATGATTGAGCGCTTGCGTGGTATTACGCTTGGAATCGTTTTTGTACTTGATGAATATGGTTCATTTGAGGGTATTGTCACAGCATCCGATATTTTTGATGCAATTATTGGTGAAGAGACCACAGAACCCAAGTCAGCACGTATTGTGACGTCACAAGGGCAGGAAGATTATATTTTTGACGGGTTCATGCCTGCTGATGAAGTATCTTCTAAACTTGATATTGCTCAGTTTCCTGGGGCAGGGAGCTATCATACGCTTGGTGGAGCCATGATGGCTTTATTAAAACGTGTACCTGCTAAAGGCGATAAGGTCGTTTTCTCAGGATGGTTATTTGAAGTTCTGGAAATGGAAAAAAGGCGCGTATTGCGTGTTCGGGCAAGCCGTTTGGCTCTGGCGCAAAACTAAGCTGTAATGCCGCGATGAGGGTATATATAAAGTGTCCGTGAGTACTAGCTAAGGCCTAAAATCATATAGGGTCTTGGCTATCCAAGACATACGGGATATAAACCCCCGAACTGGCCCGTATTTAGCAGCCGTTATGTGATGCAGTAAATATAGGCTTCATGTCGGGATAGGGATTTGCGCATGAATACGCTCTCGCCGGACTATCGTCCGTCTGACGATGAAGAGTTCATGAATGAACGTCAGCTTGAGTATTTTCGCCAAAAATTACTTCGTTGGCGCACGGAACTCCTCAAAGAGTCGGGTGATACTTTAGCTAGCCTTTCAGAAGGTGGCATTCATGAAGCGGATATTACAGACCGCGCCACTGTTGAAACAGACAGGGCTTTTGAACTCCGTACTCGTGATCGGGCACGAAAGTTAATTGTAAAAATTGATTCGGCTCTCTTACGTATCGAAGATAGATCTTACGGTTTTTGCGAAGAAACGGGTGAACCTATATCGCTTCAACGCTTGGAAGCCCGGCCGATAGCAACACTCTCTATTGAGGCGCAGGAACGTCACGAACGCCATGAAAAGGTGTATAGAGACGATTAAAGGGGTTGCATAAATGGCATTAACAGGGTAGGAACCCGTCCATGCCCTCGGGCTGCTGTAGCTCAGTGGTAGAGCACTCCCTTGGTAAGGGAGAGGTCGCGAGTTCAATCCTCGCCAGCAGCACCACTGGAACCTTTTAAAAAGGTTTCCGCCTCTTCCAAAGTCCTTTTGGATATGTGCCCTCAATTTGGGGGTATTATCACGCTTATAATACCGTTTAGATGATTATGCTTATTTTCAAGGCATGTCTTTTTTAAATTAGGCTTTATAAATTCTGTTCTGGCTAGAGCGTATTTTTAAAAAGCAGGTATTCATATCCTAAGCTTATACCCTTTTTAAGGGTATTTTTTGAAACTTTGATATTGTGATGAAGATTTTGAATAATAATCTTATTGATCGTGAGTATGATGAGTTTCAATATTCTTTAAGTGAAATTTTTGTAAGGATATTACGTTGACTCCTTCTGTTCATATTTATGGTATCAAAAATTGCAGCACTGTTAAAAAAGCTCTTACATGGCTTACAGAGCATAATATTAGCCATGTTTTTCATGATTTCAAAAAAGAGGGCGCAAATAAGGAAAAGCTCGCTGAATGGATAAAACAAGTAGGGTGGGAAGCTCTGTTGAACAAACGGGGAACGACATTCCGCAAGCTTTCTGACGAAGAAAAAGAAAATTTAACCCAAGAAAAAGCTCTCTCTTTAATGACCGAGCACCCTACGCTCATTAAAAGACCAGTTATAGAAAATTCTGGCGTGATTTTAGGTTTTAGCGAAAACGTTTATACGGAAAATTTTCTTTAAATAGTTTTGCACATTTAAAAGCAATCCAAGCTGTTATTAGAGAGGGGCAAGATTCCTTCTAATTCCAAAGAGTTCTCTAGTTTACTAGCTGTGAAAAATGCTTTTCTAAACGAAAGACTCTACCTACGAATGGCTCTGCGGCTATTGCCAAAATCGTAGGCCATTATTCTGCAATCAGCAGAATTAGTCACTTCATGGTGAAGTAGGCTGTCATGAATGCAGCTAGTCATTATAAAATGACGTGAGTTCCTAAGTCGCATTTATGCAATTTTCGTCGGTTCTTATTCTACTGAATAAGAACGTATAATTATGTCAAGGAGGCAAAATTTTTGAGAGAAAACTCATCGTAAGATACAAGAATAATACAATTCATAAAATTTTGTGCACAAGCTCCGTTTTTAATAAAATTCTCTCTTGCATGTTTTGTGTGCATAGCTGCTATACTAAAAAGTAATATAGGAAAAAGGAAGAGTTCATGTCGCATCCCGACCAGCTTGCTCATACACTCCGTGCCCGTCATATCACGATGATTGCCTTAGGTGGCGTCGTAGGAGCTGGCTTTTTTGTTGGTGCTTCATCAGCTATTTTAAAAGCTGGGCCGGTGGTTTTTGTTTCTTACATGCTGGCTGGTCTTCTTATTTATCTTGTTAATCTTGCACTGCGAGATTTGGCTCTTGAAGGCCCTGGTAAGGGTTCCTTCATGATGCAAATTCGCGAAACATTGGGTTTCAAAGTAGGTTTTCTGGCAGGTTGGGCGTACTGGTTAACCTGGGTTATCGTTTTGGCAGCTGAAGTCATTGCTGGCGCAGCGATGCTTAAACCCTTTATTCCATTGCCTTATTGGGTGATTGAATTATCTCTTTTATTGTCAATGACGGCTGTGAATCTGCTTTCAGTAAGGGGTTATGCCGAGTTTGAATATTGGTTTTCGCTTATCAAATTGGTAGCGATCGGTGTTTTTGCTGTTATTGCGATTTGGGCCTTATTTAAAGGTTTTATGGGGTGGGGCGTGACGGTGCCAGTCCATCATAATTTATTCGATTTTGGTGGTCTTATACCAAAAGGATGGCCTGCCATTTTAGCCGTTATTCCCACCATTCTCTTTTCTATGACGGGAAGTGAGATTGTTACAGTAGCGGCTCTTGAATCAGATGATCCAGACGGTAATATTGTGCGCATCACCCGTACGATTGCCTGGAGAATTCTAGGCTTTTATCTCACATCCATAGCCTTAATTCTCTGTTTTGTACCGTGGTCTGATTTAATACCAACAAAATCACCCTTTTTGGTTGTTTTAAACCAAATTGGAGTACCGTTTTCTGAGACTTTCGTTTGGATTGTTATTTTCTCAGCTGTGCTTTCAACATTAAATTCTGCTGTTTATGTCACATCACGAATTTTATATGAATTAGCAGAAAATGGCGATGCTCCTGCTTTCTTTCTTAAAGTAGATGCAAAAAAGAAGCTTCCTGTAAGAGCCATTATGGCGGGAACTCTTGTCGCCATTTTGATTTTACTGACTGCGATCGTTTCGCGTGATCAGTTTTTTGCTCTTTTATTGAGCATAACAGGGACTTTGATGTTATTTAATAATCTACTGATTATTCTGGCACAGATGAAAATTGATAAAATACATACTATTGGCCCCAAATTAGCGTGTCTCCTTTTAGCTTGTTCGTTTGGTGCTATGTTGTGGGTTCCTGAAACGCGAAGCCAGGCTTTACTCGGGTTTCTTGCCATTTTTGTTATTTCTATTGCGTCTTGGTGGCGTTACCGGCTTGTTTCTGCAAAGGACTAAGCTTATCTGATTATAAAATAATTTGATAAAGGGATGAGGGTCGGTGATGGAGGTTTTTTCAAGACGTTCACGTAACCTTCCAAAAGCTGATGAAAAAAATAATCTCACCCCTTTAGTGACACCAGAAAGATTACAATCTCTTTTTGTCAGTCGTTTAAATGAAATATGCGCCCGCTTTGAGGAATGGTCTTACCCATTTACGGTTGTAGGTCGTCTGGGAACTGTTCCTCCTGATAGTTGGCGGCGATATGAACCGCTCCCTTTGCTAGATTTGCAAGGTCAAGCAGAAATTGGCCTTGAAGTGACGCTCTCACTTTTGGAAGAAGCAGGTTTAAAGGCTGGCGATGTCGTACAAGCGACAGGTTTTTTGAGGGCACGACTGGTAAAGGGACAAGTAAGCCCCCGTTTTGAAACAGTCAGTTTGTGCCGTAATGAAAATAGTTCTGATGCTGCCCTTCAATCAGAAGCAAATATTCTGTCTCTTTTAAGAGATTTACCTGCCGAGACGCATAATTTTCCCCATAGAGATGACTTACGGCTTCTTTTGGTTAATTTGAGCCTACCGCCAGAATGTTTGCAGGATTTGAAAGGGGCTCTGGGGGCTTTATGGCATGAGCGTTCTATTAGAAGTTTAACGATAAAACCGACTGACCGGCAAATGCTGCTTCAAAGCCTTTTAACCATGACAGAAGATATTGTGGTTATATTAAGCGGAAATGAAGGCTTGCCAATGCTCGAAAATAGCTTTGTCTTAAAAGCAATAACAGCCTGCAAAGCCCATCGAATTTCAGTTCTGGAAAATAGGCGTCTTGAGAAGAAACTTGACGAAAAAAAACCTGCCTTAAGGTCAGTCGCAAGCCATTTAATGGACCGTCACTTTAGCTCTGCTCTTGAGGCGGGGCGCTATATCAGAGAGCAAAGTGGCCAGACATGGCAAGCACGTGAAGAAGAGCGTGCCCGTCAGGAAGAGCTTAATGCTTTGAGAGATAGTCTTGCCCGCTTTGCTGATTTGCCTGATGTTTCCCGAAAATTTGGTGTATGGCGCGGCATTATAATTGGTGTTGCTTTAGGAATTATTTTAGTTGTGGTTTGTTTACTCGTTATGAGGTTGTTAGGGTTTTGAGCTGTTTTCTGGCTTAGGGTAAAAAGGGTTGAAGTGCAGGAATAAGCTTGCCCAGTAATTTTGCGTCTTTTGACGTCAAAAGAGAGAATCCTCTTCTAATATCATGATGCTGTGCCTCTGGGTGTGTTGCTAACCACTCAAAAAGACCTTCCAGGCTTAAACCTTGTTGCTCATTACAAACAGGTAAGGGCAAGAAATAGGGTACCACATTTTGCGGCGAAGGCAGCATTTCGTAGAAAAGCCTGTCATGCCCGCTTTCTTTAGGTAATGTGACAATATTTGATCTGTAAGTTGGTGCTGTTGGTACAACGGCTAGACCTTCAGAGCAGTTAATGTCTCCTAGCTGAAACTTGTTATTATCAATAGAAATAAGCGTGAGTAAACGTGGGTAACGGTCTTGCGTTACACATAGCAGCAAACTGGCCTTTTCATGCTCATTGCTATCAGTCAGTAAATATTTATTATTGTTAGTTCTTAGCAGCCAGATACGGGTTGTATCTGCGGGCGGAAAAGCTTGTTTTGAAAGTAGAAGAGATTCTTCTTTATTTAAACGGATACGGCGATAAGAAAACCCAAAACGTGTTGCCTCATCAGGGAGTATAAGATCGTCATCGTCACGAATAGTGCTATTTTTAATATCTAATTTATAAGCGTCTATAAGGGCTTCAAACTGTGTCAGGCCGGCGGCAAATAACGTTTCTAAAAGGCGGGCCTTAATCTGGCGTGTTGCTCCCAAATGACGATAGCCATAGGTGTCTTTTATATCGCTGCGATTATAATAACGCTGGAGGATATGATCTAAAGTGTTTTCACTGCTGGTTTTGTCATAATTTGAACAAACATAGTGAAGAATGCGCCCTCCTTCCCATGTGACGTCGGTTTGTGGGGAATAAGGCTTACCTGATGCTGTTTCCCATTCAGAAGGTAACAAGTTATATGTTACGGGATCGTTAATCTTGTTTGTGTGAATAATGGCTGAAAGGCGAACGAAAAGCTTGACGAATTTATGGTCAGGAAAGGAGATATCAGCCCGCCATGGGTGAGCTGTAACGATATGGCCTTTAGGTCGTTCTCTATGGTTATTTGCACCAAAAATACACCAATTTAATGCGATAGCTTTTGTTTTGGCGCGGCATTTTAAAATATTGGCGAGGGTACTGTCAGGGCAAAAATATTCATCAATGTCCAAACAAAGCATCCAGCCGCCTTTGTCAAAAAGAGACTCTATAGCCTGCTTTATGAGCCCAAGGCGCTTTTCCTGAGGGCCTGTTTCAGAAACCAGAGAAGGGGAAAACCACTTTACCGGCCAGGTTTTCTCGAACTTCTGAACAATATCTTTTGTTCCGTCGTCGGAACCAGCATCAACAATAATAATACGCTGAAAGCCAAATGTTAGATGCCATGACAGCCAGTCGATAATATCTTTTTCTGCATTCTTAACAAGCAAAACAAGATAAGCGCGGGGATTTTTAGCGGACATTGATGCGTACCACAGCCTGTTTTAACAAAGGGGCTGTTCGCAGCCTCATATCAATCTGGATAGGAAGTGCACCTGCGTCACTAATTTGCGTGGCAACGGGTACGACAAGTTCATTCAGCAATGCTGTCATATGCGTAACTTGTTCTTCTGGTGTCTTTTGAAGTGGAGAGAGACCTTCAACTATAAATAAAATGTTCTTTTTTTGCGTTAAAGCCGCTTTAACAGCCTTTTTTAATGGTGCTCCATACACATCCTGAGATGTGCCCTGCACAATTTCTACAAATGGCTTTTTGTCAGGGGTAAAATAATGCTTTTTATGAAGTACTGGCGGCTTTCCAGCATCCGCATTGAAAGTGCGCTGATCGATGGGCGTGCAGCCTTGCAGAGCAACCAAAAAGAAGCCAAGCAAAAGCAGCTTTAAATGCGCCTTTCGACGTAATGAAGAGGGGGAGAAAAAAATGGGCATATTAATTCAATACTTTGCAAGGAACGAAGCTGAGAAGCAAGAGAATAAAAATAGCTAAAAATAAAAACCTTTTTACCCCTGTTGTTATCTTCATAGAGTGTTATTTATCAATAGAGCCACATATAAAGTTCTCAATTTTGTGAAGGGATCAATCAATGGCTATTAAGATTGCTATTAATGGTTTTGGGCGTATTGGACGCCTGGTATTGCGCGCTATCGTTGAAAGCGGGCGGACAGACGTCACTCCCGTATTAATTAATGATCTTGGCTCTGTAGAAGCTAATGCTCACCTGCTCAAATATGACAGTGTACACGGGCGCTTTCCTGCAGATGTAGAAGTCGTCAATGGCGACCTCCTCATTAAAACTCATGATGGCCGCACAGTTGGCCCTATCAAGGTCACAGCTCATCGCAACCCTGAGGAAGTTCCTCTTGCGGGCGTTGATGTGGCCATGGAATGCACAGGCCTCTTTACCACACGTGAAAAAGCAGAGCTTTTGATCAAGGCTGGTGCAAAGCGTGTGCTGATTTCTGCACCTTCAAAAGATGCAGAAGCTACTATTGTTTATGGCGTGAATAACGATGCCCTAAAACCAGGCATGAAAATCGTTTCCAACGCATCCTGCACAACAAACTGCTTGGCCCCTATCGCTTCAGTGCTTGATGAGAAATTCGGCATTGAAACAGGCTATATGGTCACGATTCACTCTTATACAGGTGATCAACGTACCGTTGATACTCTGCATAAAGACCCTCATCGTGCCCGTGCAGCAGCACTTAACATTATTCCAACATCTACTGGCGCTGCACGCGCTGTTGGCCTAGTGCTTCCTCAGTTAAAAGGTCGTTTGGATGGAACAGCTGTCCGCGTCCCTACACCTGATGTCTCTTATGTGTCTTTAGACTTCATTCCTAAAAAGACTCCTTCTTCAGTCGAAGAAGTAAATCAGGCTCTTCTTGAGGCGTCTCAAGGTCGTCTAAAAAATATTTTAGACTATAATACAGACCCTCTCGTAAGCTCAGACTTCATTCATGTCCCAGCATCTTCAACTTTCGATGCAACTCAGACAACATTAGTTGATGGCGGCAAGCTTGTTCGTGTTGTTGCTTGGTATGACAATGAATGGGGCTTCTCAAACCGTATGGTTGATACGGCAGTTTTGTTGGGGAACGTCTAATCATGGCGTTTCGCACGCTTGATACTATAGAAGCACGCGGCAAACGTGTGCTTCTACGTGCTGATCTCAATGTGCCTGTGCATAATGGGGCCATCACAGATACGACGCGGATTGAGCGTGTTGTTCCGACAATCCGTGAATTAGCTCAAAAAGGTGCCAAGGTTATTGTTCTGAGCCACTTTGCCCGCCCAAAAGGCAAAGTTGTTCCTGATATGTCCTTGGAGCCAGTAAGCGCAGCCTTATCCAAACTCCTGGCTCAGCCTGTCACATTCGTACATGATTGTGTCGGTCCTCAAGTTACAGAGGCTGTGCAGTCCATGCAGGATGGGGATGTTCTTCTGCTTGAAAATACACGTTTTCATGCAGGGGAAGAGGCTAATGACGCGGCTTTTGCAAAAGCTCTTGCCGAAAATGGTGATCTCTATGTTGATGATGCCTTTTCGGCAGCTCATAGAGCCCATGCCTCGACCGAAGGCGTTGCAAAAATCCTGCCTTCTTTCGCAGGTCGCCTCATGGAAGCTGAGCTTGGTGCCCTAACAGCGGCTTTAGAGACTCCAGAGCGTCCCGTAGGGGCGATTATTGGTGGTTCTAAAATCTCTACCAAGCTTGATCTGATTGGTAATGTCCTTGAAAAAGTCGATGTTCTTTTCATCGGCGGCGCCATGGCCAATACATTTCTGGCAGCTCAGGGCTGTAATGTCGGCAAATCTCTGCAAGAGGCAGATATGCATGACACGGCTCTCCAAATTGCCAAACATGCAAAAGAGAAGGGCTGTGATATTGTCCTTCCTGTAGATGCTGTTGTGGCACGTGAATTCAAAGAGAATGCTGAAACATGGGTCTATCCTATTGATCAGATTCCTGATGATGTCATGATTTTGGATGTCGGACCAAAGACAGTTGCTCTTATGGAGCAGCGTTTAGGACAGCTAAAAACTTTAGTGTGGAATGGTCCTTTAGGCGCATTTGAAATTGCACCTTTTGATCGTGGCACAAATGAAGTTGCACAAGCTGCTGGCAAGCTGACAAAAGAAGGTAAACTGAGAACAGTTGCAGGGGGCGGTGACACAGTTTCGGCTCTCAAACATGCAGGTGTTTCGCAGGATATGAGTTACATCTCTACTGCAGGCGGTGCTTTCCTAGAGTGGTTAGAAGGTAAAATTCTTCCAGGAATTGAAGTTCTTCGCACTGCGGGGCAACAGCTTGGTTTAGGCTAAAAGCTCGCATTATGAGGAGGGATGTTATCAATCTCTCCTCATACAGTTTTAAAAGAGCTTTGGAATAGAGCTTAAGAGTCGCTCTTATATAAAACCCGCTTCATATTTTAAAATATGAAGCGGGTTTTTAATTTAACGACTTATCTGAGGGACAGAATTTTGATTAATCTTCAAGTCCTTGATCTTTACGGCGCCGCTCAACAGCTTCTGCCATAGCTTTTTGTAACTTCTCCATGGCACGAGCCTCAATTTGACGAATGCGCTCACGTGAGACGTTATAATGATGAGATAGTTCCTCTAAAGTGGAGGTCTCTTCATTCAAACGGCGTTCGGTAATGATATGGCGTTCACGCTCATTGAGTGTTTGCATAGCCTCAGATAAGAGGGCTTTGCGGCCATTAAGCTCTTCTGACTCAGCCAAAATATCTTCTTGGCTTTCTTGCTCATCAACAAGCCAGTCCTGCCATTCCCCTTCACCATCCATACGTAAGGGAGCGTTAAGGCTGTGGTCAGAGGAAGAAAGACGTTGATTCATAGAAATCACATCTTGCTCAGGCACATCCAGAGTCTGCGCTATTTTGCTAACCTGCTCTGGTTTTAGATCACCTTCCTCAAAAGCTTGCATCTGACCTTTAAGGCGACGAAGATTAAAGAAAAGTTTTTTCTGTGCGGCAGTCGTCCCCATTTTAACAAGAGACCAGCTATGTAGAATATATTCTTGCATAGCAGCGCGGATCCACCACATTGCATAAGTCGCTAAACGGAAACCCCGTTCAGGATCAAAGCGGCGAACAGCCTGCATCATGCCAATATTACCTTCGCTAATCAGCTCATTAAGAGGCAGACCGTAGCCACGGTAGCTCATGGCAATCTTTGCAACCAGACGAAGGTGAGATGTGATGAGACGGTGGGCCGCCTTTGTATCATCATTGTCTCTTAACCGCCGGGAAAGAGTGAGTTCTTCATCAGCCGTAAGCATGGGGAAGCGGCGAATTTCCTGTAAATACCGCGTTAGGTTGCTTTCAGGACCAATGTTGGGAATGGCAACAGGAGAATTCATATGTTTCGACTCCTTGCACCGAGATGACGAACCAGACAGAGAGACAACTCCATTTTGTCTATATTTCTGAAAGATTGACATACTCCCGGTTTGTGACGCTGTTGAGGAAAGGACATTGCTACTACGTCACCGCCTCTTACCCCTTATATGCGGCAATGAAGAAGCGGCACGTCCGTTCCGGCGATGCGCCAGATTCGTCGGATCAAGTGTATTTCTAATAGGTTTTGCTAAATTTGTCAAACATTAAATAAAGTTTAGCCGATTAATGCGCACTCAAATGAGCAAGCAACTCTTCAAAATCAAAGGGAAGAGGTGTGCTAAATTCCAGCTCTTCTTTTGTACGGGGGTGAATAAAACCCAGAGTCGCAGCGTGAAGGGCCTGTCTGGGAAAATCAAGGCATAAGGCACGTAGCTCTTTATCAAGCTTTTTTGCCTGAGCTGGAACACGTTTTAGATAAACAGGATCACCCAAAAGCGGGTGCCCTGCGTGAGAAAGATGAACCCTTATTTGATGGGTGCGGCCAGTCTCCAGGCGGCATTCAATAAGGCTAATAGAGTCATGAAAAACAGAAAGGGTCTTAAAATGCGTCAAAGCATGCTTACCCCCTGATTGTACAACGGCCATTCTTTTACGATCGCGCTTATCGCGGCCAATATTGCCTTCTAGTTCTCCCTTTGGGGGTAATACGCCCCATACTAATGCACGATATGAGCGTTTGATTGTGCGGTCAGCAAAAGCTTCGGAAAGATGCTGATGTGCTAAAGGAGTTTTGGCAGCAACCATAACGCCAGAAGTGTCTTTATCGAGGCGATGAACAATGCCGGGACGTTTTTCTCCACCAATGCCCTCAAATTCTGGTCCACAATGACCTAAAAGGGCATTGACTAAAGTGCCTGTCTCATTACCCGGGGCTGGATGAACAACAAGCCCTGCTGGCTTATCAATAACAATGAGGTCACGATCTTCATATAAAATAGTGAGGGCAATGGTTTCTGCCTGAGGGCGGGCGGGTTCTGGGGGAGGAATAGTGAGAGAAATATTCATGCCCTCACGTGTGATAAGAGACGGGTCACGCTTAATGTCACCATTACAGCTTAAAAAACCCGATTCAATAAGAGCTTTTACACGCGAACGAGAAAGAGATTTATTCTGTTCGGCTAAAAGACGGTCTATACGTTCTCCTGTCTGGTCAGAAGATATGACCAGATTCAGAGTTAAGGCGTTATGAGAGGACATAGATATGGGAGAAGACTCAGAAGTGAAAGCATCAGACATGAAAAAGAGTGTAGCTCAAACTGTGACGATGGGCGAGATAGCTCATGATGCGCGTCCGTCTCGTTTTTTATTAGGCGCTGTTATTATTATGGGCCTGTTAATTGTTATCGGAACAGCCATTCTTTTATGGGTGATTGTTCACCGTGCCTTACATCATAATGATGTGGCAGCACCTCAGACAAAAGCAGCTTATCATAATGTTTTGGCTACGCCTTCAGTGCTCAGCCTCGTCCCTCGTCCCGGAGAGAAAGTGCAGTCTATTACGGCACGTTCTGATGGCAGTCTTGCTTTGGATTTAAGAACAGTAGAGGGAGGAGAGAGAATTCTTATTTGGGCACCAGAAAAAGCTCAGATCATTGCTGAACTTGAATTAAGCAAATCAGTCTCTCAATAAACCTTTAATAACGGCTTCCATAAGGCCAGGAAAATGTTCATCTAATTCCTGGCGCCGAATTGCATTAATATGCTGCACGCCCTTGATCTGCGTGTGAATAATACCGCTGTCACGTAAAACCTGAAAATGGTGCGACATGCTTGATTTGGGACGTTTGCCTAAAAGGGTCGTGCAATTAGCCTTGCCCAATTTATGAAGCTGACGTACCAAGTCCAAACGTATTGGGTCTGCTAAAGCCTTTAAAACAGTGAGAATGGTTATCTCACTAAAATCAGGATGTACGTAATTTGACGACATAACAGTTCTAAGTCTCACCCCTGACGTAAAAAATAGCAGCTTGCATTTGATATATACCGAACCTTTTAATACGGTATAGTATCATTTATTTACATAAATGCCCAAGAACTCCATTCATCAGCATATAAAAACTTAAATGCGGCTGAAGCTGGTCATCATAAAGAGATTGTCTTTGGCTAGATTAATAATGTTATTATTAATCCTGCATGCCATATCAAAAAATATTTTGAGATAAAAAGATGATATGGTCATATGTTATGCGATAAGTTTACTTCCCAAAGAATATAATGAGTATCCTTCTGTTCCGCTCCAAAGCTTGAAACCATAGTCATAGAGCTAAATTTCTCAAAAATTGCGCGATAAAAATATATGAGTCTCTCAAGAGAAGAAATTTTCTTGACAGCTGGATGAAAGTCATTCATCGTTCGAATTGTATCGAACAATGAATGACTCATTTTAGTCCAAATTTTTTCACAGTCCGGACCGAGAGAGAAAGTCATTCAAAAGGGAGCAAAGTCAATGCCTAATTTATTTGATCCTATTCAACTTGGTTCTATTAAAACGTCTAACCGTGTTTTTATGGCTCCATTAACGCGGGGACGTGCCGATAAAAATGCTGTCCCAACAGAATTAATGATTGAGTATTATACACAGCGCGCCACAGCGGGACTTATTATCTCAGAAGCTACGGGTATTTCTCGCCAGGGCTTAGGGTGGATTAATGCCCCTGGTATTTGGAACGATGCTCAAATTGAGGGTTGGAAACCCATCATCAAAGCTGTTCATGATAAAGGGGGCAAAATCGTATGCCAGCTCTGGCATATGGGCCGTCTGGTGCATTCTTCTATTACAGGTGAACAGCCTGTTGCGCCTTCACCTTCTACAGCACCTCGTTACATTCACACTTATGAAGGCAAAAAACCTTATGAAGAAGCCCGCGCTCTAAGAGCCGATGAGCTTCCTGCTATTGTGGCCGATTATGCCAAAGCAGCCCAAAATGCAATAAAAGCCGGGTTTGATGGCGTGCAAATTCATGCTGCCAACGGCTATTTAATCGACGAATTCTTGCGTGACGGCACAAATCATCGCTCTGACCAATATGGTGGTTCTCCAGAAAATCGCATGCGTTTCTTGCGTGAGGTGACGCAGGCAGTGATTAATGCTGTTGGCGCCGAGCGGGTTGGTGTTCGTTTATCACCAAATGGTGAAGTACAAGGCACGGTTGATAGTAACCCCGAAACCGTGTTCGTGCCTGCTGCTAAAATGTTGCAGGATCTTGGTGTCGCGTGGCTCGAATTACGTGAGTGGAAAGAAAATAGCGATTTTGAGTTTGCTGAAGAAACAGACCAGCCAATTCTGTCTCCAAAAATCCGCAAAGTATTCACAAACCCTCTCATACTGAACCAGAATTACACAGCTGAGGAAGCTAAAGAGGCTGTTGCCTCTGGTCATGCTGACGGAATTTCTTTTGGTCGACCTTTTATTGCCAATCCTGACCTGGTTCACCGGATTAAAAACAACATTACCTGGCAAAAAAGCGAGATAAAAACATGGTACGGCATTGAGTATGGCCCCAAAGGCTACACAGATTACCCATTTGCCTCTTAAAATAACTCTTTAGTTTTTGTTCTAAGCTCTAAAGAGATTTAATTATAAAACCTCTCATAAAGAAAACCCTTTATGAGAGGTTTTTTATTAGGCTTTAAAAAGGGCGTGTGAGCTCATAAAGAGCAACAGCCGAAGCATTAGAGACATTTAAGCTCTCCATAGTACCAGGCATGTGAATAGAGGCAATTTCATCACAAGTCTCACGTGTAAGACGGCGCAAACCAGCCCCTTCAGCACCCAGAACAAGAGCAACGCGTCGATCACCTAACCCATCACGGCGCAGCGGTGCTCCACCCGCATCAAGCCCAATAACCCATAAATTTTCATTTTGCAGTTGTGAAAGGGCACGAGAAAGATTTGTCTCTCTCAGTAAAGGCACAATATCAAGCCCACCTGAGGCGGCTTTTGCCATAGTGCCCGTTTCGGGCGGTGTATTGCGATCTTGAACCAAAACCGCAGCAGCGCCAAAGGCAGCAGCAGAGCGCAAAATGGCACCAATATTTCGAGGATCAGTAACCTGGTCCAAAACTAAAACCGGCCCAGGGCGTTCAAGGGCCTCTTCAATAGTGAGGGGGGTGAGGGGAGAAACATGCAGGCATATGCCTTGGTGCACAGCCTCACGTCCGCAAAGAGAATCGAGCTGCTCACGCGTTACAATGCGTGGCTGTATTGCAGATTGCTGCGATATAGATGCAGCAGCTTCACGCGTGGCAAGAAGTTCATGCGCTGTGCGTAGAGGATTTTCTAGCGCAGCCATAACAGCATGAAGCCCATAAATCCAGTAATCTCCTCGTCCGAGAGAACTAGAACGTTGGCGTGTTTGAACCCGTTTATTTCCTTGCCGAGACAGATCAGGCACGGAGTTAGAGGGGCGGCGAGACTGTGAAAACGATTTTTTGACCATAAACTTCTCTATAATCGTCTTATGCTCATTGACATAGCCCGAAATGATACTTATTAAACAGTCAACCTTTTGGAGGGGTGCCCGAGTGGCTAAAGGGGGCGGACTGTAAATCCGCTGGCGTACGCCTACGTTGGTTCGAATCCAACCCCCTCCACCATTATTTTCATCATAAAATAGAAAATAATCTCATAAATGGCCAAAATAGCCAGTTTGTGATGATGGTGCCTTCAATAAAATGTAGCTTGTTAAGTACATTGAAGCCAGCAAAGGCAAATGAAATACTAACAAGAAATGACGGTTTGATGTAGTTCTGCAAGAACGAAACTGTACAATCCTGTTCAAATACCCCGCCAGTCCTATATAAAAAAATATTCTAAAATTAGCGATATTGTAATATTTATGTGTTTTCGACACATTGTGGAATCATTATATGAAAACAATAAAATTGTCCTTTTTTATGACATCATTGCTGTTGTTGGGAGCGTGTAGTTCAAGTGGGAATGTGAGTATTAGGAAAGAAACATCGGCAACGATTGATACTAAAGTGGTTGATGGGACTACAACCAAGGATCAGGTGAGGAAACTGTTTGGTGATCCTAAAGAAACAAGCTTTACCGATAGCGGCCATGAACTCTGGAAGTATACGTTCGAAAGAGAGCAGATTGATGCCACTAACCTCATTCCTTATTATGGAGCTTTTTCCAATGGTACACATGGTAAGAAAAAAACATTAACCATAATTTTTGATGGCGATAAGGTTTGGCATCATGTTTTAAGTGAATCAAAAGTGCAGAAACATAGTGGTATATTTGGGTGAAAATACTCAAAATTATTTCTTTAATAAAGAATAAGCATGTATCTTTACTGATATTATAAATATTTTATGAGTTAAGATTTATGTGAGAGGCAAGAAAAATTTAAGTAGTTAGAATTTTATGTTGCAGGTCCACTCTTAAAATTACTTTTAATGATGGCCTGCACATAATTTCAGAAAACTTAAACTAAGCTTTCTGAGCCTGGGCTAAAGCTTGTTCAAGATCAGCTATAATATCGTCAGGATGTTCTAACCCGACTGAAAGACGCACATAGCCAGGTGATACACCCGCAGCTTTTTGTTCAGTCGGGGTTAATTGGGAGTGAGTGGTTGAAGCAGGGTGAATGGCAAGGCTGCGTGCATCGCCAATATTAGCGACGTGATAAAGAAGCTTTAGTGAATCGATAAAGCGTTTTCCACCTTCCACGCCGTTAGACAGTTCAAACCCAACAAGTCCACCATATCTGCCGTTAAAATAGGTTTGAGCCCGTTTAAAAGTCTCTCCTTTATGTAAGGCAGGATATATTACTTTTGAAACGGCTTTGTGCCTCTTGAGGTAGTGGGCAATTAAAGCAGCATTTTCGCAATGACGTTCCATTCTTAATGGGAGGGTTTCAACGCCTTGAATGAGCTGGAAGGCGTTAAAGGGTGATAAAGCCGCTCCTAAGTCGCGTAGCAACACAGCGCGTAGGCGTAATGCATAGGCAATAGGTCCAAATTTCTTTGCCGCTTCGCTCCAGATTAAGCCGTGATAGCTGGGGTCAGGCGTTGTTAGGAGAGGGTGGCGTTTTGGGGTTTTGTCCCAATCAAAGGTGCCACTATCAATAATAATGCCTCCGATAGATGTGCCGTGCCCCCTATATATTTGGTCGTGGAATAAATAACGATGGCGGCTCCGTGTTCCAATGGTTTGGCAATTAAGGGAGCGGCTGTATTATCGACGATAAGAGGAATATTATGTGTGCGTCCGAGTGAGGCAATTTCTGCCAAAGGAGGTACGACTAATTTAGGGTTTGGTAGCATTTCCAGATACCATCCCCTTGTGCGTTCATCACTTGCTTTTAGAAAGGCTTGAGGGTCGGAAGGATCAACAAAGCGCACATCAATACCCATATTGCGCAGCGTATGGGTAAAGAGATTCCACGTTCCTCCGTAAATATCAGTGCTGCTGACAATATTATCTCCAGCCTGGGCAATTGTTTGAACAGCCATGGCCGAAGCTGCTTGTCCTGATGAAACAGCAACAGCAGCAACACCCCTTCTAAGGCAGCAAGACGTTGTTCAAGCACGTCTATAGTGGGGTTGCCGAGGCGGGTATAAATTGGCCCTGCTTCTTGCAAACTAAAGCGTTTGGCCGCCTGGTCACTATCTGCAAATTGGTAGGAGGTGGTTTGATGAATGGGTGGTACGACAGAGCCTGTGATTAAGTCTGCACGCCAGCCCGCATGTAGGGCTAATGTTTCTGGATGAAGGGTTTTAGGTAAGTCGTTATCATTCATAAAAGGCTCTTAAATAATAAAATTAGAAAGAAGCCTCTACGTTACGAATATTTCGAATGTTTCTTCAATCTTTGTAAGGACGTTTTATCAAAATAGTGCGTTATTTACGGTGTTTTGGATGGTAGAGAGTGCGAAAAATGACATCTAGCCATGGCAGGCTGATGGCATAATTATGCTCTTCGGTCATATAATGATGCAATAAATGGTGCTTTTTGAGCCATGATAGCGGGAAGCTTTTCATGCGAAAATTATGCGTGGCGTAATGAATTGTATCATAGAGTGCATATCCCAGGAAAAACCCTGCAAAAAATGCGCTTCCAAAGCCAGCGCCGCCACACCAGATTGATACTGACCAGATAATTATGCCCACTGGGAGGGTAACGATTAGTGGCATAATCGTGCGAAGAGGGTGGTTGGGTTGGATATGATGGTTACCGTGGAAGATATAGACCATTTTTTGGAGATAGGGATTATTGCTTTTGAAGTGAAAAATATAACGGTGCATTACATATTCAAAAAATTCCCAGACAATAATGCCTACGGCAAAGCGCCAAAGACAGCCGAGCCAGTTATGTGAATATTGGTATGTTACATAGAGAGCCAGACACTCACCTATGATGCAAAATGTTAAAAAAGTTCTAAAAGAAATGAGGGTAAACGCTTCCATCCAATCTCGTTTAAAGATTCGTATGGGAGGGGCTTTGCCTGAGATCTTTTTGTAACGCGAAATCTGTTCGTGTTTAGCTGGCTTTGAAGGAAAATCTGTCATGAACATCCGGCTAAAAGAAATCGTGGATCACAAATGATTTTGAGAATAGCATAATATATCAAATATATTTATGTATAAATTTTATAAAGAAGACTTCTGTCATAAATGTGGTTTTTTTTCGTACAAAAAGATATTTAATCGCCCAAATTTAAGCCCTAATTTATTAAAGTTTCCTTAAATAACTTTCTTATATGACTCAAAAGAAAGTTTACAATATAGAGCTGCAACGTAAAGGAGACCTTGGCGCCAATGTTATTGCAAAGCATCTCTCATGATAAACTGGCCCTTTTAATTTTGGTCATTGGGGCCTTGATTTTGGGAGAAATAATAGATTTCTTTGCAAAACCGCGGCTAGGGTTTCGCTCTATTCGTAAGCTGGCATTGCGCTTCTTACCTCTTTTGTTACTGAGTAGCCTCTTGCTTGTTATGACTGGCTCGGTGAGTGTTGCTCTTTTGCTTACGGGAGCTTTGCTTCTGGTACTAGTGATTGGGTCAAATCTGAAATTAAGATTACTCAATGAGCCACTTGTTTTTACTGATCTCACTTTATTAGCGGCTTTTGTTAAACATCCCCGTTTTTATCTTCAGGCTATTCCTGTTTTTGTGCGCTGGTTGTCTCTCTCAGCCCTTGTGCTTTTAATTTTAATGTTAATTTGGGCGTCAAATGGCCAGATTATTATACGGATAGAAGGTGCGGTTTTAGCTATTCTTTCGGCTGTCAGCCTAAAGTTGATTCTTGAAGCGCAAAGTGATCCTGGCCTATTTCCGCCTGATTTATGGGCGGACATGCAACGTGATGGCCTGTTACCAACTTTATTGCTTTATGTTCGTCGTTGGAAAAATTTGCCGCCTTTATCTGCTCGTCCTTTGCCTCAAATTGGATTAGAGGCGGTTGGTCAAGCTCCAGATATTGTCATAATTGTGCAGTGCGAGTCCTTTGCTGAGCCATCTGTTCTTAATCCCCAGTGGGAAACCTTACCTACTCTGGCTCGTGCCCGCGATGAAGCTATACAGTGGGGGGAGCTTCATCCTAGTGGGTTTGGGGCTTATACAATGCGAAGTGAGTATGGTGTCTTATGTGGTGATGAAAATGAAGCGCTCTCATATCGCTTATTTGATCCCTTTTTGACTGCGGCTCAAACGCCTTCTCATGGTTTGGCAAATCAGCTTAGCTTGTTATATGAAAAAAGACTTTTCCTTCATCCTTATGATCTTAATTTTTACAATCGCCGGGAGCTAATGCCTCAACTTGGTTTTACCTCTCTCATAGGAGGTGAGGCTTTTACTGAACAAGATAAGATTGGCGATTATGTAAGTGATGCGTCTCTTGCTCACTATCTTTTACAAACAGTGCAAAAACATGATCGGTTTTTGGCTTATTGCGTCACGATAGAAAATCATGGTCCCTGGAAAGATGGTCGTTTGGGTCTGGTCAAAGGGTCTGATGCATGGCGTGAGCATGCTCAGCATAGTGATGAAATGCTCTCAAATTTATGTGACGGTCTTAAAGCGAGTGGCAAAGATGCCTTGCTTGTTTTTTTCGGTGATCATCGTCCGGC
The DNA here is from genome assembly GCF_009906835.1 of Aristophania vespae. NCBI lineage: Bacteria > Pseudomonadati > Pseudomonadota > Alphaproteobacteria > Acetobacterales > Acetobacteraceae > Aristophania > Aristophania vespae. The sequence goes on from NZ_CP047652.1 coordinate 317,938, forward strand.
TTTAGGACCTTTACCGCCTCAGCCCCATGTTTCTCGTACAACCCCCTATGTCATGTTGCGTTTCAATGAAGGTAAGAGTGTAAAATTACCATCATCTCAAGAAAATGTGCCTCTAACCATGGCTGAATTACATCATACTATTATACGTACCATTATGAATAAATGAGGTGACAGGTTGAGTTCAGCCACAGGTAACCGTCTCGATAATAACTATGACCTCATGAGTCATGACGGTTACTTTGTTTAAATTACATAATGTGAATTATATAAAAAAGCGGGGCGAAACATGATGTTTCACCCCGCTTTTTAGGTCTTCTTTAGTCTTGCATTTTACCTGACAGCATAAAGTCCTGCCGTTGTGCCTTCACCCAGTAAGGTTCCAATCAACATATTGATTTTGAAGAAGCGTGTTGATGGTGCATCGGTAATGAGAATGGCATCATGATCCTTAACAGGTATCCTCTGGGCGAGGAAATATTGGGTTGGGTTCATAAGGTCAATTTCATAGGCGACAGGTGCTGAGTGATGTCCAGCCTTAACAGGGATACCTAAACGGTTACAGACTTCTTCATTTTCATAACGAATGAGATAAACACCATTTGGATCGGCCCGACTATCAGCTGGCCCACCGATACGTGCCAGAGCTCCTGCTAAAGTAAGAGTGGCTGTGCCAAACTTAACTTCGTTACGTTCTTGCGTTTGTCCAATAGCACCAAAGGCTGTGAAAGTACGTGGCTGATAAATTACTCGAATACGGTCACCTGGATCAACGCGGATATCTTCCTCAGGGTGGTTCTCCAGAGTTGCAAGATCTGTAGCCCCCAATCGACCACGTCTCACGAGCTCAATTTCGGTGTCCTGAGGCGCATATTTTGCGCCGCCAGCGATAGCAACAACATCAGAGAGATGTTCGTCAGCAAGAGATAAAATAACGCGACCAGGTTTGGAGACTTCACCGGAGACAATGACAGTATTGTTGATGTCTTTCTGAATACGGACCATCACTTGTGGATTTTGTGATTTTCCTTTCAGACTTTTTTGAATCATGGTGGCCACCTGGCTGGGTGTTTTCCCTTTTACCTTTAGATGACCTGCATATGGCACCATAATAGTACCGTCATTTTCGACTTGTGTAGGAGGAAGCTCCTGGCTGGTAATATGTGGCGGAACCATTGTTCCGCTGCCACTGGCGCTGGTGCTGCCAATATTATGATCGGCATTAGAAAACAGGCTGCTACCAAGCTCAAAGATTGTAATACCAAGCATATCTCCCGCACCGATGCGATCATTGCCGGTGGTACGGACATCACCTTTTTGCAAAGTAGAGATAAGCGGTTGAATTTCCGAAGCTAAAATATTGGCAACTTCGGGCGTCATAGAGACTAATTTATAGTCCAGATTTGCCTTATTTGCCTTGGATTTTGTGTAACCGCGCACTTGCCCCTGCGTAGGGCTGGAACGCGGCATCCAGGAACAACCGGTAAGGAGTAACGCTAATATACCCACAGCCCTATAGATAAGGAGAAAGAGTTCTTAGGTTTATGTGAAGCAATTTTCCTGTTTAAAGAGGCTGACATTACGCGTTCTCATAGTTTGTCTAGGGACACGCCGGTGAAAATAATTTCTTGGGCGATAAAAAGCACTAATTTATTTGATTAATGCAAAAGCTCCGGAATTGAAATTCTATGTCATTGCGAAAGACCTTTCGGTTGAGTGAAATATAAAGCCAGGATTTTGGAATAGCTGTTTTGGGCAAAATAGCGCGAAGGAATTATTTTTTTTCATAGTGAGTTATAAACCTCGATACCTTCATCAACGCTGCTAAAATCATGTAACTTTTTGTCATATATCACAGCGCTCCGTGAGCATGTTTCACGGATGAAGCCCATATCATGTGATACGATAATCAGAGCACGATCTGAACGTTTGACAAAAAGTTCATCTTGGCATTTTTTTGCAAATTTTGCGTCACCCACCATAATCACTTCATCGATTAAATAGGCATCAAACTCAATGATAACAGAAAGGGCAAATGCCAGGCGTGCGCGCATGCCAGATGAATAAGTTTTAACAGGGTCTAAAAGCTGTGAGCCAAGCTCGGCAAATTCATCGACATAATCACGGGCACTTTTATAGTCGAGATTATAAATTCGCGATATAAACCGCAAATTATCAAGACCGCTCAAACTTCCTTGGAAGGCTCCACCAAAGGCTAATGGCCAGGATACACTCATATCGCGTTCAATACGGCCTGCTGTTGGTAATTCTACACCACCAATAATCCTAATTAATGTAGATTTTCCAGCTCCATTACGGCCCAGAACCCCTACTTTCTCACCGCGCTCCATCTGAAAATTTATTCCATCAAGAACCCGTTTTTTCCCGCGTTCAACGTGGTAATCCTTGATGATATCGATGCATCTAATCATGGAAGAACGCTCTTAATTGAGGAAGATATAACGGCGCACTCTTAGTGTAAGATATAAGCCGATAATAAGCAAAATGACGTTAATCCAGCATGTATAAAATATATCATAGTGAGCATGACTATTCAGTCCAAATTGCCCAGCACGGATCATTTCAATACTTTCCTGGCTAGGAGACCACATTATGGCCCAACGATATTGCGGCGGAAACCAATCGACCATAATAAAAGCTCCCGTAAAGGGGAGACTTAAATAGCCAAATACACCAAGAAATTTTTCCAAAAGCTCGGACATTTCAGTTAATGCTGCAAAGATCAGCGCAGTGTTAAAACTGAAAAGCATGTGAAAAAGCAGTCCTAACCAGAGAAGAGATGGCTCTTCGGGTAACTCCATATAGCCCGTAGATACGGCTGCGGCAAAAACAAGCACACCTGCCATCATAGTGCCGATAATTTCAAGAAAACTTCGCGCTATGATGATATCAAGCGGAGTTACCTGTCTATGAAAAAGAAGACTCCCATTGGCTTCAAAAGCCTTGACAGAGCGGGCCATGCAGTGGCGCCACATTGTAAGAGGAATGTAACCTGTAACGACCATAGCCGTCATAGGTAAACCATGCTCGTGCGAAGGACGGATTGCCGTCCATAAAATTGTGACACCCGCACAGAAAATTAGCGGTTCTCCTAATACCCATAAAAAACCAAGATCTTCACGTCCATAGCGCGTATGAATCTCACGTATAATGAGAGCGTGTATGACGCGAAATTGGAGCATAAAATCTTGGAGTAAGGTATTCTTTTTCATCTTAGGCTATGCTCCCTGGCCCAAGGATAAGCATGCGCACCATAACATGGATGAATAAGAAGCAAACGAAGACCACAGCTAAGCAGAGCAAGGCATATGGATATTCTGGCCAGTCTGGTAAATTAGGCTGTACAGGCACATCAACAAAGATCATTTGCTTATCAGCTTGTGCCTGAGCTGTCTCTAATGAAGCTGTTGCACTTGCTAGAAGATGTGTAAGCAGCTTGCGTTGCAAGATAAGGTCATCATAGCCTCTGATTTTAGGAACAAGAGATTCGTTTTGCGCTCCTGTTATGTCTAGCTGGGCTTGTTCAATCTCTTTTTTCAGTACCTTAATATGCTGCCGATAAACAGAAATCATCGGGTTATGAGGTGCTGCTTGTTCAAGCTGTGTTAGTTGCATCCTGTATGTCAGCAATAATTGCTGAAGAGACGTGATGGAACCAAGAAGAGGCGTAGATTGCTTATCTGGATCTAGCATAGCCGTTTGAGTACGATATTCGGCTAATTGACTATTAACTTTATAAAGTTCGTTTTGTAATTTTTCGACTTCTTTGCGGGCAGTACGGGTCGTGTTTTCGCGCTGTCTTTTATTAATCTCGTTAACGAGATCCTCACTGATTTTTAAAAGAGCATGAGCAATATTTTGTGAGTCGACTGCATTAAAGCTTCTTACCTTTAGCTTTGAAATGCCTGTCTCGGAGTCCATAACGACTTTTACATGGCGTTTATAATATCTGAAAAAATGTTCTTTATCTTTAAAGTCAAAAAATGCCGGGTAACGTGCCAAAAAATCAGCTTTTTTGGGATTAAAGATCGCGTTGAAATCAAGCTTTTTGCTTAATTTATGCACTGCATCGCGTGACACCATGTAGTCTTGCACAACGTATGTATTTTCTGATGTCGTGCTCCCGCTTTGAACTAAATTGCTCAGAGAAAGAGGGGATGAGGGTTGTGTAGAATGCCCATGAACCACAAAATGAGCTTCTGAAATATATTGCGGTGCTGCAATAACATATAAATAAAAGGCAGTTATTACAGTAGGTAATATTACGGTGATACAAAAAGGCTTATGGTTATGCCAAAAATTTTTAACGCCCTGTACCAGACGTTCCATCAATGAGGGAGGGTGATTGGAGTTTGCGTTGACTATATCCATCGATGACAATCCATTCATTCCTGCCGCGTTTAGCCTTAATTCCACCTTTTGCCCGTATTACATCATAAAAACCTAGAAACCAAGTAGTGTCTTTAAAAAGCTCTATAAAATGTTACTTTGAAGTGGGAATAAAAGCTGCATGAATTTTTATAATAAAGTGCTGTTTTTTTATTTTGAGTTCAAAATGATTATAAAATTTTTTAATATTAAAACATATATAATTGTTAATTAAATGTTACCAAGTCCTAAAAATATTTGTTTATATTTTTGAAAATTAATATAATTTATTAGTTTTTTAAAAATTGATTTTCAGATATTATATTTAAATTATTCTTTTCAAAATAAATAAATTTTTTTCTTGCACCTGCTAATTTTTGTGAAAAGTAAGATGTTATGGCTGCATGCTTGGGGCAGATTAATTTTTTTGACTATGTTTAATGCTCGTAAAACTCTAATATCATGATCTTGGTTATGATATTAACGACATAAGTTCTTTACAGAAAAAAGACTTTATATGATGATTCCTGTTATTCTTTCTGGAGGGTCTGGCACAAGGCTTTGGCCTGTATCTCGCAAGAGCTACCCTAAACAATTTTGTGCACTACTGAGAGAAGAAACGCCTTTTCAAGAAACCTTATTGCGTGCGCGTTCACTTGGGATCAAGGCGTCTCCCATCATTGTGGGGAGTTGGGAACATCGCTTTATCATGGCTGAGCAGCTACGGCAGGTTGATATTGAAGATGCAACTATTCTTCTTGAGCCAGTGGCCCGTAATTCTGCGGCTGCTATGGCAGCGGCTGCCTTTTTGCAGGCTGATCAAGATGACGAAGCTATTTTATGGTTTATGCCTGCTGATGCAGAAATTAGTGATCTTGCCGCTCTAGGTGAGGTATTATCACAGGCACGTCAGGCCGCAGAGAAAGGTTTTATTGCAACATTCGGGATGCAACCAACGCGCCCAGAGACGGGCTATGGTTATATTGAACAAGGTCCCGCTCTCGCCGGAGTGGAAAATAGCTTTCACATTGCCCGCTTTTTAGAAAAACCAGATGAGAGTGAAGCGAAGCGTTTGGTAAATGACGGTCGCTATTTCTGGAATTCGGGGATGTATATTGCGAAAGCGAAGGTTTTTCTAAGCGAGTTAAAGGCTCTGGCCCCTGATATTTATGACAATGTTCAAAAAGCAATTCGTCATAATAGTCGGGATTTAGGTTTTGTTCAGCTTGATAAAGAGGCCTTTAGCCAGTCACCTTCTATTTCAGTTGATTATGCTGTAGCTGAAAAAACGAGGCGGGCGGCTGTTGTGCCGGCGCGTTTTAACTGGATGGATGTTGGAAGCTGGGATGCTGTATGGGAGCTGACCCCCAAAGATGAGGCGGGTAACGCCGTTAGGGGAAATGTATTTTTAGATAATGCTCGTAATTGTTACGTCCATTCTGATGGTGTCGTGGCAACTGTCACAGGTGTGAGCGATCTAATTATCATTGTGACGCAAGATGCCGTGATGGTGTCGCATCGTGACTCGGCCCAGGATGTCAGGCACATGGTGGCACGATTAAAAAAGGAAGGGCATAGCGAAGCTGAGCAGCATGTTCGCGTGTACCGTCCCTGGGGGTTTTATGAAAGCCTCATTAAAAAAGAGCGCTTCCAGGTTAAACGTATTTATGTCAGTCCAGGTGAGCAACTTTCTCTGCAAAAACATTTTCACCGTGCAGAGCATTGGGTTGTTGTTGGAGGTACGGCTGTTGTTACGCGTGATCAAGAACAACTTATCGTGCAAGAAAATGAAAGTGTTTATTTGCCGCTTGGTTGTGTACACCGCTTAGAAAACCCTGGTCGGATTCCTTTAACGCTTATAGAGGTACAGTCAGGTGCCTATCTCGGTGAAGATGATATTATAAGATTAGATGATATCTATCAGCGTTAAAATTTATTATTTTTGCTGAAGCAGTTTTTTGTAAAAAGTTTTGACCCTGTGTGCATATGGTTCAGGATGGAAAAAGGCTGCTCGCTCTTGCCCAGCTTTAACCAGATTGTGCCTTTTTTCAGAGGAAAGCTGGTCTAGCATTTTAATGGACTCAGCCAGAGCATGAACATCGTCAGGATCAGCCAAAATAGCGGCTTTTCCGGCTATCTCTTCAGTGACACCGCCTTTGCTGGTGAGTACTGGTGTATTAAGAGCCATGGCTTCGATAATGGGTAAGCCAAAACCTTCTGCCTTTGTTGGAAATAATAATGCTTTAGCTTCACTTAAGGTGCGTAAAAGTGAGTGTCGGCTACTCCATGGCAGGCGGATGACATTGCTTGTTGAGCTTCGGGAGGTGCAATCGGGGCGGTCATCACCGTCTGGGCCAATAATGACAAGTGGCGTTGATGTGCCGCTTAATGCATGAGCCTCAAGAAGTGTTTCTATATTTTTTCGGTGTTCTACACGGCCATAAATTAAAAATGAGCCAGCGGGGGCAATAGAGGGTGCTTCTTTTATAGCCCTGCGGGTTTTTTCATCAAAGCCGACAGATTGATAAAGTGTTGTAATTCGTTCGGGAGCAAGGGAAAAATGGGTCAGAATTTGCTGACGTACTGTTTCTGATACAGTAACGAAATAAGTGTCTTTGGCCATCAAATCACGCAATAGACGTTCAAAGCGCTGTGGATCAATGCCTGTTAAGTTTGGATGGGTGAGGGGGATAATGTCATGAATTGTCACGACATTACGAGTTCCTTCTAAATAAATAGGAAGTGGTGATGTCCAGTGCATGACAGATGGTGGAGAGAGAGGCGGTGTTACACGCATCGTCAATAAATGCTTGCGATGTCGATAATGAACGTGAGCAATACGATAAAGGTCTCGTGCCAAGTGTGCACTGCCCCATGGCGTCGTAAGGTTAGCGCCAACTTTAGGGGCCTGGCCGAGGAGAGCCTGCATAAGCCGCCAGAAGGGTGGGCGCGGTTTATAATCTTCTGTTTGTTCCAAAAGCCAAGAGGTCGAAATGGCTTTGCTCTCTAAGGCGTGCTGAAGACCCAAAGCATAATAATGGATCCCGGTGCCACCAGTGCGGCCGATATTGCGACCATCCAACCAAACGCGCAGAGCAGGCAATGCAGTTTTCATAAAAGATAGATCAAGCCTCTAACTGATGAGAAACGGCCAAGGCGCGGCATTGATTAAGGGCTTGTTCGACACTTTGAGGCCATGGAAAGGGCTTCCAGCCCTTCAGGCGTTCTTTCTGTGCTTGGTAAAGAGGGCCGAAGCGAGTGAAATCATCAATAGCATTTTGCCATGCAGGGCCATCTAATGGGTCAAGATAAACAGGCATTTCTCCACCTACTTCTCTTAAGACAGCAATATCAGCACAGATGGCCGGCACCCCTAAGGCCATTGCTTCTGCTAGGGGCAAACCGTAACCTTCGCTAAAGCTTGGGAAGAGCAGCCCGCATGATCCTTTAAGGAGAGCAGCGACATCATCATCTGACAGGGAATTTGTTTCTTCGACGACGTCTTTAAGAGCCGGGCTTCTTTCCAGCAGATCGATGATGTTTTCGTTTTCCCAGCCACGCTTGCCTATTAGTACTAGGCTAGGAACATTATCTTTGCCGCGTTTTTCGACCATCTGCCGCCATAGGTGCAGTAATAGTAAATGGTTCTTTCGCGGCTCTATGGTACCTAAGCAGACAAAAAATGGTTTATCTGTTTTATGGTTCGGTAGAATTTCTTCTAAATGATGTAGCACTTGTGTGTGCACACCATGTGGAATGGGCCAGATTGGCGTTTTAGAGCGTTTTTTCTCTTCAAATAAAGGCTTTAAATCGTTCGCTACAGCCATAGTTGGCGTGATAACCCCATGAGATAATTCCGCAACAGTTTTCATTCTTGCGGCATGACGGGCTGGTTCACGGGGACGAGCATATTCAGGATATTGAAGCGGAATAAGATCATGCACCATAGGCACGAATAAAGCTTTGAACCGCTTTAAGGAGCGCGCTATCGTTTTTTGGCGCATAAGATGATGATGCGATATTAAAAGCATAATGCGCTTTCGACCAGCCATATAAGCTGGTTCACGCCCTAAAAGAAGATATCTTTTAAGCTGCTGGCTTATTTTTTTTGAGTGCTGAACAGCGTCACGCTCCCCAAGATTCCAGCCTTTACAGAGGGATTCAATAAAGGCTCGCACCATTTCTGATGGTAAAGCGCTTATTTGGCCTGTCAGACTGAGGGCAACAAAGCGCGCTTGTGGGGCTTCGTGAGCTAGAAGATATTCTGCATAAGCGAGTTCGACGCGGTCAATTCCTGTTGGAACAGTTTGCCCGGCACGTGATATGAGTCGGGAAATATCGAGGATAAAAAAAACAGCTTCGGAAGATAACATAGGGCCAACTTAGTTTTTCTCTAAATATGGTTTAAAGGGCGTTTTTTCGATACGAGCAATGGCGCTTCGTGTGAGTTTTTCGACACCCTCTTCCGAGAAGAATCCGCCAGGGATAAGGCATTGCTCAATGAGCACGCGTCTATAGGCGGCAAATGTCAATTCATCAGGTTTGCCCGGATTTTTCCAAAAATCATTAAGCTTACCCTGATTGGTAATATCAGCTATATCATATACAGCTTGACCTAACGTAATAACAGGCACGCCACACGCCAGGGCAAGCGTACCGGTGGTGCTATTAACTGTAATGACACCCTGGGCGTATTTTACAACCTGGGCAATATCTCCGGCTTCCATATAATCAATTCGGTTAGAAACACCGTGGGCTTTGGCTAAGCGGTCAATGATCTTTTTCCAGTTTTGCACACCATTATCGAGGGGGTGTTCTTTAATCACAAGTCGTTGCTCGAGAGGGGCATGATTTGCAAAAGAGGTAATAACCTTCACAATAACTTCTGCCATGCCTGAAAATGACGAATGAAGGCGCAATTGCGCATCTGCATCTAATTGTAGAGGAAGAAGCATATAAGGCTTAGCGCTTTTTCGTGCCGAAGAGGGAGCCAGCCATCTCATTAAGGCTGCACTGCGACGTTCGGCCTTTTTACGGCGCATTAAACGGCGCAGCCAGCCCACGCCTTCTACCAAAGGAGGCCAGGGACGGTAGTCTGTCCAATGAGGAAAGCGCCATTTGAGTAAAATCGTTGCACTATTATAGGCAATGCCCTCTAAGGCACGGCGTCGAAAAGATGAAGGAACTGGGTTATGTGGTGGTGCCAGGGGAAGGCGGGCGGCTTGATTACGATACCATTCCGGGTCTTTAGGCAAAGTGGAATAACCATTGACACCCCCACGCTCAAGGGTAACCCAGTCAGGGCGGATATAGCCTTCTTCAAAGACATGTACTGTTACGCCCATATCACGGCATATAAGTATGGCCTGGCTGTGTAATTCCCTACAATCACCGAATAATATGACATCGGTAATTTTATGTTTTTGCAGTGTATGGCCCAAAAATCCAGGCCAGGTGCCATATTGTCCACGAAAAGCTATGCCACCTGGCAGGCGCCAAAAAAGCTCATCGCCACCATTAAAGTTAATTTTCCATACTTTGTGCTTGCGTTTTCGTAATGCTTTTCCGAGGCTTTGAAAAAAGGGTCCCATTAATCCTTGCAGCAGCAAAAAACGCCTATGTTCTGCAGGGGGGTCTTCTTTAAAGTCGATGCTATCTGCCTGTAGGCGCGGATCTTCAAATAAAGCTTCGCGGCTAGAGTCAGTAAGGGACTCGTTTTCTGGTTCTGTCATAGAGATTTTATGACCAGTCACGTTCGAAGTCATATTAGTCACGACTATGGTTCTTCCTCTGGAACAGATTTAAAAATGCAGGGATAGCTTGAGACGATATATATTGGGTAATACATCGTCGCAGACGTCCTTGAGCATATCGCAAACGCATAACGAAGCTTGGTCGCCATAATGTAGGATTACCAAGATAGTCAATGAGTTGTTCGGGAGAACAAGGTAGGCCTGATCTAGGCTCGGCATAGAGGGGGTAGAGGATAAGCGTGATGGCCACAAGTTCTGCCAGGCTTAAAGTGCGTCCTCTACGTGGGAGGTCAGGTCCGAAATGCGTAGTCAAGCCCCAGCCAGCATAGAATGGAGCGCCGTATGTCGTCACTTTTCGGCCACGTAACAGAGCTTCAAATCCTGTAAGTGATGTCAGTGTATGCACTTCATCAATATTTTCTAACAGCACACTCATGCTACCTCCACGATGTACGAGGTCGGCATAGTTTAGAACAGATTTGTCGGGGATGGCACCGGGGCGATGTCCTGCTTCTACATCAGGATGTGGTCGATAAATAATATAGGCATTAGGATTATGCTGTCGAACTTCTTTAAGGAGCGCAAAATTATCTGTAATGCGTCCACCTCCCAATTTTACAGAGAGATCACCGGCAACCTGACCTGGTACTAAAATAACCACTTTATTTTCAGGTCGAGTAAAGGAGTTATGCTGCAAATGTCCTGCTGCATATTTTGAAATATGCTTATCAATAAGTTTGCTCATTAAAGTTTGAGCACGTTTATGCAAAGCGGGGCTTACCTGGGTAGTGGCCAAAAGATGCTCAAGGTCGCTCGGACGTGATGGATCAACATATTGTCCGCGACTATCAACAATAATAGAACAAGGTGGTAAAAACCCGCTTCCTAATCCTAGTGAACGAATAAACCCATCTTCAACGCGTAATAATTTTACACCAGCTAAGGAAGCTTCTTTTTCTAAAGTTGCAGTGAGTTTGCTAGCCCAAACAGCTAGTGCTCCTCCCTGATGTTTAGCGTATCGTAAGGCTGTTTTTTTGCGGTTGAAAAAGCGGGGAGGCTTTCCATCTCTATGGCGAAAAAATTCTGCAATACGACGACGTTTCCACCAAGACATGCCCAAACAGCAAGAAATTTGGTCGTTAAAGTTAAGTCTCTCTTTTGCAAGGATAAGGGTTTCTACTGCGTCTAATGCAGAAATGGGTCTGTTTTCATGTGGACGTTGAAAGAGCTTTTCAGCCCCTAAAAGGGCATAAAGCGAAGTGGGTGGAACAATATTAAAATTATTTTTCTTTAAAAGATGAACAGGGCGTTCCCATATATTTGCCAAAATGGCGAGTTCATTAATTTTAGTGCACCATATCTCTTCGCTTGCTTCTAAAAGTGCATGTGGGTTTATGGGGTTTTTAATTACATCTATGTCGGTCTGGCTAAGTTCCTGTGCAAATTCATTCCACTTACGAGGATTTTTTATGTGTTTGCGGGCGGGAAAAAGGACACGCCATTCACAAAGAGGAACGGGGTGAGAATTATGTGTCTTTTCCCAAAATAAGCGTGCTTTTTTTAAGCTAGGTGGAAGAAGTACTAAATGTGCCCGATTATTCAGATTTATGTCGGGAAGCCAGAATTTACCACCGACACGGTGATGTCTTAAATTCTTTGCCAAAGCTTTGGCATAGGCCTCAGCTTCAATATCTGTTGAGTTTCTTGGATATAAAAACTTTATGTAACTAAAAGAATCGGAGATAGGGTGCAGGGCCTTTTGCCAGAAATTTGGCATTTGCAGGCTGGTCGTCTGAGATGTGAAAAGGCGAAAGGACATGCGGTAAACAGCTTCTTTTAAAAGATCACTATAAATGTCGTAGATATATGGAACTCATATATAGCCACCATCTATTTACGGCATGATTATAGTAACAAAGTGCTGTTAATAGTAGGGATAGAAGAAAGAAAATTTTAGTGATTAATTAAACTTACAAGAATCGTTAAATTTATTTAACCAAATTTTATTAATTACATTTTAAGTATAATTAAATTTGTAACTGTATTAACAAATGACCTAAGAATATAGTAAATAATTATTACAGTTTATTTATTTATTTTTATGAATTTTCAACATCAAATCAACAATTTGTTACTTTAACGTATAAAGTTAGATTATTATAATATTTGGTAGAGTAAAATTTCTAACTCAATCCATATCTTTAGGATAAATAAGACATGTCCAACGCTGAAGAGTATGAGCGGCTTAGGTTTGTTAAATCAATATATAGTTCTGCGTTAATCGCCATTTGTTTTTGTGTCACTATATGGAGTGGCGTAGAGGGGCATTGCCGGATTGGTCGAAATGGACAGCCAGTGCTCTCATGTTTGTAGCCCTTTTTTTTAATGGCTTTATCATGTCGCGCGCCCTCCGGCCAGGATATCTTATATCAATGCTATGTTTTGTAACGGCATGGCGTGTGGCCGCAATGAATGATGTGACTCTTTTAGAGCAGGTATGTTTTGTTACATTTTTAGTAATGATCATGCAATTTGTAGAAATTGTTATCTGCCACTGGAAGAAAAACGGCATATTTGGCTTTATAGAAGCTCTTATGTGGCAGCTTGCCGTAACACGTATCTATTTTGGTATGAATGAGATTGGCCACGCCACAGAAAAAGTTTTTGCTGGCCAAGTGTCTTATGAAAATTTAGTACATATTTTCACTGTTTTAGGCACTCCTATGCCAGGAATTGCAGTTATATCAGGGGGAGTTATAGAATTCGCTCTTGCCTTTGGCGTTGGATGCGGCTTTTTGACACGCCTTTCTGCAATGGGCGGGATCATTTATTTCTTGGTTGCCACAGTTGGCTTTGGCGGTGAGTGGATGCACGGTTATAGCTGGGTTGGTGGAGGCTGGGAGTATATAGCACTCCTAATTGTTTTTTATGGGTCACTCTTCTTCACAGGTGCGGGGCAGTTCTCTTTAGATGCCTGGCTCATTGAGAGAGGGTTTATGCCAAAAATGTTGCTGCGATTCTGTTGTCCACAATCCGCAGTTAAACATTTCGTGAGAAAATTACCTAACAATTGTGTTAAAAATATGGAATAGTTTGCCTTATTATGTGCACTTTCTTTTATAATTTATCTTTATATTATAGAAGAAAGCGCACATAATAATTAGTAAAGAATTTTTAAAGATAAGTATTTAAAATTTTAGTCTTTATTTTTCTTTTCTTTACAATATAAAAAATAATTTTTTTTGGTTTTTTTACTAAATTAACGTTTTTTTAACCTAAAATTAATTTTTTTCTTGATAAATTCAAACACTTATTCAAGAATACTTGAAGATGTTTTGCTTAGAGCGCAGCATTTAAGATGGTTTTCTGCGTTGAAGGAGCATCAGTTTTTTAAAGTCACAGATTTAAAGAAATCCTTATGACCTCTTCAAAATTTCAAATTGGCGACATCGTTTCCTGGGTTTCCGAAGCGGGTATCCTTGTTGGTAAAATCGTAGATATTCACGAAATGCCTTTTTGGCTAAACCGCTCTAGGCATAATGCGACACAGGACGACCCTCATTATGAGATAGCCTGTCTCACAACTGGTCGCATGGCGTATCATAAAGCAGGAGCTTTACGTTTAGAACGTTCAGCTGCTTAAAGACCTAACCCCCTGTTACTTTTAAACCTATAACGCAAAAAAGTATGCCGGTAATAAAACCAAAGCGGAGTAAAGAAATAGGTTCTTGAAAAAATAAAACGCCAAACAGAACGGTGCCTACCGTGCCCAGGGCGGTCCAAATCGCGTAACCCGTACCGAGGGGGATGGTACGGGTCGCGAGCTGAAAGCACGCAATACTGGCTGCCAGAAAAAACACAACGCCGATAGCCCAGCCAATATCAAGCCAAGACTTTACAAAGCGCAAACACGTTGTGAAGCCAATTTCTAACAGTCCGCTCATAACTAAATAAAACCAACTCATGATTAGAAAGCCAATCTCATTCTTCTGAATGCTGCGGAATATGGCCTCTGAGCTCAAGTTCCAGGTCCTGTAAAATAAAGTGCCATTGAGGGTCAATTTTATCAACTATGTTTTCTTTTTTGATCTGGGGCCTGAGTTCGTAGAGCAAAGATTCCACAACCTGACGCACTTGATTTTCTGCTTTGCGTAATGAGGGCATTGCTCTTAATGCAGCAAGCTCTTTATGGGTTTGCGTAGCACGATCTAAAACCCATTTATTATGCTCATATTGTGCGTCTCTCATTTGCAAACCGAAGGCATTGGCCCATTGGTTGTTATAGCGGCTTGAATCCATTTTCTTTGTTGGATCGGCACCACTATTACGGGCATGTTTCCAGGTCCATTCAGCCATGGATTTGAAATAAAAGTGCGAAATATAGATTTTATCAAAAAAGCAGTGATCAGCAAAAGCAGGATCTCTTGGAAAGCCTGGAGGAGGTTGCAAAAATTCGTGCTGTTCACCATTACTAAGCCGGAAATTATATGATGCCGATTTATACCAGACAGGATGGTGCGGACGAGAATGAAGTGTCTTATTGGGGCGGCACAGAGACTTAACTAAGCGCCATCCTTCTCCAATTGCACCACTACTGACAATACGTTGATTTCGATCTGTGAGGGGTTGAGCAAGGTCTGATAGACCATCAACGTTAAGAGAAGAAGCAATAAAGCGCCAGTTTATAGCGACAGCGTCTGTCTCTTTTCTTTCTATCAAATTCAAATAATCTGTAATGGTGGGAAATAGTTCTGGATCGAGAGTTACAAATTCATCTCCATCAAGAACAAAACACCACTCGAAATTTAATATATCAGGCAAAGTAGTAAAGGCGTGACCATAGGCTTTAAACTGAGGGCTCGTTTTTTCATCAACCTCATTTTTAATCCAGGTTATAATGCCTTTTTTAGATAGCTCTTCTAAAATCAGATCAGATTTATCTGCATTGTTGTTACTATATATAAAAAAATGCTCTATGCCCAATGCACGATGATAGGCAATCCATTCTAATAGATAAATGCCTTCATTGCGTTGCGTTGTGAGAATACATATTTTTCTACGGGGTTTGATAGCACGGCGGGTAAGATGAGCGATAGCATGAAAAAACCCTGCAAATGCGCCATCACTCCCAGACCACGCGAATTTACATTCTTCGACAGGGCTTAGTATTTTTTTAGGTAAAGCTATAGATTGCATTTTATCATTTTGGCGTTTTGCATGCCATGCAATAATATTTGGTATAGCTTTGTTTAACCAAATGTTGGGGCTGCTAACTTTTTGTAGTTTTTGTAAAAGAGCCTTATCTTTGGAAAAAATTGAACTTAAATTATGTAATTCATCCCAGTGGATGAATGGCAAAAGACTATCTAATACAGGCTGGAGATCAGTCCCTTTATAGTGTTTGATAAAATCAACAATTTTACTTGCTTTGACATTATATGAAAATAAAGCAGCGATGTGACCAGCTTCTTCTAAAAGGCGTGGAGATACATCGACGGCTTCAGGAGAAAATTCTTCCCAGCCTAATATATGGTGGCAGTCACCTACAACGTGATTTGATACTTCATTCTCAGCAAAAGGCCTGGTGGTAAAGTGCTTCCCTAAGGTGAGGGGATCTTCAAACGCAATGTGGGCATTTTCGGGCCCAGAATGTTTCATATTAACAGAGAGAACCGTGCCACGATTGGTATAGTGATGGACCCAGATTTGTGGTTTATCAGGACGATCTGTTGTTAAAAATATCTGATGAGGCAGTTCATTTATATGAATGGCTATAAGAGGAACAAAGTCTTCGTCCTCTTCAGGATTGCGGTGCTGGCTAAGCTGCCCATCCTGTAATCTTACAGCCAAATAAGCATCATGTGCTGTTTTGATACGAAAAAAGGTTATCTGAGATGTTTTTTCTTGATCGTTAGCAGAAAGAGGAGAGTTCAGATCACGTGCCATGCTGTGAATCCCTTTTAGAGTATCAAATCAGTGCGTACTTGCCTGCTTAAGATCCGTATATAAATAAAAGCGGCTCATAGTAAGGCGTCTTAAAATTTTTTTTGCGAAGGTTTGTCAGTAAGTTAAGAATATGGCTTTTTTAGAGGCTGGGTTATTTTAGCATAATTATTATGGCACAGTAGCTGTCAGGCAAATGCCAATCAACTAAATAGAGGAAATGCTCAAGATGATACATAAAGCGACGGAAGCTTCCTCCCGTATAAAGTTGCGCGACGGTCATACAATGCCCTGGATTGGTCTGGGTGTGTGGCAGACACCCGCCGATCAAACGGCTGAGGTTGTTCAGACGGCTATAGAAATTGGTTATAGGGCCGTTGATACGGCACGCCTTTATAAAAATGAAGATGGCGTGGGTGAGGGATTATCAAGTCACCCAGATATTTTCGTAACGACTAAACTTTGGAATGACGAGCAGGGTTACGACTCCACTTTAAGAGCATTTGATGAAAGTGCCCGTCGTTTAAAGCGTGATGTTGTTGATCTCTATCTTATTCACTGGCCCATGGCAGATAAAGGGCTTTACGTAGAGAGCTGGAAAGCCCTTATCAAATTGCGTGAAGAAGGAAGAATAAAGTCGATCGGTGTTTCTAATTTCCAAGAGGAACATTTGGAACGTATTATTGACGAGACAGGTGAAGTTCCAGTCATTAATCAGATTGAGCTACATCCCTTTTTTCAGCAAAGAAAGTTGCGCGAATTTCATAAGCGCCATCAAATTGTTACTGAAGCATGGCGTCCTTTAGGTAAAGGCGCCATTCTAACTGACTCTACAATTGTTAAAATTGCAGAGACATATAATAAAACCCCTGCTCAGGTGATTTTAAGATGGCACCTGCAAAATGATATTGCTGTGATTCCAAAATCAGTCAGGGCTGAGCGTATGAAAGAAAATATTGCTCTTTTTGATTTCGAGCTCAAAGCAGAAGATCTTGCAAAAATTGATGCATTAGATCGTGTCGATGGCCGTATGGGGCCTGATCCTGCTAATCCACAATTCTGAAGAGCATATATTGAAGGCTGGTTTCTTTTAAAGAAACCAGCCTTTGAGTCTTAAATATCCAAAATTTCAACATGTTTTGCATGATCTTGGATAAAGCGGAAACGCAACTCAGGCTTGCGCCCCATAAGGCTTTCAATCCGGTCTTTGGTCAAAAGACGATCTTCAGAAGGAATAGTCACCCGCAACAAAGTGCGGTGCTGCGGAGCCATTGTCGTTTCTTTTAGATCAGAAACGGGCATTTCTCCCAAGCCTTTAAAGCGTGAAATTTCGACTTTGGCTCCTGCCTTAAAGTCTCGTTTCAGGCGTCGGTCTTTGTCTGTATCATCCATGGCATAGACAGTTTTACTGCCATGAGTGAGTCTATATAAAGGTGGCTGGGCTAAATAAAGATGGCCATGTCGAATAAGATCAGGCATTTCGCGGTAGAAAAACGTCATGAGAAGTGAGGCAATATGGGCGCCATCCACATCAGCATCTGTCATGATGATTATGCGGCCATATCGTAAATTTTTGTGGTTGAACTCTTTTCCTGTTCCACAACCAAGGGCCTCGGTGAGATCGCGTAACTCCTGATTTGCCAAAAGCTTATCGCGTGTTGCCGAAGCAACATTAAGGATTTTACCTCTTAAAGGTAAAACAGCCTGTGTTTCTCTGGCGCGTGCCTGCCGGGCGGAGCCTCCTGCTGATTCGCCCTCCACTAAAAAAAGCTCAGTTTCAGCCGCATTTGTGCGACTGCAATCTGTTAATTTTCCAGGAAGACGGAGTCGTCTTGTGGCAGTTTTTCGTGATGTTTCGCGTTTTTCCCGCCGGCGAAGGCGCTCTTCTGCACGTTCAGCAAGAAAGGAGACAAGCGCATCTGCTTGTTGAGGATTGCCACCCAGCCAGTGATCAATTCTATCGCGGAGGGCACCTTCGACTAAACGTGTTGCTTCTTGTGTGGTCAGGCGGTCTTTTGTTTGGCCCTGAAATTGAGGGTCACGAATAAAAACAGATAGCTTGGCGTTGATGCAGCCAAAAACATCTTCTGCCGTAATGGCAGTTGAGCGGCGAATTTTACGATTATCGCCCCATTGACGAAAACCTTTAACAAGGGCTGCTCTCAAGCCCGCCTCATGCGTACCCCCCTGAGGGGTTGGAATCGTATTACAGTACGAAATTAAAGCGCTTTGTCCGTCTTCTAAAAAGGCTATAGCCCACTCAACTTTACCGCCAGATTGCCCATCTGATGCAATTGGGAGTTCAGCCATACCGCACCATAAGGGGGTAAGAAGGAGCGCCTTATCACCAAGCTCTGCCTGAAGGGCATCTTCTAATCCGTTAGGGAAATGTATTGTCGCTTTAGAGGGGGAGCGTTATCACCCTTTAAGAGAGCTTCGTTACAGCGCCAGCGAATGGTTACGCCTCTAAAGAGCGCTGCCTTACTACAGCATAATTGATATAAACGTGACGGGGAAAATTGTTGTTTCCCAAAAATTTCCGGGTCTGGGGTAAACCGAACTAGGGTGCCGCTTTTATTATTAGAAGCTGTTTTTTCTTCCAAGGGTGACTTGACCAGTCCCTGAGCAAAAACCTGCTTATAGAGTCGGCGGTTACGTGTAACCTCAACCTCTAATATCTTCGAAAGGGCATTAACAACCGAGCTACCAACACCATGCAACCCCCCAGAAGTCGCATATGATTTTCCAGAAAATTTTCCGCCTGCATGTAAGGTGGTAAAAATCACCTCTAAGGCTGATTTTTCTGGAAAGCGTGGGTGTGGGTCAGTCGGTATGCCGCGACCATTATCACGCACCATCAGTGTATGAGATTCTTCTAAAAAGACCTCAATCACTGTTGCATGACCTGCCACGGCTTCATCCATGGCATTATCGATAATCTCAGCAGCAAGATGATGATAAGCTACATCATCTGTGCCGCCTATATACATACCCGGACGCCTGCGAACTGGTTCCAGGCCTTCGAGAACTTCGATATCTTGAGCGTTATACGACGTGGTCACATCTTACCTTTAAAGGGACTTAATTATTTATGGCGCCGCCGGCGGACAACATGCCGGCGAGTTTTTTTAGCACGGGGTGCTGTGCAGCTTTCATAAGAGGATGGTTGGACAATATCTTTTGCCTCGGCATAATGTGCAAGATCATCAGCGTTATCTAACGCATTGATTTCATTAAACATAGGAACGCGTTGATCACAAAAAACCGTGCCCGATTTAAGTCCACCCAGGGACTGCACGTCAGCTAGTTGAGTAATGTAAGCATCATGCTGCTGGCGTGCACGGCGCCCATATGTTGCTTTAAAATAGCGTTCAAGACGTTTTTCAGAATTATTAAGATCGGACTTAAAATGTGTCACGAACTCGTTGTAGCGATCCTGAGCTTGGCAGGATAACGCCGTAACCATCAATTCTGATTTTAAACCAACGACATTAAACGCAGCATGAACATCTTTAGGAGGATGACATGCCACAGCAGCCTGTGTCGGCGAGCTCGCTGCGAAAGACCCCACCAAAGTTATTATGGCTGCAAGGCGTGAAAAAGATAGTGCACGGAACATAGAGGACATCTGCAGACTCCCGTTAGCAATTATGCAGCCTATAACATGGGATAGATGGTTAAAACATCGGCAAAGAAAGAAAAAAACATTTTGTGCCTTTCTAAATTTACTTAATACAGCTTATCTTACTACCCTTAATGTTACGTCTCTTGGGGAGCCCTAGAGTGATCCTCCCAATTTTTTTGGAGTTGACCGTGCCCTTGTCAGTTTCCGTTTCACGTTGGGGGGTAGGATTTGCCGCCCTTCTTATGCTCTCTGGTTGTGCGAATCATCCTATTGCTCGGCAGATTGCATCGCCACCCGATCCATTTGGATATGAGAAGGTCTCTTCCCTTTGTAAATTAAGCCCGCTTACCACTGCAAAAGATGGTAAAATGAGCGTTGAAATGACAGTCGGAAGTGACGAAGGGAAATGCGCTCTATCAGTTAGTAAAAGTGGGGGAGGGAGTTATGTCTCCTTTGGGTTGATCCAGCTCCAGAGCATGGAAAAGCTTTTCTCTATAATTATGATGGACGCACTTATATAAATTATCAGCCCATCACAGCTTATAGTGGTGAAGATAGTTTTGGTGTTGAGCTTATTCCTGCTCATGCGCAGCCAAGACGCCATTTGAGCGTTAAGACAAAAATCGAAGTTGTAGGCGTTAAAGATACCGCTGATAAAAAAGAGACTGGTGATAAAGCTGCCCCTGCCCCTGTCAGCAAGGAGACGGTGAGTAAAGCAGGCAAAAGCGGTAAAAAGGCCTCACCAGTGCGTCATAGCCGTAAGGTGACACGCCATAAGGCTGCGGTTCATAAGAAAACAACGACCAAAAAAGCGACTTCTTCAGCAAAGAAGAGCTAGTTTTTTAGCAGAAGATAAAATAGAAAAACCCCGGAAAGATATGCCTTTCCGGGGTTTTTTAATAAGCAATATTCGAAGGCCCAACAGCCTGTATTTTGCTAGCTCTAGTGGAAAATAATTTCAACCCTGCGGTTTTGAGCTTCTTTTGCATTTGGAGCCGTGTGTACTAGCGGCTTGGTAGATCCAAAACCTTGTACAGATATGAGTCCTGCTGCAACGCCGTCGCGAATGAGTTCAGATTTAATTGCATTAGCTCGTCGTAACGAAAGCGCCTGGTTATAAGTTCTTCCTTTTGTAGTTTTTTGGCCCGAATTATCTGTGTGGCCATTTACCTCAATGTGGGTAAGTTGAGCCGATGTTGAGTTGCGCGCTGCAACAGCAACGACTTCACGGGCGCGACTGCTTAACATAGCCGAATCCCAATCGAAGAAGACGAGATAGCTCCGGGCGGGTGAGGGTGCAGGTGCGGCACTTGGTGTTGAAATCGGGGCCGGGGGAGGTGGCGCCGGGTTAAATTCATAACGCAGGCCAAGCATCAGGGAATGGTTAAAATCAGTGCGTGTGTTACGTTTGCCATAATAGCTGCCATCAACACCGGCAGAGGCAAGACTTGCCGTGCCGTAGGCATGGTGCTTATGAGGCGCGAGAATCGTATAAAAACGATATTCCATAGTGGTGGAGAGACCCACGACCCAGGGCACAGGCAAAGATGCTCCTATCATGGCTTGATAGGCAAAATTTCCGGTTGTGCCTGTTACATGTTGGCTATAACTGCCTGCACTCGTTGTTGAGCGTAGTTTGGTATCCATGCTTTGCCAGCCATAACCAATACCAGCACCAAAATAAGGATAAATCCAATTCTGGCCTATATCCATATCAAATAAGGCATTGGCCATAATGCCATATTTTTGCTGATGCCCGCTCGCTTTTGACGAAAGTCCAGGACTGTGAAAGCCTGAGTAACGGTTTTGACGGTAATTGCCTTCTAGCTCAACCCGGAAGCCATTATCTAAACCCCAGCCAACACTACCTAATCCTGTAATGCCGGGATCAAATTCATCCCGCCCTTTAGGAAAAACTCGTGTTTTAGGATTAACTGTTTGAGTCTGGTTAAAGCTAGCGCCGCCAGCTCCCGACACATATAGACCACGAACAGGTTGTGCCTGAGCCACATTAAAGGCCATTACCGACACCCCTGTGGCCAGACAGCTCCGGGCCAACATGGCCATGACAGTGGCGCGCTGTATCATGTGATTTCTCTCCAACCAAAACGACCGTATTCTTTTCGCCGAAAGTGTCAGGAAAGGCAATCTATTTACCTGTTAAGGAGCATTAAACAAAGCATATAAAATGAGTTAATGACTCTTTATTTGCCTTTTATTCAGCAAGTTTCCTTGTATCTAGCAGAGTTTCCAGGGGATGGTCTATATTTTTGACACTTATTTCGATAATCCACAAATCTGGATCAAAGCGTATTTGTTTTTTAAAAAACGAGTCGATTTTTTCAGCATAAGCGTGTGCTGAGTCTGCTTCAAAATTATGTCGGCGCCATACATGACCAGTTTCCTGCAAAATCGCCGACCGTTGCTGTTGGTCTGTCAGGAGAATAAATATTACCCCTGCATTTTCATCACCTTTTTTAACAATTAAGGCTGAATCTCCATTCTGGTTAAAGCGCCGTAAAGTAGCCCTGACCCATAATCCCGCTTTTAATCCATAAGCCATAATTGGTCTTTCGTTATATTATTAGAGTTGATCGCTCTTTTTTTGGGGCGCAGTTACAAAGTTAGGCACGCTTTGTAAGGCAGCTTTATAAGCGCGCGGTGATGCCAAAAGATTAAAGGCAGTGGTAAGACCAATTGTTTCATCAGTAACGGCAGGGCATCTCTGTCTTATTTTCATAATTTTTTGTCTATCTTCTCCCGTGCGGAGAGACCGGGCCTCTTTGATGAGTGAAGATTGCAATGAGTATCCTCGTTTTAAAGCAGCAAGCTGTTCTGAGGGGCTCGGACCATTAGAAGCTGAAAGACATATTTGCGGCATGACTCCCAAATCCTGGATGGGTTCACCCAAAGGTCCAAAGTTGCGGCTCCATGTAATGAAAATTTCGCCTTTATTGGGCAATTGCCCTATGGTCTGAATAAGGCCTTTACCATAGGTCACGCTTCCTATTACAACACCGCGCTGATGATCAGCTAAAGTTGCGGCCAAAATCTCGGCGGCGCTTGCTGTATGGTCATCAACCAAAATCACAAGAGGGCTGTTGTTAGTGATATCACCGCCTTGTACAGCCCAAACATGGTTGGAGGCTGGATAGCGGCCAATATTCGTTGCTGCTACACCATGGTCAAGCAGCAAAGCAGCCGTCATGACTGCCTGTTGCAAAACGCCCCCTTATTACCTCTTAAATCAAGAATAACTCCCTTTAACTGGGGCGGTTTTTTTCTCCTGCTTTTATGGGAGGGGAGGGTTGATAAAGCATCACTAAGATATTGACTAACTTCATCGGCCGTTTGAGTGGAAAATTGTTTGACCCGTAAGACAAGATAGTCACTTGTTTTATGATCAATAAAAACAGTTTCGGGGGAAGAGGTTCGAGTGGCAGTTCCAGTTCTTCGATTTTCCCGGAAGCAAGAGTATGTTTAATCGAAATATTGCTTTCAGATGACGAGGTGAGCCAGCTTTGAATTTCTGATAAAGCTACATTAGCTGTTTTTCGGCCGTTAACCTCAAGCAATTTTTGTCCAATATCAATGCCTTGTTCCCAGGCTGTGCTGTTAGCGTTAACGCTGGCGATAACGGGATAAAGGCCTTTAGTTTTTTCTAGTGTAAAGCCAGCAGAATAATGAATTCCCTCACGATGTATACGTTCTGCTTTTGCCTTGGCTGAGGGGAGATATCGTGAATAAGGGTCAAGATGTTTGAACATTTCAGTAAAAAACATCGGGAGAAAGGCATCTTTACCCAACTTCTGAAATGCCACCCCTTCATTCCAGCTTTTTTGGTATACCAACAAAATAAGATTAACCCAGCCTTCAATATCATTTTCAGAGGGAAAGGCCTGATCTACGAGGAGTTTATTTCCCTTTAAAAAAACAAGATTATGAAGCGTCTTCTCTTCATGAATGGCCGTTGGGGCTGAATCTTCAGATACAGGATCAGATGTTATCTCAACAAATGAGAAATCGGGGTCAGTTTCAATAAGGCTATGAAGGCCCCACAAGCTTAGTTCTTGCACAGAATGAGGTGTCAGTAAGCGCGGCAGCATAAATGTGAAGGCCGAAGAAAGCACGTTGTGCAATAAATTTATTTCATGGCTTGCCAGAGCTTGGGTACCGCTACCGGGCTTTGTAGAGTCGTTTTGTGTAGCGTCACCTTGAACCGAATTTTGAGCAAATACGAACTGATTTGCTTGTGCTTTGGCAGGAAATATAAGGGAAAAATTACCTATTAAAACTATGCTTCCCATCACAGCAGGATGGCGAAGGCGGACAGTAAAAATAATACTAAACGCGGTAGAGACCCTGAAAAAAAGATGAGAGAAAATCACCTTAAAGGAACATGGGTTCCTTAATAAAGAGATTTTCTTTTCATGACTCATCTTTAGTCCACTATTATATCTGGTTACGTTTTCGCATCATAATCTAATCATCATGCCCTATTCAAGAAGTCTCAATTATGGTTTTTTCGTTTTTTACTTTATTTTAACTTTCTTTTGTTTTCTTCTTTGTTGTTTTTGTAGTTGTCTTTTTAGAAGATGTAGCAGTTTTTCGTGGTGTTTTAGGTTTTTCCGCTTTCGTCGTAGCAACTTTGCTTGTCGTTTTTTTCGTGGTGGAAGATGTTTTACGCCCTGACTTTTTCGAGACCTTTCCTTTTTCAGCCAAAAGCAGAATAGCCTCTTCTAATGTCACATCTTCAATCTTCGTGTCTTTAGGAAGGGTGGCCATTATTGCTCCATGTTGGACATAAGGGCCATATCTTCCCTTGCGTACCATAACGGTTTCACCATCTTTAGGGTGCGGGCCAAGTGTGCGCATAGAGGCTAATTTACGGGCAAGAGCATCTACGGCCCTGTTAAGGCCAACGGTAAGAATATCGTCATCTTTATCGAGAGTGCCGTAAATACTTCCCATTTTTACAAAGGGCCCAAATCTGCCTAGACCCGCCTGAATGGTTTCACCCGTTTCTGGATGGGTTCCTAAGGTTCTGGGGAGAGAAAGCAAGCCAATAGCTTGTTCTAATGTAATGCTTTCGCCATCCAAATTCTTAGGAATAGCAGCTCGTTTAGGTTTGTATTTTTTATCATCGGCACGGGCTTCTCCCCTTTGTAGGTAGAGGCCATAAGGTCCGCGTCGGACAGTAATTTCTTCCTCAGTTTCTGGATCTGAGCCGATGACACGAATACCCTCTTTTAGAGTGATCTGACTATCATCTTCCAAAGCTAAGGGTCGCGTAAACTTACATTCTGGGTAGTTTGAGCACCCTAGAAATGCTCCATGACGTCCGAGCTTAAGCCCTATGCGGCCAGTTCCGCAGGCTTTACAGGCACGGGGATCAACGCCATCTTCGTGAGAAGGAAAAAAATGTGGGCCAAGATCTTTGTCCAGAGCATCTATAACATCAGAAATTTTAAGATCTTTTGTTTGAGCAACAGTATCAGAAAAATCACGCCAGAAATTGGCCATGACATCATGCCAGTCAGCGCGCCCGCCTGAAATATCATCAAGCTGTTCTTCTAGCGAGGCTGTAAAGCCCGTATCGACATAACGCTCAAAAAATGAAGTCAGAAAGGCTGTGACAAGTCGGCCTCGGTCTTCTGGCATAAAGCGTTTATTATCGAGCCTGACGTAATTTCTGTCTCTTAAAACACCAAGAATAGAGGCATATGTTGAAGGCCTTCCAATGCCGATATCTTCCATCTTTTTAACAAGAGAGGCTTCAGAGTAGCGTGGAGGTGGCTGCGTAAAATGCTGCTCAGCTTTAACGTCTTTAGTCTGAGTGTCGTCACCTTCGGCCATAGGAGGAAGGAGGCGACTATTATCATCGTCACTTTTAGGATCGTCGTAACTTTCACGATAAAGATGCAAAAATCCGTCAAAAGCAATGACAGAGCCGGTGGCCCGTAGCAGTGTTTTGCCAGTTTTGTCCGAAAGTGTTATGGCCGTTTGGTCTATTTCAGCCGATTGCATTTGTGAGGCAACGGCGCGCTTCCATATCAGTTCATATAAGCGTTTTTGTTCGTTATTTAAAAAATGTGCGACCTGTTCAGGTGATCTTATGACATCTGTTGGTCTTATCGCCTCATGCGCTTCCTGAGCATTTTTTGCTTTTGTGGCATAGGCACGAGGGCGGCTGGGGCAGTAATCTTCACCAAATGCGCTGGTAATATGATTCCTGATAGCGCTAATGGCTTCAGCGGCCATGGTGACGCCGTCGGTTCTCATATAAGTGATCAGACCAACTGTTTCGCCATTAAGCTCAACGCCTTCATAAAGCTGTTGAGCTGTGCGCATTGTTGTCTGTGCACTCATTCCTAATTTGCGCGAGGCTTCTTGCTGTAAAGTAGATGTCGTAAAAGGAGGAGCAGGGTGTCGTTTTGTGCGTTTGCGCTCAATCTTTTGAACTGAGAACGCCTCTTTTTTGACTATGTCACGTGCATGAAAAGCCTGTTCTTGGTTTGCAAGATCAAACTGTTCGAGCTTTTTACCTTCCAGGTGCGTGAGTCTTGCCTCAAAATTTGCATTTTGAGGTGTGATGAAAGTGCCAGTAACGCTCCAATATTCGCGTGGTTTAAAAACCTCAATCTCAGCTTCACGTTCGCAAATAAGACGTAAAGCGACAGATTGCACGCGCCCAGCACTGCGACTACCGGGCAGTTTGTGCCACAAAACAGGTGAGAGTGTGAATCCAACAAGATAATCAAGCGCACGGCGTGCAAGATAGGCATCTATAAGAGGCTGATCTAACGTTCGCGGCGCTGCCATGGCAGCGTTAATGGCTGATTTTGTAATTTCATTGAATGTAACGCGCTGCACTTCAACATTTTTTAAAAGATTTTTTTCTTCTAAAGCAGAGCGCACATGCCATGAAATTGCCTCGCCCTCACGGTCGGGGTCAGTGGCAAGAATAAGCGTTTTTGCGCCTTTAACGGCCTTAGCAATGGTTGCAATTTGTTTAGCCCCGCGCTCATCAGTTTGCCATTTCATAGCAAAATTTTCGTCAGGTAAAACGCTTCCGTCTTTGGGCGGAAGGTCACGTACATGACCAAAAGAGGCGATCACTGTGTATTCGCTACCCAGATATCGATTAATCGTTTTGGCTTTTGCCGGGCTCTCGACCACCACAATGCTCGTCATCGCCACCATCCATTCTTAGAATCTAATTTACCTTATCTGGCAATAGCGCAACCTGCCCACCAGGAAGACACTCAATCACACCTTCTAACTCAAGTTCACTGATAATTGTCATTACCATTGATATCGAGAACTGACAGTGTGCGATAATATCGTCAACCGCTATTGGCGTGAAAGAGAGCAGAGAAAGCATTTTTTTGCGAATATCTTCTTTACTATCTTCAGAAAAATCATCTTTTTCATCCAAAAATGATAAATCAGTGGTTGCTGACTTAGTTTTTGAAGCACCATGTGGGTGATGAACCGCTTTTTTGAGGGTTTGGTCAGGATCGAGTGGACCAGGGGTGCTCAAAAAATTACCATTTCCAATTGTGTCTCGAGTCCAGGGAGCCGGAACCCTTTGAGGCAAAACTTCAGGAAGAGCCAAAAGAATATCCTGCATCGTTTCAGTCAGAATCGCACCCTGACGGATAAGATCATTGCTTCCTCTAGAGCGTGCATCAAGGGGTGATCCCGGTGCTGCCAAAACGGCACGATTATAAGCTACAGCGTTTTTTGCAGTAATCATGGTACCTGAGCCTTGCGCGGCCTCTATAACCAAGCATCCTAGAGACATACCAGCTATAATTCGATTTCGCCGGGCATAATGGTAAGCTTGTGGGGCTATTCCTGGAGGTTGTTCTGTGACAAGACAGCCTCTTTCAGCAATGGCTTCCTGAAGCCTGGCATTTTCAGGGGGATAACAAACATCTAACCCGCCTGCCAGCGCCGCAACGGTTAGCCCGCTATGGAGTGCACCTTTATGAGCAGCAGAATCTATACCTCGTGCCAGGCCTGAAATTATGCAAATTCCAGCATTAGCTGCTTCTGCAGCTAGGCTTTCTGCCAGGCGTATACCTCCAATTGATGCATTACGGGCCCCAACAATGCTAAGGCTTGTAAGTGACGTTTTCTGAATATCTCCCCGCACAAAAAGCAACGTAGGAGCATCAGGAATATGCGTTAGCAAGAGAGGGTAATCTTTATCAGAACGCAAGACATGGCGGCCCTTTAATTTCTCTAAAAAGGCTATTTCGTCTTCAATCTCGGCCTGAGGAGGCACTGCCAGATTGGCAAAAGAGCCATGCCGGTCTCTGATAAGCGCATCTAAAGTGCGTGTTGCAGTGCCATAAACACCCAAAAAGCGACTAAATGTAATAGGACCAATTTTAGGTGTTCTTGCCAAACGGATCATAGAGATACGTTCATGTGACTCCTGAGGAGATAAGGCAGAAAAACCAGCATTCATAATAGGTTGATCCTAATCAGAGCAAATTTAGTTTTTTTGCCCGAAACGGTTTTCTTTGCCCTGCACAAGACGCACTAAATTACCATAATGTCTCAACCAAATTAAAATGGCGATCATATCAGTTGCAACCGGGATGGGCGAAGCAACAGGGTGCGTGGTTAGAGCTGGCATAAGGAAAGGGGCTATAAGAAACGCCAGAAAAGCCCCGGCAGATGAAATTCGACTTAGTTTAACGGTATAGGCCCAGACAAAAGTGCAAATAAGTCCTACAGGCCAGCAAAAAGCCCAGAAGATTCCTATTCCTGTCGCAACACCTTTTCCGCCTCGAAATTTGAGCCAAATGGGAAAGCAATGCCCCATAACAACACCAATAGCAGCTAGGGCCATACTGAGCTCAGTATGTGTAGGGCATAAAACGCGGATAAGAATAACTGCTAAAAACCCCTTAAGGGCATCAAGCAGCATTGTAGCAATGGCCAGTCCTTTTTTCCCCGTTCTCAGTACATTTGTAGCCCCGATATTTCCTGAGCCAATGTGTCTTATATCGCCAAGGCCAGAAAGTCTGGTCAATATAAGACCAAAAGGGATACTGCCAATAAGATAAGCGATTAAAATAATAATCGCCGCTCCGGGGGATAGAGGGAAAAAAAGGGCACGCTAGGAATTACCTTTTTGCAAAGTTCTGTCTGTATAAACCTCTTTTCCAGCACGGAAGGTACGTAGGACTTTTCCTTTTAACGTTAAACCATCAAAAGGTGTGTTTTGCGCGCGTCCTGGCAGCTTGCCTGCTTTTACAGTCCACTCAGCGTCAGGATCGAACATACATAAATCTGCTTCTGCTCCCAGAGACAGAGTTCCTGCGTCCAGACCTAATAAACGTGCAGGTGCACTCGTAAGCAGACGTAAACTATCTATTAATGGAAGACCAGCTTTTAATGTAACACCAAGAAGTGTAACCAGACCTGTGCCACCAGCGCGGGCCTGAGCAAAAGGCAGCCGCTTATCGTCAGCATCAGCGGGGGCATGATCAGAAGCAATAACGTCAATAGTGCCATCAGCCAAGGCGGCTAACACAGCTAGTCGGTCTCTTTCTTGACGGAGTGGCGGCGATAATTTGGCATAAGTACGGAAGTCGCCAATAGCGTCTTCTGTCATTGTAAAATATGGGGGTGCTGTATCACACGTAACGGCCAGACCTTTAGCTTTAGCTCCCCGGATCAGGTCAAGAGCTTCGGCTGTTGATATATGAGCAAAATGCACGCGTGCACCTGTCATTTCTGCCAAGCGGAGGTCACGTGCTACCATCATAGCTTCAGCCTCTGCCGGAATTTGGGGAAGTCCCAGCTGTACGGCCAAAGCCCCCGCAGTGGCACAACCACCTTTTGCTAAAGAAGGCTCTTCAGGGTGGAGGACAATAAGAGCATTTAAAAAACGCGAATAAGCGAGCAGATTACGCATTTGTTTTGCGTCGCTCAAAGTGCGTGCCCCGTCAGTAAAACCTATGGCGCCAGCCTGTTTCAGCAGGCCCATTTCGGTCATGTCTTTTCCGGCACAGTCACGTGTAAGAGCCCCATAAGGATAGAGAGACACCAGCCCTGTTTCTCTTCCACGCTGTTTGATGAGGCTTACTAAAGCGGGTGTGTCAATTGAAGGTTGCGTATCGGGTAAGACAGTAAGGCTTGTAATGCCCCCCGCAACAGCTGCCTGTGCACCGCTATCAATGCTCTCTCTATATTCTGCCCCGGGTTCTCCAAGGCTGACGCGCATATCAACAAGACCGGGGCATAAGACAGCCCCTTTCCCATCAATGATATAAGCATCTTTGGGGGCGTCTTTGGCGCTAAATCCTATAATTTTTCCGTCATGTACAACCAGGTCGCTTTTTTCATCACGTCCATTGGCAGGGTCGATAAGACGAATATTTTTAAAAATCACATTATTCATGAAGGGCTCCTCATCCGTAAGAGGCGATCAAGTACAGCCATACGGACGGCAACGCCCATTTCTACCTGTTCTGAGATAACACTTTGAGGTGAATCCGCTACGTTGGACGCAAGTTCGACCCCACGATTCATAGGGCCAGGGTGCATGACCAGAGCCCCTTCTTTCGCATATGTGAGACGGCGTTGATCTAACCCGAAAAGCGAGAAATATTCCCTTTCACTAGGGATTAGTCCCGCTCCCATACGCTCACGCTGAACGCGCAGTGTCATGATGACATCAGCACCTTTCAGACCTTCATCCATTGAGTGATAAAGACTGACATTTTCCATTGCACCAAAGGCAGAAGGCAATAAGGTAGGAGGGCCAATAAGTCGCACCCGGCTACCCATTGTAAGAAGCAAATGTAGGTTAGATCGTGCGACACGACTGTGAGAAATATCACCGCAAATAGCAATATCGAGATTATCAAGGCGTCCAAAATGCCGCCTGATGGTAAGGGCATCCAACAAGGCTTGTGTGGGGTGTTCATGCATACCGTCGCCCGCATTAACGACACTTGCTTCTACTTTTTGAGAAAGGAGCGCTGGCGCTCCCGACTGGGCATGACGAACAACAAGGAGGTCACAGCGCATAGCGTTGAGAGTGGCTGCCGTATCAAGAAGGGTCTCCCCTTTATTTACGGAGCTTGTAGCGACTGTCATATTGACAACATCTGCTCCCAGGCGCTTCCCGGCTATTTCAAAGCTTGTGCGCGTACGTGTACTATCCTCAAAAAAAAGATTAATAAGCGTGCGACCGCGTAAAACATCACGAGGTGTTTTGCGGGAACGGCTTAAAAGAGCATAGCTTTCTGCAAGGTCAAGAAAGGGAGTGATGGTCTGGCGATCCATTCCCTTAATGCCAAGTAGATGGGCACTGTGACGCTGATTTATCATTTCTCCAAAACACTCCGCAGGCGTGTTAGAACTTCTTCTTTGCCCAAGGCAGAGAGTGTGAGGTCAATACCAGGAGATGTTGTTGTTCCTGTCATGGCAGCACGGAGTGGCTGAGCGATAGCGCCAAGTTTAATCTCTTTTTCCTCGGCAAAAGCGCGCAAGACACGGTCAATATCTTCGGGAGTAAAGCTCGAAAGTTCAGCTAACTTGTCGGCAATGGCTTTTAGAATCTCTTTGCCTTCAGAACTAAGAATTTTTTCAGCTTTAGGAGTGAAGGTCAAAGGCAGCTTATAACCTGCAAAAGCGGCACTATCGGTGAGCTCGACCAGAGTCTTAGCGCGTTCTTTAAGCCCAGCCATAAGAGCCAGGATACGACCACGAACCTCATCGTTAATGATAACGTCATCACGTTTTTTAAGGCGTGTCATAACGTCATTCGTGAGGCGCTCATCATCGGCACGACGCATCCATACGCCATTGATATGGGCTAGTTTCACATAATCCATACGAGAAGGAGATTGCCCCACACCATCTAAATCAAAAAGGGCAATTTGTTCTTCTCTTGAAAGGATTTCTGCATCTCCATGTCCCCATCCGAGACGCAGAAGATAATTACATAATGCTTCGGGTAATATGCCTTCATCACGAAACTCAACCACTGATTGCGCGC
Organism: Aristophania vespae; assembly: GCF_009906835.1. Lineage (NCBI taxonomy): Bacteria > Pseudomonadati > Pseudomonadota > Alphaproteobacteria > Acetobacterales > Acetobacteraceae > Aristophania > Aristophania vespae. The sequence continues at coordinate 349,673 of NZ_CP047652.1, forward strand.
CATGACGTTTGGAAAGTTTTGCGCCATCAGGGCCATGAATGAGCGGTAGATGCGCAAATTGAGGGAGGTCCCATCCCATGGCACGGTAAATCATAGCCTGACGGAACGTGTTTGTAAGATGATCATCACCGCGCATGACATGGGTTATGTCCATATCATGGTCATCAACGACTACGGCAAGAAGATAGGTAGGAGTGCCATCGGAGCGCAGTAAAATAAGGTCATCCATCTCTGCATTGGCAACTTTTACATCACCCTGCACGAGATCATGAATAATCGTTTCTCCCGTTTGAGGAGCTTTAAGGCGTATAGCGTAAGGGGCACCTTCGGGAGCTTCGGAAGGGTCACGGTCACGCCATGTCCCGTCATAGCGGGGGGGGCGTTTTTCAGCACGAGCTTTCTCGCGCATTGCGGCAAGTTCTTCTGGGGTAGAATAGCAGCGATAGGCCTGCCCTTTTTCTATAAGCGCCTGAACTACCTCTATATGGCGGTCTTGGCGGGTGGACTGGAATACTGGTTCTTCATCCCAGTCGAGTCCCATCCATTTTAAGCCGTCAAAAATGACATCCACTGCATGTTGGGTGGAGCGCTGGCGGTCAGTATCCTCAATACGCAGGAGGAATTCACCGCCATGATGACGAGCATAAAGATAATTAAACAAGGCTGCTCGGGCATTGCCAATATGAAGCAAACCTGTAGGAGAAGGTGCAAAGCGAGTACGAATTTTCATAAAATAGAGTTATATCATGCTCTTGTTAATGCGGCTATCCAGGGAAAGAAGAACAATCTTATTCCAAGACGAAATACAAAAAACCTCAATAAGCCTATCATATTTATTATTATGATTATAGTATTTAGTAATGTAATTTTGTATTTTAAGTAACGTGAATAATATATGTTTTCTATATTGGAAAATCGTTTTGCACTGCAAGGAAAAAGACTTTTCTGCTGGAGTCCGGTTTTACTGGGAATAGGAATAAGTTTCTATTTTTCGCTCAAAAATGAACCTAGTTTTTATAGTTTATCTACAGCCATATTATGTTGCCTGACAGGTATTTCTTTGCGTTTTATTGCAACAGAGATTCACCCATATGCTCTTACCCTAAGAGTGTTTAGTGCATTTATGACCTTAATTCCTGTTGGGTTTTTGGCAGGTTATGTAGAGTCTCATACAAGATCTCCTATGCCATTATTGCCTTATCAGGCTGTATGGATTGAAGGTGTTGTTAGCCAAATTGAGCATTTGCCACCTTATCCTTTGGCCAAAATTCAAAGAGACCGGCGTCGGGTTATTTTAAAAGAAATGATTATTTTTGATCCGTGGGAAGTGAGGTCAAAGCCATTACGGCGGACTATGCGTGTTACTTTGAAGCCTCATGATACGTCTCAATTAGAAATTGGACAGCGCATAAAATTAAAAGCTCTATTACGGTTACCTTCAAGTCCGGCCTATCTTGGTGCCTTCGACCTCCAGCGAGATGCGTGGTTTGCTAACAAAGCAGGAAGTGCGAGGGCACTTTCAAAAATTGCTATCATTTCCAGCCCATCCACTATGGGGGTAGAATATTATTTAACCAGGCTTAGAGAGCATATTTCTCACCATATCCATAATGTTCTTTCTGGTCAGACAGCGGCCTTTGCAAGCACAATTTTGAGCGGAGAAACTGTTAGTCTTAGCGTGCAAACGCGTCAGGATTTTGCAGCATCTGGTTTAGCGCATTTACTAGCAGTTGCAGGTTTACATTTAGGTCTCGTAATGGGGTTTTGTGTCTTTACATTACGTGCCTCTTTGGCGGCTTTTCCAAAACTGGCTCTTTATTGGCCTTGTCGTGATATTGCTTATTTGGTCGCCCTCATTATTGGAGCTGTTTATGTAGCGTTGACGGGGTTTCACTTGCCCGGGTTGCGTGCACTTGGCATGGCCTGTTTTGTGGTTTTAGCCTTGTTAGTAGGAAGGCAGGCTCTTTCACTGCGGTCCTTAACGTTTGTCGCAATTTTGTTGGAAATGACGCAGCCTTCAAGAGTTCTGGATGTTTCTTTTCAAATGTCTTTTGCTGCCGTAATGGCTTTGATTGTGGGTTATGAAAATTTGAGAGACCCTCTTTCTCGTCTCAAGCAAAAAACGTGGTTATGGAGAAAAGGCGGCGTTCCTCTCATAATGCTGGCTTTAACATCATTACTAGCTGGAGCTGCGACCTTACCAATAAGTATGGCCCACTTTGGGGCGTTTCAGCCCTGGTTTGTTATAGCCAATATGGTTGCCGTGCCCCTTATGGGGGTCTGGATTATGCCGCTTGGTCTTATTGCGTTGGCAGTTATGCCCTTGGGTTTAGAGGTTTTCCCACTTAAAATGATGGGAGTAGGGATAGATATTGTTCGTTCTTTAGCCTCTCTGATGGCTCATGCTCCTTTGGCCAGCTTGGCTGTGCCAGCCATGCCGTCATGGGGATTAATGCTCGTTATGGCAGGTTTGTCATTGCTTTGTTTATGGCGTGGAAAAGAACGTTTTATAGGGCTTTTATGTCTTTTAATTGGGGTAAGTTCACCATGGTTAGAAAGCACGCCGCATTTGTTAATTGCACCAGATGGTAGCTTAGTTTCATTTCGTGCCAATCATCATCTTTATATTGGTCCGAAATCTAAAGGTTATATTCCCGATTCATGGATGAGGGCCTTTGCGCTCCGCTCGAAAGCTCTGCCGTCTGATTGTGCTGGTGGAGTGTGCAAAATAAATTTGTCGGGGAAAACAATTTTACTCGTTCTGCCGCGCAAAATAACTGAGCCAGGTTTCACGAAAGAGGGCCATTTTTGTGATGGCCTGGATTTAGTGGTTAACCTTTCAAGAGGTCGTATTTTTTGTCCCAGGATTCGGTATTTAGGTTCTGCTGATGTAAGGCGTGAGGGGGCTTGGGCGCTTTATCTTTCTGGCAAAAGAGAGGTTTATCTGCTTTCGGACCGGGAATTTCGTGGAAATCGGCCTTGGGTTTTAACGTCTAGTGCACCGAAAGATCCCGGTTTACCTTTGGCAAAGTCGGAATAGGGCCAGGATTTTTATCTTTATAAAGGCACCATTGTGCTACTGAGCAGAGTTGGCACTCTGGCTTGCGTGCTTTGCAAATATAGCGCCCATGAAGAATTAAACGGTTATGGGCAGGGGGAAGTAAGTCAGGGGGAATGCGTTTCACGAGAGATTTTTCAACCTCAAGTACTGTCTTTCCTGGGGCTAATCCGGTGCGATTGCTAATTCTGAAAATATGGGTATCAACAGCCATGGTTGCTTCGCCAAAGGCAACATTTAAAACAACATTGGCCGTTTTGCGTCCTACCCCTGCTAAAGCTTCAAGCTCTTTTCTTGTACGAGGAACTTCGCCATTATGGCGCTCTAAAAGTTGCTGGGATAAAAGGGCAATATTACGTGATTTGGCCCTCCATAATCCTATTGTCCGAATATATTGCGCTATGTTTTCTTCACCCAAAGCGAGCATAGCTTGGGGTGCTGAGGCCACTGCAAAGAGCTTTTTTGTGGCTAAATTAACCGATTTATCGGTGGCTTGGGCTGAAAGAACAACACTGACCAGTAATTCAAAAGGATTTTGATAAACAAGTTCAGTTTTAGCGTCAGGATGTTCTTTTTCTAATGTTTCTATGAAAGAGCGAACGGATTTTAAACTCATTTTAGAGGGTGCTTGTGCGGGCGTTCTAACCATTCTTAACCGTAAGTCTCTATAAAGGGGTTATAATAGATTATATAAAGTAATCGCTTTTTACCGTAGGGTCTTTATATAGCCCATAAAATACCTAATGTGACTAATCTGTCGGAAAATAATTCCTTTTATGTCCTCTATTAAACAAAAAAGTGACGTTGCAGCCGTTTCTTTTGTTGATATTCTCATTTTTGTTATGCGCCAGTGGGTTCAGCACCCATGGTTTTTATCACGCACACTTGGTGGTGTAGCATTAGCGACAATTGCTGATATTTGTACTCCACTTCTGGCCGGTCGGCTTGTTGGGGATATTTCACATCCTGCTCAAGAGGAAGGAGTGCAGCATGTTCATTTGCTGCATGATGCTCTTTGGATGGTTATGGGACTTTTAGCCCTTGGGTTGGTTGGCGTGTTAGGGCGACGCTCTTCTTATATCGGCATTAGCCATATGACACTGGCTATTATGCGTCGTATTTTAAGTACGGCCTTTGCACGAGTGCAGCGTTTTTCGGCAGAATGGCACAGTAATAGTTTTGCTGGTTCTACGGTGCGCAGAATAACACGTGGTATTTGGGCCTTAGATTCTTTAAATGACACTCTTTTATTATTGATTGTGCCAGAAGTGCTCGTGCTTGTGGGCACGACGTCTGTGTTAATTGTTAAATCACCTTTGATGGGGGCTGTTTTGGGCCTTTCTGTTGTGATTTTTGCTTTTTCTTCTATTCGTTTGGCTCTTCATTATGTTGCTCCTTCAGCCAGGCTTTCTAATCAGTGGGATACGCGCTTAGGAGCTAGTCTGGCTGATTCAATAACATGTAATGCTGTTGTAAAAGCTTTTGGTGCAGAAAAACGCGAAGAACGGCACCTTGAAAAGATTTCTTATTTATGGAGCCGGAGAACATTAAGAAGTTGGATTAGGGGCACAAATAGCGCCAATTTCCAGGCATCCTTATCACTTTTGATGCGTATTATTTTAATAGGATTGGTAGTTTTATTTTGGTGGCAGGGTAAAGCGGGGCCTGGTGATGTCGCTTATGTACTAACAATGATGTTTCTCATTCAGGGATATTTGCGTGATTTAGGGCAGCAGGTGAGCCAGGTTCAGCGCTCGGTCAATGAAATGGAAGAGCTTGTTGCACTTTTTAATCGTGAGCCTGATATTCAGGATTTGCCAAATGCGCAAACTTTGCACGTCAGCAAAGGAGAAGTTCGATTCACAAACCTAACTTTCCGTTACCCTTCACAGCAAAGAGCTATTTACGAGAATTTATCTCTGACTGTTGAACCTGGTTCGCATATTGCTTTGGTAGGGCCAAGTGGGTCAGGTAAAACGACCTTAACCCGACTTTTACAAAGGCTCTATGATGTGCAGGAGGGGGCAATATTAATTGATGGGCAAAATATTGCTCATGTAACGCAGGAAAGTTTGCGTCATAATATTGCGCTAGTGCCACAAGAGCCAATTTTGTTTCATCGTTCCTTGGCAGATAATATTTCCTACGCTAAGCCAGGCGCCAAACCGCAAGAAATTATAGAAGCTGCACGTCTTGCCAATGCTCTTTCTTTTATAGAGCATTTACCTAATGGGTTAGAAACTCTCGTTGGAGAGCGTGGCGTAAAACTTTCTGGAGGAGAGCGTCAGCGCGTGGCTATTGCACGTGCCTTTCTTGCTGATGCACCCATTGTTATTTTTGACGAAGCTACAGCAAGCCTTGATTCAGAATCAGAAAAATTAGTGCAGGATGCCATGAAGCGTCTTATGAAAGGGCGCACAGTTTTTGTAGTCGCGCATCGTCTCTCCACGGTGAGGGAGCTTGATCGAATTATCGTGTTCAAAAAGGGGCATATTATTGAAGATGGTACTCATGAGGCGCTGATGCAAAACCCAGAGGGTGCCTATAGAAAGCTTGTAAATTTACAGTCGCTGGGAGCAGAATTTTAAAAATTATACTCTTTTTGAATTGTGGTTTTACGTCATTGAAAACGCTTTCATGTTTAAAATCTACTTTTAAGTCTTTGGAGTCAAAAAAAGAGTATTTTGCAATGATCGCTATTCTCACGAAATTTTGTGCTAAGGAGACCCTCCTATGACAGCAGGTAAGGTAATTCCGCGGCGTCCTTTCTTAGTACGGCTTGGTAAAAAAATGCGCCCTATATTTAATAGAGCGATCGCAAGCGGCTCATTAGTTTCAAATGCGCCCGTGCTTGATACTGCCAATTTTCCGTGGGTGAGGGCTTTGGAGGATAGTTACGATCATATTCTAAGGGAATATAAGCAACTTCTGTCAGGGGAGAAAAATCTTCCTTCTTTAAGAAAGCTCTCTCCTGATCATGCACGCATTGCCCCTGACGAACGATGGAAAGCTTTTTTCTTATATGGCTATGGCACTAGTGTGCCTGAAAATTGCGCCAAGACTCCAGTAACGGCACAGCTTGTGGCTGGTATTCCGGGTCTTTGTAATGCACTTTTTTCAATAATGGAGCCTCATGGTGTGATTCCTCCCCATAATGGGGTGACGAAAGGTATGCTTAATTGCCATTTGGGTATTTCACTACCTAAAGATAATGAAAATTGCTGGATCAAAGTATCTGACCGTAAGTTACACTGGCAGGAGGGAAAGGCTTTTATTTTCGACGACACATATAAACATACAGTTGAAAATAATACTGACGATTTTCGTGCCATCTTATTTCTTCAGTTTGAACGTCCAACCAGAGGATTAGGCCGTTTGGCGCAAAAGATATTTCTGGGGGAGTAAGACGCTCTGCTTTTGTAAAAGATGCAAAGTCTAACATTGACCGTTGGAACCAGATTCAGGCCGAGCTTGAAAAAAACTAGATTATTTAATGACTGATACAGAAGCTAAGCGATACAAGTCCCTATCTGCTGGCAGCCTGATTAAGATCGACGCTACGAGTTCACCTTGATGGCGGGCAAATATTACGCTTTGACACGTGAAAATGCCCTGACATATTGCTCGTAGATTGAGGATGCTTTGGGAGTGATTTTAGGCGTAACGAAGTCCCTTTTCGTTTTTGGGATTAGAGTTAAAGGCTAGATCGCTAATTTGCCTGTGATTTGGTCTCTAATTCAGAGATAATATTCATTTAAAGGAGCAAAGCCGTTAAAGCCGGTTGAGCAATAGCTTGCAACATAAGCGCCGGTAGCAAGGATGATGATCTTGTCTCCGCTCTTTAATTCAGGCGGTAACATTACAGGATTTTTTTCATACATAACATCGGCGCTGTCGCAGGTAGGTCCAGCAAGAACGCATGGTACCAAGCCTGTTGTTAAGTTATCATACGGTGTTTCAAAACGATAGCGGATTGCTTCACCCTCAGTTTCTGCCAACCCGCCAAACCGACCAATATCGAGGTAAACCCAGCGTGGGTTTTTTCCGGTTTCGTCACGTTGGCTCACCAATATAACCTCAGATCGTACAACCCCGGAGTTCCCAACAACTGAACGGCCAGGTTCTATAAATAAATGCGGTGGTTCTTTAGGAAAAAGCTCTTTCATTGTCGTGGAAATTGTTTTGCCAAAATCCTCGGTAGAAGGAACTTCATCGCTATAATTTGCAGGAAAACCGCCTCCCAGATTAAGAAAATCAAGCGTGATATTCCTATTTTGAAGGGTTTTAAAGATATTTGCCGCAAGCGTAATAGCGTGTTGATAGGCTTTGACCGTCTTTTGTTGGCTACCAACATGAAAAGAAATTCCGGCAGGTTTTAAGCCTTTTTCTTGGGCATCTATTAATAAATGGATTGCTTGCTCGGCTGTCGTGCCAAATTTACGTGATAAGGGCCAGTCAGCGCCATCATTAACGACCATTATACGGCAATAGACTTTAGAACCTGGGGCATAAATAGCAATTTTTTCAAGTTCTTCGGCACTATCAAAGGCAAAAAGTCTTATGCCCAGTTTATAAGATTCACGAATGGCATGAATAGGTTTTATCGTATTGCCAAAAGATAAACGATTTGCAGAGATGCCAAGACTTATACAGCTTTTCACTTCTCCCAAAGAGGCGACATCAAAATAGCTACCCAGCTTTTCTAAGGTTGTAATGATTGGAGCTGCAGGGTTAGCTTTTACGGCATAATAAATTTTTGCCTGAGGCAGAGAGGACTTCAAAGTCAGATAATTTTGTTTAACGACGTCCAAATCTACAATCAGGCAAGGTGTTGCAGGATTTTTATCAGCAATAAACTGAGATATTTTGAGAGTCACGAATACTCACTTCCCTAAAATTATCCCCTATAAATTGAGATAGAGGAGTGTTTCGAAACGGTCTAACGGACCGGCGAAGTCCCTCCCTCCTGATTTTTTAATCCAGAATTAGGGGAGCCAGAACGCTTGACGACGTTGCGTAACCTCGAAAAAGGGCCAGTGGCACGTGCGTTGCTGCGTGGGATGGGAAAAGCCTAATTTTAAAATCAATTCAAGTTAATTTATAAAGAATTTGCATTTTTCGTTCAAAAAGGGATTTTACTACATAGCGGTTTAAATCTTTTTTGAAGTTATGAAGGCTTTGAACTGATTGCAAGAGAAGGAAAAAGAGTGGCTGATCCAGATGGTTTACAAGAAGAATCTGCTCAGATGCCCAAAAGCAAACTGGGTATTTTGCGTCAAATCTTAGTGGATAGCGGAGATAGTCAGACATCTCTTTCAGCTGCGGGATGCGCGTTTTTTGCAACGCTGTCTCTTTTTCCAGCTTTAACGGCCTCTATTTCAATATATGGCCTTGTATTTGATATTCAGACAGTTGAACCGCAGCTCGAAGTTTTAAAAAATCTTTTGCCGCCTTCTGCTTATAGTCTGATTTTTGAACGCATACATACATTAGTTATGCAGCCTCATTCATCTCTGACATTAGGGTTGGTTTTTTCATTGCTGATTGCTTTATGGACGGCAACAGCAGGAAGTCGTTCCGTCATTTCAGCTTTGAATATGGCTTATAATACCAAAGAAAGCCGTGGTTTTTTTCAATTTCAGTTCCTGGCCTTTGGCACGACTCTCATGGCTGTTCTGGGTGCCTGTTTAACGTTGGCTCTTATGGTGGCAGCGCCAGCCATAGTTGATTATTTGCCACATTATCTTAGTTATATTGGGCTTGAGACGAGATATTTGCCTTCATGGGCGCATTTCCTCGTCATGAAAAGCACGGCTGGTTTGGTGCATTGGTTAGCACCAAGCATTATGTTGCTATTTGTTTTTGTGGCTGTTTGCTTACTTTACCGCTTTGCCCCTTGCCGTAACTGGACTCGCTGGTGCTGGATTCTTCCAGGGGCGCTAGTTTCAACTTTTATGTGGGTTCTGACATCTCTTGGATTTTCCTGGTATGTCTCACATTTTGCTAGTTATAGCGTGACATACGGCCCCTTAGGAGCGGTAGCAGCGGTTATGATGTGGTTCTTCGTGAGTGCCTATGTCATCATATTCGGTGCAGTGGCGAATGCTGTTATTGAAAAGAATGGTAAAATAAAGGTCCAGGAAGAGGCATAAAAACTTTTATAAATCTGTTTTTCTGTCTTTATAATCTTCCGATTTTTTGACGTATTTTGTAATGACCACAGGTGTCACGCCGCTTTTGATAATCCCTAACTTAGCGGCTGCTGCCCGGGATAAATCAATAACTCTCGAATTTATGAAAGGGCCACGGTCATTGACTTTAACAATGACCGATTTACCTGTTTTTTGTGAGCGGACAAGTAGTTTCGTACCAAAAGGCAAAAAAGGATGGGCCGCTGTAAGGGCAGTGCTGTCAAAAGCTTTGCCCTGCGCTGTAAGGCCTTTTCGGCTATTTTTACCACTATACCAACTGGCTAATCCTTTTTGGTAAAAAGGACGGGCGGTGGGTTTATGGCGTGATATGAGGCGCTGAGATAGTTTCCGGTGTGGTAATAATGTGCCGGCAGACTCGGACAGCGCAGCTGTAGGTGTCGCGATTACAAAAATCATGCCTGCAATATATTTTAGCCAAGGATGAGAGAAACTGTCTCTCTTTATCCATCTCTTTTTGTAAGATAAGCAAACCATAGTTGCATCTATAGCACATAAAAAGTGAATAGGTTATAAGTTGTGGCAACAACCATCTTTCCTGATAGGTAAGAAGATGTTATCTGCCGCCCAGATGAAACGGCCTCTTATTGCAGTCCTTAATGGACCAAATCTAAATATGCTGGGTTTACGCCAGCCTGAGATATATGGTCATGCCACGCTTGATGATGTCGAGCAGGTATGCATTCAGGCAGCTGAAAGATTAGATGTAGCAATCGATTTTCGCCAGACAAATGGTGAGGGAGAGCTTGTCTCTTGGGTTCAGGAATGTCGTGGCCGTGCAAGCGGAATTGTCATTAATCCTGCTGCATATGGCCATACATCAATAGCGCTGTTAGATGCGCTACACGCTGTGGACCTTCCTATAATAGAGGTTCATATTTCAAACATTCATCGCCGTGAACCATTTCGCCACCATACTTATGTGTCTCAGGTGGCAAGCGGAGTGATCTGTGGTTTAGGTATACGCGGTTATGCTCATGCCCTGCAGGCGATGGCAGATATAATAGAGGATGAAGGATGAGCCGTATGCTCGTAGATAAGGAGGCTATTCGGGCACTGGCCGATATCCTTACGGAAACTGGCCTTACCGAAATTGAAGTTGTCGAGGCGGATAATCGTATTCGCGTTGCACGAACCGTCACAGTGCAGGCGGCAGCGCCTGTTGCTCAGGCAGCTCCAGCTCCGCAGGCTGCGGCTCCAGCTGTTGCTGCTCCACAGACGGAAGTGAATCCTGACTCTCACCCCGGTTGTGTGCCAAGCCCTATGGTTGGTGTTGCCTATTTAACGCCTGATCCATCTTCGCCACCATTTGTGCAAGAAGGTTCACATGTTGCTGCCGGGCAAACAATCATGTTGATTGAAGCTATGAAAACCTTCAATCAGATTAAGGCGCCCAAAGCTGGCACGTTAACAAAATACTGCGTAACTTCTGGTGAGCCCGTAGAGTTCGGTGCTCCCCTAGCAATTATTGAGTAATGTGATGTTTTCTAAGATTCTCATAGCGAATCGAGGCGAAATAGCTCTGAGAGTTCTTAGAGCCTGTCGCGAAATGGGTATTCGCACTGTTGCGATACATTCTACAGCCGACACAGATGCCATGCATGTCCGTCTTGCTGATGAGGCGGTTTGCATAGGTCCACCCAGTTCGCGTGATTCTTATTTGAACGTTCCGGCTATTTTATCAGCAGCTTTAATTACTGGAGCAGAAGCCATCCATCCAGGTTATGGCTTTCTCTCTGAAAATGCTGATTTTGCTGAAACGGTCGAGGCTCATGGCTTAGCGTTTATTGGCCCTACAGCGGAGCATATCCGCATGATGGGTGATAAAATAACAGCTAAAACGACGATGGAAGCTCTAGGGGTTCCGCTTGTTCCAGGATCTGATGGTGCGATCGAAGATCTCGATACAGCGCGTGAGGTCGCAGAGACGGTGGGTTATCCTGTGATCATCAAAGCTACGGCTGGTGGTGGCGGTCGTGGTATGAAAGTTGCTCATAATGAGAGCGAACTTGCCGAGGCATGGCGTGTTGCCAGGACTGAGGCACAGGCCGCTTTCGGTAATGGCGACGTGTATATGGAAAAATATCTCGATCGCCCCCGTCATATTGAGCTACAAATTATTGGTGATAATTTTGGCAATGTGATCCATCTCGGTGAGCGCGATTGCTCTTTGCAACGTCGTCATCAAAAACTTCTTGAAGAAGCCGGGTCGCCCGCTGTTACGCCTGAGCAACGCAACCAGATTGGTGAAACAGTTACACGAGCCCTTTCTAAAATGGGTTATCGAAATGCAGGAACCTTGGAGTTCTTGTACCAAGATGGGCATTTTTGCTTCATTGAGATGAATACACGTTTGCAGGTTGAGCATCCTGTTACTGAAATGATCTCGGGGATCGATCTTGTTTGTGAGCAAATCCGTGTTGCTGCAGGCGAGCATCTAGCCTATCGTCAGGAAGATATTCAGCTTAGCGGACATTCAATTGAGTGTCGTATCACGGCAGAAGATCCTAATAACTTCATGCCTAGCCCTGGCACAGTGAGTGTGTTCCATGCTCCAGGTGGCTTAGGGGTGCGCATGGATAGTGCTCTTTATGCTGGCTATAAAATTCCTCCTTATTATGACAGCATGATCGCCAAGCTCATCGTTCATGCCCCAACTCGTGAGGGCGCAATAGCGCGTATGCAGCGTGCTTTAGATGAATGTGTTGTGGATGGTGTAAAAACGGTCATTCCGCTTCATCAAAAAATTCTTGCCGATCCAGAATTTCGGAAAGGGGATTATACAATCCACTGGCTTGAAAATTTTGTTGCTAAACAAAACGCTACTTAAAGCAGTTAAAATGCCCCAATTTAGGGGCATTTTTTTTGAAAAAAACAAAACTAATTAACGACAGGCTTCTTTCAGGCCCATAGAGGCGGCCAAGGGACAAAGAGGCATAGTTACAAAGAAAAATGCCCCTAAAAAATATAAATTAGAGGCAGATGATATATTAAGCTGCGGACCATATGAGGCTCCAGCGCCAAATATGAGAATAGGCACGCTTAGCGGAATGCCCAAAAGGGGTAGTAAAATATTGCCGCGTCGTGCCCCTAAGCTAATGGCAGCAACCATCCCGCCAATGAGAGAAAGCGAAGCACTTCCCAAGGCAAGACTGCCCAAAATTACAGGGAATTCTCTAGCCTCAAGGCCAAACATAAGTCCCAAGATTAAGGCAGCAATCAGAAGAGGGACCGCGGTTGTGAGCCAATGGGCAATCATTTTTGTTAAGGCTATGGCTGCGGGATGAAGCCCGCTAATCATTAATTGATCGAGAGATCCATCCTCAAAATCATTATTAAAAAGACGATCGAGAGGGGGAAAACTGGATAGTAATAAACATACCCACAAAATACCGGGGGCCATTTGGTGGAGCATGGAAGGAGAGGGGCCGAGGGCTAAAGGAAAAAGAGCCGCACATAAAATAAAAAATAGCATGCTTGCAAGTGTGTCGGCCCCGAAGAAAATAGCTAAACGAAGTTCACGCTCTAATAAGGCCGGGAAGATGCCTCTCATATAAAATCTCTTTTATTCTGATTTTTTTTATCGCTGGAGGGTTTTATTGAGGCTGGTTGCAAATGAAGTGTTTTATGGTGTGTCAGGGGTAAAGGCACGTGAGACGTTGCTATGATGCCCCTCCCTGTGCCAAGTGACGCTCCATAATCGTTCCTAATTGCTTCGTGCTGGTTTGATCAAGTCCGACAGAAGGTTCGTCTAATAGCCATAATGGCGCTGTGCTTAAACATATACGCGCGAGAGCAACACGACGTTTTTGCCCGGCAGATAAAAGACGAATGGGTCGATCTATCAAAGAAATAAGGTTAAGGTCTTTTAGGACCTTAAATAAATTACTGCCTCCAGTCTTCTGGTAAAAACGCAGATTTTCGGCCACACTTAAAGCTGGCTTAAGTGCGTCTTGATGACCGAGCCACGCAATGTCGGCAGTGCGGTTCATTTTCCCGGCTGAAAGGGGGCATAATCCAGCTATGACACGCAGAAAGGTTGACTTTCCAGTCCCATTGGGGCCGGTCAGTAAAAGTGCTTCTCCTGAATTGAGAGATGCAGATATGTTTTTAAGGACGAGTCTTTCTCCGCGAATGACCGAAATAGAAAAAAGCTCCAAAAGGGGAGAAGGCGTCATGAAAAAACCATTCTGAAATAAATTTCTTATTATGAAAATAAAGAGATTTCTGCACTATGAGAAGAATCAGCCCGAAAAGAAACTTCAAAATCATTTTTAAAAAGTGAAACTTTTCGTTATGACCATGGGTCTCAAATTGCTGGGCAAAGATTGTAACTCTTATATCTTGAAATAAGGATACACTGAAACTGACAGATCTGGTGTTGCAGGCGAGAAATATCGTCAAATCTTTTGGCGGACAGGATGTTCTTAAAGGAATTTCCCTAGATGTCGAGCGAGGAGAGTTGATTTCTATTATCGGCCCTCAGGCTGCGGAAAATCAACTTTTTTGCGGTGCCTTAATTTTTTGGAACACCCCGATTTAGCCGAAGTGCGTATTGAGGATGTGAGCCTAAGCTGTAATGGTCGATGGACCCGCCAAGATGAGGCACATGCTCATCGTTTGCGCGCTCATGTGGGTATGGTGTTTCAGGCCTTTAATTTGTTTCCGCACCTCACAGTGCTGGAAAATGTGATGTTGGCGCCCATTCACGTTAAGAAAATAGCCGCTAATCAGGCAGAAATCATAGCCACAGAATTGCTTGAAAAAGTCGGGCTAAAAAACGTTAAAGATCGTTATCCAGATCGTCTTTCTGGAGGGCAAAAACAACGCGCTGCCATTGCTCGTGCCCTGGCAATGAAACCTTCAGTTATGCTCTATGATGAGCCAACTTCAGCGCTCGATCCTGAACTTTCTGAAGAAGTTTTATCGGTCATGCGTGCTTTGGATAATGAGGGTATGACGCAGATCGTCGTTACACATGATATGCGTTTTGCGCGCGCTGCCTCAGATAGGGTGCTTTATCTTGAAGAAGGTACCATTGTTGAAAGTGGTGATCCTGACCAGATTTTTGCCCATCCTCAAGAAGCTCGTACACGTCGTTTTCTAAGGACAATCCTGTCATGAAACACTTATGGCGTGTATGTTTGCGCCCCGCTTTTCTGCTGATAGCCCTAACGTTCTCTGCTTCATTTTTGACAAATGCATATGCAGAAAATGGAGGTTATGCTGTTCCCGGTGCACATAGTGAGACAGATCTGCCCTGGGCCTCGGATGGTGAGGCTAATGTGCCTTACGTCTTCCACGACCCGGCTAAAGAGAGTCGTATTGTTGGCTTTGAATATGACCTCATGGAGGCCATAGCCCCTCTTTTGCACCGTAAGTCACGATTTGTACAAAATGGATGGGAAGGACTTATTCCTGGCCTGTCGCGCGGCCTCTATCCCATGGTGATTGATGGCATAGAAATGACACCCGAACATAAGGCAGCTGTCTTATTCAGTCGTCCATATTATGTGACAACTGATCGTATTGTGGTGTTGAAAGAGGGAAAGAAACTCGAAACTTTAGAGTCTCTTAAGGGGCACGTTGTCGGCACAATTAAAAATACCGCTGCCGAACGCATGTTATTACAACAAGATCCGAAAAGTCTGCGTGCTTATGATGAAGAGACAAATCTCTTTTCTGATTTACGGACAGGTCGTTTAGATGCCATTTTGATCGATGAACCTATAGCTCTTTATTATCTGTCAGATGATATGGAAATCTCAGGTGAACCGATAGGACAAGTTTCTTACGGCATTGCTTTTCCTAAAGATAATCCCGCATTACGTGATGCTGTAAATGAGGCTCTTGTCACTCTCATTCACAATGGGACATTGCACAATATTTTGGCCAAGTGGAATCTGTGGACGCCACAAATGGCACATTATACAGGCGATTATTCAAAGTCTGAAGTAGAGCCAACAGCATGGAATGACTATCGAACCATTATGGCCGGTATGTCAGGTAGCGGGATCAAAACATTATTACATCGCTACGTCACCTTCTTGCCCCTGATAGGGCAAGGCATGGTTATGACCCTGGCAGTTTCTGCTTTGGCAATGGTTATTGCCATTGCTTTGGGTCTTATTTTGGCATTAATCCGGCATTATGGTTTTGCGCCCTTGCGGTTCATAGCGGGTATTTATGTTGAAATTGTAAGAGGCACGCCTTTACTAATCCAGGTCCTGTTTATCTTTTATGGTTTACCGGCGATTGGTATACGTCTTTCACCTTTTTTGGCTGGTGTAATCGCTTTAGGGTTAAATTATGCTGCTTATGAGGCAGAGAATTATAGAGCAGGTTTATTGTCTGTGCCCCGAGGTCAGATGGAAGCGGCGGTCGCGTTAAATATGACGCAATTTCAGGCCCTCCGCCTGGTAATTGTCCCACAGGCTTTTCGTACTGTGGTGCCTGTCATGACCAATGATTTTATTTCATTGCTCAAAGATAGTTCTCTTGTTTCTGTCATTACACTTACAGAATTGAGCCAGACTTACATCCGTCTTTCTTCGACCTATTATGATTATATAGGGACGGGCTTGATGGTTGGTGCAGCCTATCTTTTAGTGGGGCTACCCTTTGTTCGCCTAGCGCGTATGGCTGAAAAACGCATGGGTAAGGCAATAAATCAGGGACATCACTAAAACGGCTTATTTCATTAACGGCTCAAAAGGGTTTGAGAAATTTTTTGAGCCGTTAAGGCCGTCCAGTAAATTGAACCAGAAGTATAGCTCTCACCTCTATTAATGGCGCCACAGCTATAAAGGTGAAGAGCTGTTTTTGTCCGTCCTGTTTGGGGGCATGTTTTAACCCCACCTGCATGATTGAAAGAGAGCAGGCCATCTTGAGCAAGTGACTGCAAGAAAATAGAGGTGCTAGGTTTGTCTAAACCTGTTGCGTTAATAATCGCTGAATAGTGAGTCTGAGTAGCTTTTTCATGTGACACAAACTGAATAGGCACATTTTCAGCTAATTTTAAAATAGCGTCAGCAGATTTTAGAGGCATGGCATCCAGTAAGCGGCCTAGCCAAGGCTCAATATCAGTGTGAAAATAATCTTTTTCACGGTTAGTTAAGTCTGGCCATATGTTATTGAGGGCATAAATAATATCGACGATAATATCTTCCCAAATATTATGCGCAGAGCGACATAGGTCATAATCATAATGAAGCTGATCAGTAAGGCTGGGCTTATAATTTTGAAAATAAGAAAGAGAACTTCCTTTCTTCTGACAATAAGAGTCTATGGCTCGGACAAGGCTATTTAGCTTTTCATAACCGCTAGAAGTGCCTTTATTATGGTCTGCTAAAAAAGCCGCAAATTCGGGCACTTGTAATGCCGGATCTCTTTTCTTTACAGAAGGCAATGCAGCTGATCGGGTTAAAAGATCGATCTCACCTCTAAAGTGGTTTTTTGATAAATGCACCAAGACGTCGATGCTTGCCAAACCACTGCCAATAATGAGCAGCTTTTCATCACGAAACTGATTAAGTGCAGAGGCAGGATAGGGACTGATAATGGATGATGAAAATTGATTAGGGGAAATTTTTTTTAAATTCTGGCCACAGCATAAAATGCAGGCATCATATGCCTGCGTCTGAAGTGCCGTTTTAAGAAGAAATCCTTTTTGAGGGTGAGAAGAGATTTTTTTTACAGATAAAACGTCTTCACGAATAAAATGAACATATTGAGAAAATCTAGGCGTACGACTTATTTTAAATTCAAGAAATTGATAAAAATATTCACGTGAGACAAAGTCTTCTCCCTTAACATCACAATTCAAAACATCATTCAGATAATTCAGAAATTCCTGCGGATTATCGGGATCAGTAAAAGTGAATTCAACAGTTGTGTTGAGAAGCATGTAAGGGAGGCAGCCTTTAAAAGGTTACCCCTCATGCTCTGAGATGGCTCATAAATATCTATGACGAAATTCTGAGCCGAATCTTGATGGGATTGTCTTTCACATAAATGGAGAGCGGTGATGATTGCGGCCGGACCTCCCCCAATAAGAGCAATTTTCATAAAAATATTCCTTATCTATATGAGCCTTATCTGGCTGTTGAGCAGGCTTTCAGAAAGGAAAAATGCACGCTCTTAACGTAAAGAGGCTGGGTCAAATTTCCCACCACTGCTAGTACTGGGTAAGAGCACATTATTATAACCCTCAGCTAATAAATTACTCCAAAGTGGGAGCCATTCTTTTGCTTTATTAATAAAATTTAGAGCCGCTGGATCTTTGTTAAGGACTTTTTTATCCCAATGAGAAAGAGGCGCTAAAAGGCGAGGTGTGCCTTGCTCTAAGGGGCTTAATAACACATCCACTATAGCGCCGGTTATTTGCCCAGAGGGCAGAGGGGAGACATGACGCCAGCCCGCAGTGATCATTAAGGGCGGAATAAGGAGGCCAGCATCTCTAATGCGGCTTATAGCAGCATGGACAAAGGGGTTAAGACTTACAACATCTTCTGCCATGACAGCATTAGCCAAAAATGAGCAATTAATTTGGCCTGGCACATTTTTATTGGTTGTAAAATAATTTCTATCATCATGACAGGGCGTCATGATGTCATCTGCTAAAATTGGTGGTAACGCTTTTTGAGAAAGCTGAGCTGTAATGAAACCTGTCACGACACTATGATCTAGGCGTATGAGGGCAATAAAATTAGCGCCGTTTTCTTCCTCACTTTGTGCCATAACCACAGGGTGCCATTCGCCGTGAGGCAGAGGCAGGGTATGGCCTGCTAAAGTGATACTCCCTTTAAAGCTTTTTTGCATATCAGGAAGAGAAAGCTGCTCGCGCGCATCTCCATGTGACTGGTCTTTAGATTGAAAAGAGTGCTGCTGTGTAAAATGTTCCTGGCCAGGAAGCCAGGGAAATGTTTTTTTCAAAGAGTCTGTCGGAAAATATGCCGCCAAAATAAAACATAAAATACTTAAAATCAGAGATAATCGCCATAAAGCAGCCCGTTTCCAAAGAGAAAGACAGTTATGCATGATCTTATCCCTTCGAGCTGTTTGGTGTTAGGCGCTCTTGCTCAGGCGATGTATTTTGCACGTTAATTTGCCCCTCTTGTTCCTGTAGCCGAACAGTCGAAAAACCTTGTTGACGCATAGTGATAAGTGCTTCTCCAATTTTATCTTCTACAAGGCGTACAATATCCTGCGTCGCAATCTCTGCATCTTGCTCTCTTTGTTGTCGGATAAGAGGAAGAATAATATTGGGATCAATCCCTCCAGCCTCTATATGCAGGCCATAACGCTTAATAAGAGCCTCTATTGCGAGTGCTGAAACACGGGCTAAATCATAATCTTTGAGGGGTTGGAATAAAAAGATGCGGTCACAATAAGCCGTCAGTTCAGGTGCAATACCAATCTCACGTGCCTGTTTTATCCCTTCCATCCGTCTTTTTTCTGCTGTTGAAAGGTCGAGATCGTCTAGGGAAAGTGAGTTTGCTATAGTCTGTGTAAAAATAAATAAAGCCTGGTGGGATAATGAGCTAGAAAGCCGTGCTGCACTCAATTCACCACGCCACAAACTTAAAAGCTGGTCTTGTTCCTCAGAAGAGATTTTGAGAGCTTCTTTGATGATAATAACGGCTTCAGCATCGCGTTTAAGGATTGATTCAATTTGGCTAATGAGCCCTGCTTCGGCATTATGATCAATAAAAAAACACGGTCTTTCTATTTGATGTGCAACCTGCTGGGCGAGGAGATTCTTTCCTGTTCCTGTCGGGCCAAGAAAAAGAAATACTCCAATAGGGCCAGTTCGTTTTTTTAAAGCAAGGCGTAATTTTAACTGCTGAGCAATATCCTCGCAGACTTTTTCCTGCCCAATAATGCGTGCTCTCAAGGCAGCAGCCAACTCGCCTGAATCAATTCTGGCATCTTTATGCTGTCGGCTTAGCTTATGATCAATAACCTGTCTCTTTGTAAAAAAATCCAGCAGCCTAATAAGAGGTCCTCTACGCCGCCTAAGACCTAAGCGCGCTAGTCTGTTTGATGATACCTCATAAATATAGCCGATAAAAACTATAGATAATAAGAATAGGGCCAGGGGCAGAAAGAAAAATCGGGCTCGATCAATTGCAAACCTTAAAATATCTCCAAAATGTTTCCATGAAACAGGGAGAAAAATAAAGAGCTGAATAAAAGCAAGAACAACAAATAATAATAAAAGAAGAGGCATCGCTCTATTGAGTAAGAGCATAAAGGATTTCAGCATGATTCTTTTTATCTCATCTCAGTTTCAGTGAGCGACTCTGCTTTAAGATAGTGAGGCATATGATAAGAAGCGAGAGGTCTTTTTATAAGGGAAAAGTTAAAAATACCGGTAAAACCCCTTTTTGTTGGTGCTTCAAACATTGACCTGAATATTAAATAAAGCGTGATCTTGAAATGAGACCTTGCATCCTCCCAAAATGGTGCCTATTTTAGCAAGAAGTTTACTTTCATCTTCCGCTTTTTTGGGGGGTGGCCCATCTGGGCCGCCTTTTTTGTTTTGGATCAACACTCACACACAAGCGAGCCTTCTATGTCTGCACATGGGATTATACGCCTCAGTGGCCTGGAAGCGCAGATTGCTGATCGCATCGCTCCAACCTTGGTTGACCTTGGTTATGAGTTGGTGCGTCTCTCAGTGCTTGGTCATGAAACACCTACGGTGCAGGTCATGGCAGACAAAGCTGATGGCTCTCTGATTTCTGTAGATGACTGTGAGCAGATAAGTCATGCTGTTGGGGCAATTTTAGATGTTGATGATCCCATCCCGGGAGCCTGGACATTAGAAGTTTCGTCTTCAGGTATTGATCGCCCATTAACCCGTCTCAAAGATTGGGAGCGCTTTACTGGCCATTTGGCAAAGGCAGAAATGGATGTCGCACTTAATGGGCGGAAGCGTTTTGCCGGTATTGTCATGGGTGTGAAAGACGACTCGGCTGTTCTGAGGTTAGATAATGGGGAAGAGGCTTTACTGCCATTATCAGAAATGCGTAAAGCCCGCCTTGTTTTGACCGATGAGCTTATTGAAGCATGTGCTACCTTGGCGGGACTGGAACAATCTTCTAAAGAAGGTGATCAGAAACGCCGCGTGCCAAAGCTAAACCCCAAAAAGACGGGAAAGAAAAATTAATGACCCGTCTGATGTTGGTTGGAGGTCCGATTTAATGGACACGTCTGTTACTCGTCCAGAGCTGCTTCTCGTTGCGGATGCTGTCTCTCGGGAAAAGAATATTGATCGTGAACAAGTTCTTGAAGCCATGGAGCAGGCCATACAAAAGGCTGGTCGTGCTAAATATGGTCATGAAAAGGATATTCGCGCTACGATCGACCGCAAATCAGGTGAAGTGCGCTTAAGTCGCTGGACCGAAGTTGTAGAGGCGATTGATAACGAACATACGCAAATTCCGTTGCATATTGCACGTAAATTTCAGCCTGATATCAAGCTGGGTGAGCATCTTATCGATCCGCTTCCTCCGATTGATTTTGGCCGTATCTCAGCGCAAATGGCAAAACAAGTCATTGTTCAACGCGTTAGAGAATATGAGCGTAAGCGGCAATATCAAGAATTTAAAGATCGCGTAGGCGAAGTTATCAACGGAACGGTTAAGCAAACTGAATATGGTAATCTCATGGTTGAGATTGGCAGTACAGAAGCATTATTACGCCGTGATGAACTAATCCCACGTGAGTCCTTTCGTAATTCAGACCGTATTCGTGCTTATATTTACGATGTACGTGATGAACCACGCGGCCCTCAAATCTTTCTTTCTCGTACTCATCCAGGCTTCCTGGCAAAACTTTTTGCCCAAGAAGTTCCAGAGATTTACGATGGAATTATTGAGATCAAAGCTGTTGCACGTGACCCAGGTTCGCGTGCCAAAATGGCTGTTATCTCTCACGATTCCTCTATCGATCCTGTTGGGGCCTGTGTTGGTATGCGCGGCTCGCGCGTGCAGGCCGTGGTGGCCGAGCTTCAGGGAGAGAAAATCGATATTATTCCCTGGAGTGCACAGGCAGCAACCTTTGTTGTAAATGCTCTTGCCCCGCTGAAGTGTCAAAAGTTGTCATGGATGAAGAGGCAGGTCGTGTCGAGGTTGTTGTTCCTGACGAGCAGCTTTCATTGGCAATCGGGCGCCGTGGTCAAAATGTGCGTCTGGCAAGTCAGCTGACAAGATGGGATATTGATATCCTGACCGAAGCTGAGGAATCAGAGCGTCGTCAGGAAGAATTCCGCAAACGAACCAATCAGTTCGTGGAAACACTCGATGTTGATGACGTGATTGCTGGTCTTCTGGTTACAGAAGGGTACCATACAATCGAAGATCTTGCTTATGCAGAGCCTTCAGACCTTCATTCTATCGAAGGTTTCGATGAGACTGTGGCTGAAGAGCTCATGGCACGTGCCAATAATTATTTAATTGGGCGTGAGCAGGAGCTTGATGAGCGGCGTAAAGAGTTAGGTGTGACTGATGATTTGGTTGCACTGGAAGTCTTTTCTCCTAAAGTTCTTGTAGAGCTTGGAGAAAAGGGTATTAAAACTCTAGACGACCTCGCTGATCTTGCAGGTGATGAGCTTGTTGAGCTGCTTGGCGGTGATATGCTGAGTGAAGATGATGCAAATGAGATCATCATGGCAGCTCGGGCACATTGGTTTGAACAGGAGTCTTCTCAGGAAGACAGCTCAAAGGGTGGTGACGCTGAGCACGAATGATCTTTGCGACTTTGACGATGGGCCTGTAAAAGGACGAAAAAAAACTTCGTCCTCTGAGCGGCGCTGTATTGTCACGCGTTCTCATGAGTCTCCAGGGCAGATGATAAGATTTGTCATTGCGCCTGATGGTCGGATTGTGCCTGATCTTTCAGGCCGTCTGCCAGGAAGAGGGTTATGGGTTAAAGCAGAGCGGGAGATTTTTGACTCGGCGAAGTTAAAACAGGCATTTTCGCGGGCGGCACGAAAAGAGGTGCAAATTTCGCAAGGATTGCTTAACTTTGTAATAGAGGGGCTGGCAAATCGCCTCCAGGATGGTATCAGTTTGGCGCGGCGTGCTGGTGAAGCCGTATGCGGGTTTCAAAAGTGTCGTGAAAGACTCGCCGCGAACAAGGTTGGTGTTATCATTTGTGCGTTGGGTGCCAGTCGTGATGAGCTTGGTAGGTTAATGTCCGGTCATCGGTCATTACCCGTAGAATGGGTGCCGGAGCGAGTGCTTGCTTCAGCATTTGGGCGTGACCGAGCAGTATATGCTGTGATAGCACCAGGGGCGTTGGCACAGCGTCTTATGGCGGATTGTAAGAGATTTTCGGGAGTGGCTGAAACTTCGCTCCCAGATCCTATAAGGGTCAGTAAGGAACAGGCGGAACTATGAGCGACGGCAACGAGCGCAATCAAGACGGTAAGCAGGCAGAGACTCCTAAATCTGGAGCCTCTAAAGAAACACAGAGCAGGAGTGGACGCCTGTCCTTGCGTCCTGCCGGCCGTAAAGAAGTCGGTCGTACAGTAGATGCAGGCTCGGTGCGTCAGAGCTTTAGCCACGGGCGCTCAAAAGAAGTGCGCGTCGAAGTAAGACGTCCGAAGCGCAATAATTCAGCAGCGGGTGGTGGTGTAGGCCGTGCCCGTGGAGCTGCTGGAGCACGCGGCCTGACAGCCTCTGAGCAGGAAAAACGCCAACGCGTTTTAGAGATGCAAAAGCAGCGTCTTGCAGAGGAAGAAGCAGCACGACGCGAAGCGGAAAAAATTAGAATCCGCTCGGCAGCTGAAGAAGAAGCACGCCGTCAGGCTGAAGAGGCTGCGAAGCTTGAAGAGCAGGCAGCTAAAGCGCGTGAAGAGCAGGAAGTTGCTCAGCAAGTTATGGCTGAAGAAGAAGCCAAGAAAGCAGAACGTAAGAAAGAAGAATCTGCTCCTCCTCCACCGCTTGATTATGGCAATGCACCTTCAGGTGGTGTGCAGTTGGCAGCGCCAACCAAGCGTCTTCGTCCTCTGGCCGAGCGTGCGATCATGCCAGAGCGGCCTGTAGCAACACGCTCACCTCGTGATGAGGGGCGCACTCCTAAAGCGAGTGAGACACTTCATTTGCGTAGTGGCCGTGCCGCTCTTGAAGCTTCTATGGCTGAAGAAGAAGGCCGGCGCGGTGGCGGCGGTGGTGGCGGTGGGGCGCGTCGTTCCTCCGCAGCATCATCGCGTCGCTCATCATCACGCAAAGGTGGTGGTAATCAAGATCGTCGTTCAGGTCGTATTGATATTCAAGCGGCTATTGAAGGAGATGACGGTAAGACACGTTCACTGGCATCTGTCCGTCGTCAACGTGATCGTGAACGCCGTCAGGCTGAATTAGAACGTTTACGTTCTGACCAAGTGCGCGTTGTGCGTGATGTTATTGTACCAGAAACAATTTCTGTTGCTGAGCTTGCTAACCGTATGGCGTCCCGCCAGGGTGAAGTCATCAAGGCGCTTATGAAAATGGGTGTTATGGCGACAGCTGCACAGAGTATTGATGGTGATACAGCTGAATTGATCGTTACTGAATTTGGCCATCGCGTTAAACGCGTTGCTGAGAGTGACGTAGAACTGGGTATTGAGGGTATTGAGGATCGCGAAGAAGATCTACAACCTCGTCCTCCCGTCGTGACTGTTATGGGCCATGTTGATCATGGTAAAACATCACTTCTTGATGCATTGCGCTCGGCTGTTGTTGCTGAGGGTGAAGCTGGGGGCATTACCCAACATATTGGGGCCTATCAGGTTACGTTACCTTCTAAGCAAAAGATTACTTTCATTGACACACCTGGCCACGAAGCCTTTACGGCAATGCGTGCTCGCGGTGCTTCTGTCACTGATATTGTGATCTTGGTTGTTGCGGCAGATGATGGTGTTATGCCACAAACTGTTGAAGCGATTAAACACGCCAAGGCAGCTAACGTTCCTGTTATTGTCGCGATTAACAAAATGGATAAGCCAGGGGCTGATCCTAACCGTGTGCGCAACGAACTGCTTAACCACGAAATTGTTGTGGAAAGCATGAGTGGTGATACACAGGATGTTGAAATTTCAGCACAGAAAAAAACAGGGCTGGATAAGCTATTAGAAGCTATCACGCTCCAGGCTGAAATTCTTGACCTCAAAGCCAATCCAAATCGTGTTGCAGAAGGCGCTGTTATTGAAAGCCGACTTGATCGCGGTCGTGGTGCAGTTGCTACTGTTCTGGTTCAAAAGGGTACCCTTCATAGCGGCGATATTGTTGTGGCCGGAGCAGAATGGGGCCGTGTCCGCGCTCTGTTAGATGATCGTGGGCGTCAGAGCAAAGAGGCTGGCCCATCAATGCCCGTTGAAATACTGGGTATGACGGGCGTGCCTGATGCTGGCTCACCATTCGTTGTCGTTGAGAGTGATTCACGTGCACGTGAAATCAGTGAATTCCGTCAGCGTGTCATTCGCGAAAAACTCAATGCACATCAGGTTGCTGCGCGCGGCACACTGGATCAGATGTTGGCTCGTATTCAGGCAGGAGAGCAAAAAGAGGTTGCACTTCTGGTAAAAGCTGATGTTCAGGGTTCAGCCGAAGCTGTTTCTGCTACTGTGCAAAAACTGTCACATGAAGAAGTGATTGTTCGTGTGCTGAATGCAACAGTGGGTCAAATCACGGAGAGCGATGTTCAGCTTGCTAAGGCATCCAATGCTGTAATCGTGGCTTTCAATGTTCGTGCGACAACGCAGGCCCGTGAATTAGCTCGCCAAGAAGGCGTTGATATTCGCTATTATTCCATTATTTACCAGGTTGCCGATGATGTTGAGCAGCTTGTTAAAGGAAAAATTGCGCCGAAACATCGCGAAAAATTCCTTGGTTATGCTGAAATCCGTCAGGTCTTTAGCATTACCCGGGTTGGTAAAGTTGCTGGCTGTTATGTCACAGAAGGCGTGGTCAAACGTGGCTGTGGTGTTCGCCTCCTACGCGAGAACGTCGTTATTCACGAAGGTGAATTAAGTCAGTTGAAGCGCTTTAAGGACGATGTAAAAGAAGTTGCTCGTGGTTATGAGTGTGGTCTTTCTTTCGCAGGTTATAACGATCTACGTGAGGGAGATGTCGTTGAATGTTTTGAAATGGAAGTGATTCCCACTTGAAAAAACGCTCTCAATACGACTTTTCAGGGCCTGTAGGAGAAGATCCCACAGGCCCTTCAATGCGCCAGCGTCGTGTTAATGAAGAAGTAAGACGGGTATTAGCTGGCGTTTTTACCCGTACAGAATTTCGTGATCCAGAATTACATGATGCTCAGGTCACGGTAACTGAGGTTCGTACGTCGCCTGATTTTCGACATGCAACTGTTTTTGTCTCACGTCTGGGGCGCAGTGATATTGAGGCTATATTACCGGCTCTAAAGAGGGTAGCTCCGTTTTTGCGCACGGCTCTATCTCGTGCCTTAAGGCTTCGTATTGTGCCGGAACTTCATTTTCAGCCTGATACCTCTTTAGATCATGCTATGGAAATTGAAACACTTATTCGTTCTCCTGCTGTGCAGCGTGACCTAAAAGACGAGCCTTTAGAGCAAGAGGATTAATCGCTCCTTATGGCACGCAAAAGTGGGCGCGAAATCAATGGCTGGCTTATATTAGACAAGCCTCTTGGCCCTACATCTACTTATATGGTCAATAAGCTGATCCGTCTTTTTGATGCAAAAAAGGCGGGTCACGGCGGCACTCTTGATCCTTTAGCCTCGGGTGTTTTACCTATTGCTTTTGGAAAAGCCACTGCGACAATTCCTTATATTATGGATGCGACAAAGCGCTATCGCTTTACGCTTACTTTCGGGGAAAGTCGCACCACTGATGATTGTGAGGGCGAGCCTCTTGCTTTTTCGGACCATAGACCAACAAATGATGAAATAAGAGCTGCCCTGCCGCAATTTTGCGGTAACGTGATGCAGGTTCCTCCTGTTTTCTCTGCTTTGAGGGTAGGGGGCAAAAGAGCCTATGATTTAGCACGTGCCGGAAAACCGCCCGAATTGCCACCTCGGCCAGCACGTATCGATTCGGTCACACTTATTGAGCGTCCTGATCCCGATAAGGCTATTTTTGAAGTACAGTCAGGAAAAGGCGTTTATATGCGCTCTTTAGCGCGTGATATTGCTCTGGCTTGTGGCACAGTCGGGCATATCAGCGTCTTACGGCGCTTACAATGTGGGCCTTTTGATTTGTCTCATTCTCAAAGCATTGATGAGATAGTACTAGACAAAACGTGCGAAACTAGAGACAAGTCACAGACTCTTCCAGTTCCTCTGTTGGAAGTTGCAACCGCGCTGGTCGACATCCCGGCGTTGGCTGTGACTAAAGCTGAGGGAAAAGCTTTAATTTGCGGGCAGGCAGTCAATGCCTCTTCGTGGAAAGAAGCTTCTTTGCAGGACCACGAAGCGAATCCTTTGTGGCGTGTAACTGTGGAAGGACACGTTATCGGCCTTTGTCGCTTTAAAGAGGGGCAGCTCAAGGCCGTACGTATGCTTGAAAACCATTTATTTTTTGGAGAAAATGATGTCGATTACACCTGAACGCCGCACGGAATTGATCGCTGAATACCGTCTTACTCAAGATGATACAGGCTCACCAGAAGTGCAGGTTGCTTTGTTGACAGAGCGTATTGTGAACCTCACAGAGCATCTTAAAACACATGCAAAAGACTTCCACTCACGTCGTGGTCTTTTGATGCTGGTTGGCCGTCGTCGTGGTTTGCTGGATTATTTGAAGCGTAAAAGTCAGGATCGTTATCAGACCCTGATTGAACGCCTCGGTCTACGCCGCTAAGGTTTTATAATCGGAGGGCTTACGGGCTCTCCGGTTTTTATAATGATTATGGAGAGAGGCAAAAGGTACAGTGATCGGTTAGCGTTTCAGGCCACATGGTGTCGTAACGGAGTGATGAATCCGTTTTCCCCGCCATGCCGTCCGAAACGCTGCTCACTATCTTTGTGCACTCTGTAGTCGGAAATTTAGCTCGAAAGGAAAGAGCATGTTTGATTATTTCCGCAAAGAAATTGAGTGGGCTGGTCGCCCTCTAATTTTGGAAACAGGAAAAATTGCCCGTCAGGCTGATGGCGCCGTTATGGTCACTTATGGTGATACGGTCGTCCTTTGTACAGCTGTTGGCGCTAAAACTGTCAAAGCAGGGCAGGATTTTTTCCCACTTACAGTTACGTACCAAGAAAAAGCTTACGCAGCTGGCAAAATTCCAGGTGGGTTTTTCAAAAGAGAAGGTCGCCCTTCAGAAGCTGAAATTCTTAATTCGCGTCTGATTGATAGACCTATCCGTCCGTTATTTCCAGAAAACTTCTTAAATGAAGTTCAGGTCGTGGCAACCGTACTGAGCCATGACATGGAAAATGACCCTGCTATTGCAGCCATGATTGGGTGCTCAGCAGCCCTGACACTTTCTGGTATTCCATTCTTTGGCCCTATTGCAGGTGTACGCGTTGGCCAAATTAATGGAGAATTTGTCCTTAACCCGACTATTTCTGAGGTTAAAGAAAGTGAGCTAGATCTCGTCGTTGCAGGTACGTCCGAGGGCGTGCTTATGGTCGAGTCAGAAGCTCAGGAACTTTCAGAAGAGCGTATGCTTGAGGCTGTGATATTTGGTCATACAGGTTTCCAACCTGTTATTGATGCCATTATATCATTGGCTGAGTGCGCAGCTCGTGCCCCATGGCCCCTACCAGAAACGACAAAAGAAGAAGTCAGTCTGCGTAAACGGGTTGAGAAAGTCGGCAATAAGATCATGGTTGAGGCGTATAAAGAACGCCGCAAACAAGCTCGTGTCGAGAAGGTGGGTGAAGCAAGAGAGCGCATTGCCCAGATTCTTGAAGAAGAAGGTTTTGATCTAGAGCTTGCTAAGCCAATGATCAAAGATCTTGAAGCTCAGGTGGTTCGGGGGTCTATCCTCAAAACAGGCATTCGCATTGATGGCCGTGATCTGACGACAGTACGTCCTATCGTTGCCGAAGTTGGTTTGCTGCCCCGTACACATGGTTCTGCTCTGTTTACACGTGGCGAGACACAAGCCCTGGTTGTTGGGACATTAGGCACAGGCCAGGATGAGCAAGTTATTGATGCGCTGGAAGGTGAATATCGTTCACGCTTCATGCTACATTATAATTTCCCTCCTTATTCTGTAGGTGAATGTGGACGTATGGGCTCACCAGGCCGCCGCGAAATTGGCCATGGTAAGCTAGCATGGCGTGCTATTAACCCACTCATGCCTTCTAAAGAAGCATTTCCCTACAGCATTCGCGTTGTTTCGGAAATTACAGAGAGCAACGGTTCTTCTTCTATGGCAACGGTTTGTGGCACATCACTAGCTCTTATGGATGCTGGTGTGCCAATGCCGCGCCCTGTGGCTGGTATTGCCATGGGTCTGATCAAAGAAGAGCGTGGATATGCTATTTTAACCGATATTCTGGGTGATGAAGATCATCTTGGGGATATGGACTTTAAAGTAGCGGGTACGACTGATGGTATCACCGCTTTGCAGATGGATATTAAAATTACATCCATCACACCTGAGATTATGAAAATTGCTCTTGAGCAGGCACGCGAAGGCCGCATTCATATTCTTGGTGAAATGGCAAAAGCTCTACCTGAAGTCCGTTCTGATGTGTCTAACAACGCTCCTAAAATCATGACAATGAGCGTTCCTCAGGAGAAGATTCGCGATGTGATCGGCTCCGGTGGTAAAGTTATTCGTGAGATTGTTGAATATTCAGGTGCTAAGATCGATATTGGTGATGATGGTACAATTACGATCGCTGCCAATAATGATGAACAGGCTCAAAAGGCTGTAAGTCGCATTGAATCTATTGTTGCTGAACCAGAAATTGGCCGTATCTATGATGGTAAGGTCGTTAAAACAGCCGATTTCGGCGCGTTTGTAAACTTCCTTGGCCCTCGCGATGGTTTGGTGCATATTTCTGAATTAGCAGCAGGTCGCGTTGCCAGAACAACAGATGTTGTAAAGCAGGGGGATCAGGTTAAGGTGAAAGTGATCGGTTTTGACGATCGTGGAAAAGTAAAATTATCCATGAGGGTAGTCGATCAACAAACTGGTACCGATATAACAGAGTCAGTTGGTGAGAAAGCGGGTCGCCCTCGTCGTGATGCCGAATAAATCAACTGATAGACAAGAGCAGGGGATATGTTTTATCCCCTTAGGATTACGAGACTAAATACGGAGATACCAGGCCTCTATGAAGTCGATTAACACCATCCGTTTTTCCGGCCAGGAGGTATTACCTCTGGTCGAAGGTGGTAAAGGTGTCTCCGTATCTACGGGGGTGTCGGCCGGGCATTGGGCAGCGGCAGGGGGCATAGGTACGCTTTCTGCTGTCAATGCTGACAGTTATGATGAGCAAGGACGCATCATACCACAAATTTATCATGGTCGTACACGTCGTGAACGCCAGGAAGAGCTTGTGCGCTATGCTATTAAAGGTGGCATAGCCCAGGCGAAAATTGCCCATGACATTTCAGGTGGTAAAGGGCGAATACACGCTAACTTTATGTGGGAAATGGGCGCCGCTGAGGAAGTCATTTCAGGCATATTGGAGGGCGCTCCTGGCCTTATACATGGTTTAACCTGCGGTGCGGGAATGCCATATCGCTTAAGTGAGATTGCTGCTCGTTTTGGGGTTCATTATTACCCGATAGTATCGTCTGGTCGGGCCTTTAATGCATTATGGCGCCGCTCTTTTTCACGTAATGCTGAGCTTTTAGGCGGCGTCGTCTATGAGGATCCCTGGCGTGCAGGGGGGCATAATGGACTTTCAAATACTGAAGATCCACGTCGGCCTGAAGATCCTCTACCACGTGTTATAGAATTAAGGCGCATTATGCGCGGCTATGGTTTGGGTGAGACCCCCATTATTATGGCCGGTGGCGTCTGGTGGCTAAGTGAATGGGAAGACTGGATTGACAATCCCGAGCTAGGACCGATTGGTTTCCAATTTGGTACAAGGCCACTCCTTACAAAAGAAAGTCCTATTCCAGATGCCTGGAAAAGACGTCTTCTTACTCTTAAAAAGGGTGACGTTTATTTAAACCGCTTTTCACCCACAGGGTTTTATTCCTCTGCGGTGAATAATGGTTTTATTCAGGAATTACGTCAGCGTTCTGAGCGCCAAGTTCCTTACAAAACGGCACCAGAAGCGCATTATGACCAAGCATGCGCTATCGGTGCGAGAGGGCGAGAGGTTTTCCTCACGCAAGAAGATCGTGAGCGCGTAATGCAGTGGGTGGAGGCTGGCTTTAGTGAAGCGCTTCGCACCCCAGATGAGACGCTTATTTTTGTTGAGCCTGAATGTGCCAGAGTGATTATTACGGATCAGGCAAACTGCATGGGCTGCCTGTCACAATGTAATTTCTCTAACTGGAGCCAAAAAGCGCCAAAATATACAACAGGACAGCGTGCCGATCCGCGCTCCTTTTGTATACAAAAAACGTTGCAGGCGGTCTCTCACCTTGATGAAATGACAGAACAAGATGCTGACTCATTTATGGATCAGAATCTCATGTTTGGAGGCACTACTGCGTGGCGTTTTGCACAGGATCCATTCTACGCAAATGGCCATGTTCCTACAGTTAAAGAGCTAGTAGAGCGCATTGTTAGTGGTCAGTAAGCTGGTCTATACTGTGTGATCTCTTAGTAAAAGGAGGCTTTTAGCCTCCTTTTTTTCTGACTGCTTGTAGCCTTTGAAATCATATTTTTAATTGTTATCTGTTTTCAAAATATGGGACATTTTCTTTCACGCAAGAGCGTGTCTTTTGCCTAAAAATAGGGCAAAAAATTCGGTAGATTTCTTGATAGGGAATTTCTCTTTAAATAACAATAGCTTCCAACAAGAGTGTTTCCCGCGCGTGCTGGGATGAAGCTGCAATTGCCTCCACTATTGAAAAAATCACACTATATTCTCCGCATTTGGCGAGACGAACCATCGGGTTTTATATAGGACCACAGTGCAATATCTGGAGATAATTGTGGATGAAGACAAAATTAAAACATGTCTAGAGGCACTGCATTGGTCATAGCGCGATCTGGTACGCATTTTAAACTGTCATGCGACAACCGTACGTTACT
Organism: Aristophania vespae; assembly: GCF_009906835.1. Taxonomy (NCBI): domain Bacteria; kingdom Pseudomonadati; phylum Pseudomonadota; class Alphaproteobacteria; order Acetobacterales; family Acetobacteraceae; genus Aristophania; species Aristophania vespae. Next base: position 381,088 of record NZ_CP047652.1, read on the forward strand.
GAATCAACGAGAAAATAGAAATACCTTCACCCATTGCGACTTTGCTGAGTCAGCTAATCCACTGACGCAAAATCCTCTACCACACGGCCACGAAAACCGCCCATAATCAGGTTTTACCGGTAAAACTTTACTGCAAGACTGTTCTTTGTGCGTGCGGGAATGAACTGGCGGCCTCAAGTGTAGCACCGCAATATCTGTCATGTTTCCCGCATGCGTGGGGATGAACCGTCAAAAAATTCTTGAACGGGCAGCCCTAGTGTTTCTTGCGTGTGTAGAGATGAACCTAGAGCTACAGTTAGCCAAAGCGATGTATAAAGGTTTTTCTTGCACGTTTGGACATTAACCGAACGGTTGAAGAATAAATAATCCTAACGTTAGTTTTTCCTGCGCGTGTGGGGATGAGCCGCTGCGGTAATTGGTTCTATAATTAGATTTCATATAGGACCATAGCTCAATATCTGGGAATAAATTACGGATGGCGATACTATAAAGACCTATTTGGAAGTGCTACTTAGTCACGATGCGATCTGGTGCGAATGTTTAATTGTTACAGGATAACCGTTCGCTATTAGATAAATAGAAAATTAGATATTCCGACATCCGTTGCCCTCTAGCTGGCTGAGTTAGCAAAGTCGTTATGGCAATATTCCCTGCCATATGAACATGAAAACCGTCAGTAACTGGTTTTACCGGTAAAACGTGTTTTCTGCGTGCCGAGGGATGAACCGCAGATTAAGCAGTCTGGTCAGATAGTTTCTTTAGTCGTAGTGAAAAGAGCCAGAGGTCTATGTAAGTTAAGGGCATTTATAAAAGAATAGGGATAGCAATCTGTATGTTTCTGGTGCCTGATCGTGTCAGAGGTGATGGGCTTTTCTACACTTTAAACTAGAGCTTAGGCTGTTATCACCATATCAAATATATTATGCAGTTATGAGCGTTTCTTCAATATATGGTGCGTGTAGGATAGCTAGTTCAATTTTGGCAATTAAGATCTTCTGACCAGTTTCCTACTTTTCACGGTGCGGGTTAGTGAGACCATGAGATCATTTGCACCTATGACGAAAAATCTTTCCTCACTTTGTGAGGAATATAGCTTTAGAGTAATCCAAGCTCAGTGAGATGGCGCCTAAATTCGGGTGTGAGTTGATTAATGCCATTGTTATAATCAGAGCCGTCAAGATCTGGAGGGGCATCTTCAGCTTTGAAATAACGCCACCCCTGAAAAGGCCTCATCGGGCGGGCCTGAACGGGGATGACCTCTTGTGTGACTAATATAAGAGTGCCCTGATTGCCATCTTCGCGCGTATAAGGCTCAAAAGCTTTAATAGGTTGGCGGCAGAGAATAAGGCCATCTATGACGCGATAAATCGAGCCCCAGCTAAAATTTCTTCAGCCCGTTTGGGCATGGTTCTTGTTCTTACAAAGCTATATTGTTTGTATCTCTGTTGTAAAACCCACTCTTGTAGCTCTTCAATAGAAGAGGATCCGACAGCCAGTTTGATCATATGTAACACTATCCTGATTTCCTCCTCTTTAAAATATTATGACTATCTATGTATTTAGGGCTTTATAAAACAAGGCGCGCTAAAATAAGTTCAAGACGTAAGCGTCCTTCGGCTGTTGTGCGTAGATGTTTTTGGTCGAATATAAGATAGTTTTCTTCCAAACAGGCCTGAAGTGTTGAAGCGTCTAAACAGTCAGTGAGTTTTTTGCCAATTTGCTGTTCAAAGCGCGAAACAGATATACCTTCTTTTAAGCGTAACCCCATCAACAAAGCTTCTCTAGCCTGATCTTGGATTGAAAGAAGTAATTCTTCTTTTGTGCCTGTTCCTTTTTGTTCAACTAAAGCGGCCCATGGCTCAGGCGCTCTATGGCGTCTGGTGGCATAATGCTGATGGTTTAAGGTAAGGCGGCTATGGGCTCCGGGGCCAATACCAAGATAATTTTTATAATGCCAATAAGCTAAATTATGTCGGCTTTCAGAACCAATTTTGGCATAATTAGAAACTTCATAAGCATATAGACCAAAAGAAGCAGCTTCTTCTTCAGTAAGTTTATATAAATCTGCTGCGAGCTCATCTGAAGGAAGAGTGATTTTACCTTGCCTGTAGAGAGCTTCATAATTGGTCCCTGGCTCAATAGTGAGCTGATATAATGAGAGATGGTCGGCAGCCATGTCTAGGGCTTCTCTAAGCTCGGAACGCCAGTCTGTTAGTGTTTGGTGTGGTCTTGCATAAATGAGGTCGAAAGAAATACGTGGAAAGAGTTTTCTCGCTAACTCTAGCGCCTCACGAGCCTGCTTTACAGAGTGCTGGCGACCTAGGGCTTGTAATGCCTCTTCTCTTAAGCTTTGTATTCCCAAAGAAACACGATTAATACCGGCTTGTCTAAATTCTTTGAATTTTTCAATTTCTACACTGGTTGGGTTGGCTTCCAGAGTGATTTCGAGCTGATCATTTTCGAAAGAAAAAACTTGGCGGGCTGTGTCAATTAACGAGGCAACAGTTTGGGGCTCCATTAAAGAGGGGGTGCCCCCTCCAAAGAAAATGGAGCCTAGAACCCGTTTTCCATCTTTATTAAGCCGTTCAGCCTCCTGAGTGAGTTCGCGTAAAAGTGCGTGAGCAAATCTTTTTTGATCGATTTTTTCACGCACATGGGAGTTGAAATCACAATAGGGGCATTTTGCTAGGCAAAAAGGCCAGTGAATATAAAGAGCTAAAGATTGTGACACGGGATCCTAAATCGCTATACGTACGCCAAACTCCATAACGCGCTCTGGAGGAATACGGAAGAACTCAGTCGCTGGCGTTGCGTTATTAAGAAGATAGAGGAATATCCACATACGCCATAGAGACATTTTAGGTACTTTAGAGCGGAAGACGAGATCGTGAGAGGCAAAGTATGATGCCTGGATAGGGTCAAAATCCATTCCGCGGTCAGAGAGTTGCCCAAGTGCTAAGGGCACATTTGGCATTTCCATAAAGCCATAACGCACGATGACTCTGTAAATATTGGGAGATAATTCAGTTATTTCCAGCCGTTGGTCAATAGTGACTTCGGGCTGGTCAAGCGTTTGTACGGTAACAAAAATAACATGCTCATGTAAAACGCGATTGAGGCGTAAATTATGAAGCAGAGAATTGGGCACGATTTCTGGGGCAGCTGTTAAAAACACAGCCCACCCAGGAACACGGATGGTTCTTGATTGAGTTAAACGTGTCAAAAAGGACCCCATTGGAATTGCGTCGGCCTGAAGGCGACTGCGAAGTAAATTACGTCCTCTTTTCCAAGTGGTCATGATCAACGTGCAAATAAAGGCTATAAAGAGTGGTACCCAACCTCCTTCAGGAATTTTGAGCACGTTTGCTGAGAAGAACGTGCCGTCCATGAGAAAAAAGAAGCCGAAAACACAGGCCACAAGCCAGGGAGCCCATTTAAAGATACGTCTGAACACAACCATTGAAAGAACAGATGTGCATAAAAATGTACCTGTCACGGCAATACCGTAAGCAGAAGCTAGAGCTGCTGAAGAACGGAACGAAACAACGAGTAGCAGAGCGCCAAAAGCAAGTAACCAATTTAAAGAAGGAATATAGATTTGTGCTTCTTCATAGGGGTTGGTGTGCACAATGCGTGAGCGTGGCAAATAGCCAAGCTGAATAAGTTGGCGACAAATGGAGAAACTACCAGAAATACCTGCCTGACTGGCAATGACGGTAGCCATGGTGGCCAGGATCAGCATTGGAATTTGTAGCCAATGAGGGCCAAGATGGAAAAAGGGGTTGGCGATTGTGCTGGGGTTATGAATTAGCTGTGCGGCTTGACCAAAATAATTGAGAGACAAGGCAGGCAGAACGAGAAACAGCCAGGCATAGCGAATAGGTGAGCGCCCAAAATGTCCCATATCGGCATAAAGAGCCTCTGCACCTGTTACTGACAGCACGACTGAGCCAAGAGATAAAAAAGAAATGACGCCATGAGTGGCGATAAATTTAAGGGCCAGCCAAGGTGAAAGGGCCATAAGGATGTGGGGGTAAAGAATGATGCCGCGCACACCCAATACGGCCAGAACACAAAACCAAACAAGCATAATGGGGCCAAAAGCCCGTCCGATGCGTCCTGTGCCTAGTGCCTGGGCTGCAAAAAGCCCGACTAACACCACTAAGGCCATAGGAATAACAAATTCTTTTGCCTGAGGCACAGAAATTTCAATACCCTCAATGGCTGAGAGTACAGAAATGGCAGGTGTGATGATACTATCACCAAAAAAGAGACAAGTTCCTGCAATGCCGATAAAGCCAATTAGCCAGCGCATACGCGGTGATTTACAAACGCGTTGAGCTAATGACATGAGGGCAATGATACCACCTTCGCCATTATGATCAGCGCACATGACAAGTGAGACATATTTGATGGTCACAACCAGCATGAGCGCCCAAAAGGTCAGGCTGGTTATGCCCATTATCTCCCATGGCTGAATATGTGAACCAACATTATGAACTGACGTTTGCAGTGCATAAAGCGGGCTTGTACCAATATCACCATAAACAACTCCCAAAACGCCGAGCATAGCGCCCAAACCTTTGGGTTTAGTGGTGCTAGGCCCGCCGTGAGGGGGGCTTTGCACAGGGTGAGTTGTCGGCCGTCCTAAAGAGTTAGGATAGCTGGCGTCTGAAGAATTATGATCAAAAGACAAGCCATCATGTTCAGTCATAGAAAAAATCCTGCGGCCTTAGAAAGCGGAGAGATTATCTTTATTTGTCACTTAATGAAAACAAAAAGAGGCATTATCAAGTTATTCGACATGCTACATCGGAATAAGGCTTAAAAAGCTAACCCCTTATTATAGCCAAAATCTAAACAGAATCTTTCGAAGGGCGTGATCCAAAGATGGCTGTCCCTACACGAATAAGGGTTGCTCCTTCTGCAATAGCGTCCTCAAAATCGGCTGACATGCCCATTGAAATTTCTTTAAGCCCAAAGCGTTTAGCCAATCTAGCCAACATTTGAAAATGTTTTTTGGGAGGTTCATCAAAAGGAGGAATAGCCATAAGTCCTTTTATTTTATTTCCAAACCGTTCAAGACTATCTTCGATAAAAGAGTCAGCCTCATTTAAGGCGATTCCAAATTTCTGAGGCTCATTTCCTGTGTTCACCTGAATGAGCAAATCAGGAAGGGAGCCTAATTTCTGAGATGCTTTTTCTAGTGCCAGGCTTAAAGAAGGGCGGTCCAGGGTCTCAATAACATCGGCAATCTGGCAGGCTTCTTGGGCTTTATTAGTCTGTAAGCCTCCAATGATATGAAGCTTAAGATCGGGCCAGTGCTCGCGTAATTGTGGAAATTTGCTTGCTGCTTCCTGAACGCGATTTTCTCCAAAGAGGCGCTGTCCTGCTTTGAGAGCCTCGATTACGGAGTCTGCGGGGTGGAATTTACTCACCGCAACGAGAGAAACATCGCCATTATTACGGTGTGATTGAACGCAGGCTTGCCCGATACGCTCATTAATTTGCTTTAAATGATCAGAAATTGCATTTTTAGTCATAATCTAGAGCATGACCTCATTGCACTTCATGCGACAAGATGCAATTTCGTGTTTTATGAAAGAAAACTCTAGTTCCGTTTCAAACGTCTCTAAACGCCCTTCCAAAAAGAAGGGACGTGGCTTATCGCGCACCCAGGCTATGCACCAGGTTGATCCGGTGCGGGATCTGGCTTTTGAGATCGTGCGGGGTGTTATGGAGCATCGCCGTATGCTCGAAACGACTCTTGACCGCAGTACCGTGCAGGATGGGCGTGACCGAGCCGCGGCTCATCGTCTGGCCGCAACAACATTGCGTCATTGGGGAAGTATGAATGAACTCATTCAGCCCCTATTGCGTAAAGAACCCCCTATGGTTGTGCGTTGTGCCCTCCTACTTGGTGTGGCGCAATTGGTACATTTGGAGACTCCACCTCATGCGGCAGTGGGGACGGTTGTTGATTTATTACATCGCAATAAATTATCGCCTTTTTCTGGCCTTGCGAATGCTGTTTTAAGGCGTATTTCCCGTGAAAGCGAAAGCTTGCAAGAAGGGTTGGATCAGCAGCGCCTTGATGTGCCTGCCTGGCTATGGACGGCTTGGGGGCGCCGGGCACGGGCCATAACAAAAGGATTTTATCAGGAAGCTCCTCTCGATTTAACACTGAGTCCGGGTGCCGCTGCTCCCGAAGGTGGAGAAATCCTGTTAAAAAATACAGTGAGATTTCCTGCCGGTACGAAAATCACGACTTTGCCAGGGTTTGAAGAGGGGGATTTTTGGGCTCAGGATCTTGCTGCTTCAATGCCTGTCAGACTTATGGGAAAAATTGAAGGGCTGAAAATTGCTGATCTCTGCGCGGCACCGGGCGGTAAAACAGCACAACTCGTAAGTGCAGGAGCGCAGGTTACAGCCATAGAGCGGGAAAAGCCTCGGGCGACAAGATTGCAAGAGAATTTGGAGCGTTTGGGACTGAAGGCCGAAATTCTGGTCCAGGATGCTTTAAGCTGGCAACCCCAAACCCCTCTTGATGCTGTTTTATTAGATGCTCCATGCTCGGCAACAGGCACCTTACGGCGACACCCAGATGTTTTATGGGTTAAACGTCCGAGAGATGTAAAAGCTTTGGCAGAGGGGCAAGATGCTTTTATTAATGCCGCTTATAAGATGTTACGTGAAGGTGGCATGTTGCTCTATGCAGTCTGTTCTTTACAGGATGAAGAAGGCCCAGAGCGTATTAAAGCGGCCTTGGAGAGTGGTCTTTGGCAGTTGGAGCCTTTTACGGAAGAAGAGCTTGCAAGCCTGCCTGAAGCTCGGACAAGTGAAGGGTTTTTCCGCACCCATCCGGGCATGTTAGCCGATAAAGGTGGAATGGATGGTTTTTTTGCAGCACGTCTCATAAAACAAAGGCTTTAAAGCCTGCTTTTGAAAAATGTAGGAACATAAAAAACAAGGTGCCTTTCATTACAGGCACCTTGTTTGGATTCACTCAATGGAAATCTTTGATATTAAGCCTTACATCCAGGGCGGTGTCGGAAGGTTTTTGCTCTTTAAAAATTCTGGGTTAAAGAGCTTAGATTGATAGCGAGCGCCACCATCACTTAGGATTGTTACAATATGATGCCCAGGTCCTAAGCGGCGTGCTGTACGAATGGCAGAGGCTACGTTGATTCCTGATGAACCACCGACAGATAAGCCTTCTTCTTGTGTGAGGCGGAAAATCTCTTCAAGTGCTTCGGAATCACTAATGCGTTCTGCATGGTCGGGGGCGCTACCGTCTAAATTGGCGGTAATGCGGGATTGGCCAATGCCTTCGGTAATTGAAGAGCCCTGAACGCTTAAGTCATTATCTTTAACCCACCCATAAAGACCCGATCCTTCGGGGTCGGCAAGGACAATCTCGGGGGCTTTTACATTTGCTTTTTGGGCTAGGTCACGCAAACCGAGCGCGACACCTGCTAATGTGCCGCCAGTACCGCAAGAACAGGTAAAAGCATCAATCTTTCCGTCAAGCTGTGCCCAGATTTCTGGAGCCGTACTATGGCGGTGGCCTTCACGGTTGGCTGTATTATCAAACTGGTTTGCCCAAAAAGCCCCCATTTCTTGAGCTAACCTTTGAGAAACATGAACGTAATTTCCGGGGTCTCTATAAGGTTTTGCTGGCACTAGGCGTAAATCAGCGCCAATCATGCGCAAGAAATCAAGTTTTTCACGGCTTTGCGTTTCGGGAACGACAATAACAGCTTTGCAGCCCATAGCCTGGGCAACGAGTGTAAGGCCAATACCCGTATTACCTGCTGTGCCTTCTACGACGGTGCCGCCTTCTTTAAGCGCACCACGTGCAAATGCATCTTTAATAATAGCCAAGGCAGCGCGGTCTTTAACAGAGCCGCCAGGATTCATGAATTCTGCCTTGCCATAAATTTCACAGCCTGTAGCTTCTGATGCATGTTTTAGGCGGATCAAGGGTGTGTTACCGATCGCCTCGATCATAGAGTAAGCTGGCTTTGCGTGGCCTATCGTCAGGCCTGTTGAGAAATGAGTAGAAACTGAAGAATTTGTCATAAATTATATTATACCTCTAACGGCAAAGCGTAGTAAATTTAACTGACTGTAATGTATGAGGATAAAAATGAAAAATTTATCAGCAACGCAGGCGTGGGATTTTCTTCAAAATCATGCCGATGCGGTTTTAATAGATGTAAGAACACCCCCCGAATGGGCTTCAGTAGGGTTTCCTGATTTATCCTCAATAGGTAAAGAAGCATTAGCCATTACATGGACAATGGAAGAGGCAGAGGCCTTCGACCCCATTTTGCTAGATGCAGTAAAGAATAAAGAAATACCTTTATTATTCATTTGCCGTTCAGGCCAACGCTCTTTGCGTGCCGCGATGCAGGCCGAAAATTGTGGTTATCAAAATGTCATTAATATTACAGACGGTTTTGAAGACAGACATGGCCCTGCCACAGGGTGGCGTGCAAGCGGTCTCCCTTTTATTGTCCGTCCTTTATAAAAACGGGTAATTATACTGGCCTTGAATTTATTGACCGCTATCAGGCTCCTGATCAGCGTCATATCTGACGGCAAGAACGACTAACCAGGGGTAGCGTGTGTCATAACTTGCGCCATCACTTGTGCTGATTTTACCCTCAGCATCAGTCGGTACATGAGTTAGTGAGACACTATCATCTACATTGCCGCCAATAATGCTGATTTCTCTTCCAAAAGGCTCAGCATTTTGGTTGGTGGAGACAACAATGCCGCAATGTGCGGGAAAACCATAGCTTGTAGGTAGCATGGAGTAAGTAATGGTGCGGCTGCGGCCACGCCCTACACAGATAAGATCGCCCAATTGTGGGGCATAATTTGCTGGATTTTCTGCTGTGAGGGCCGTGCTTTGGCCGTTAGCCGCTGCGTTAATATAGGTGGCATGGTTAGGTGAATAGGGAAAGCGTTCATTAGCACCTGCAATACGCATGACATAAGAAATAAAAGCGGCTGACCAGGCGTAATTACCATCACGATTCATAGAAAAGCGACGGCCATCGCCATCTGTTTTACCCGTCCAGCGTGATTCAGTTTCGTAAGGATCTTGGCCAATCCACCAATATTCACCAATACGCTGCCATAAACCAGGAAGGCGCTCAGGCTTCATGGCAGGGCTTGTAGGTTCTGGCCTGTCATGTGGGTCTTCATCCGAGACAGGAGAGCCAAATAGGCGCCACTCTCTTAGAGCAATAGCAACTGCGTCCTGACGGTTAAAGGGTGTAAAATTTCGACTCGCGAAATCCGGCACATGGGGATTATAACCCCAGCCACTTGCGCTCCCATCAGCATATTGGCCCATATAAGAATTAGCCGGCCCCCTGGCGGAGGAAGCACAGCCCGCCAAGGTTAATAAAGCAACGCAAGCGAAACTCTCGTACTTTTTCAACACGCAGAATGAAACCATGTTCCACACTCCAAGAGACTATGAAAATCTTAAATGAGTATATCTAATAAGCGCGGTCAACTTATGTTTGAATAATAAGTTTATATAAATAGAAAAAATCTTAAACGCGTACCAAAAAATTTGTAACGAAAGACTAATTTACAGAAATTATATGTTGTCACCTACAAATATTGTAAGATAGCTCTTTTTTTTCTAAACCAAATATATTAGTGAAAAAAGAATAAATTTAATTTTTCTTAATAAATTGAAGTAATTGAAAGTAAATTTTATAATGATAAATTTTTATTTTAAGAGAACGGTCAGATGATAAATCAAAATGGTTTATTTTTGTTTAATATAATATCTATTATAATTTTAGTTGTTATATTTAATAGCAGGTTTTTTTCCTTTTTAGATAAAAACGAGTTTCAAAGAGACGAACATCTGGATGGTTTGAGGTTCTTTTTGGCAATTGCAGTTGCTTTCCACCATATGGTGTATAGCTATAACTGGTCTTTCAATAATGATTGGAACATTGAACATTATCCAATTAGTAAGAAGCTGGGCCGGTTTGGTGTATGCTTGTTTTTTATGCTTTCTGCTTATTTTATGACCCGCAGAAACATCACAAATGCGACTGACATCGTTAAATTTTACATCAAAAGGTTTTTTAGAATAGCGCCTGTAGCATGGCTATCTGCTTCATTATGCATCATAACGGCCCTGATATTTGGTTCTGCCATAAATTATCACAATTTGATTGATAATTTATTTTTCTGGTTTGATTTTGGGTTAACCTTAAATAAACCTGATATTAATAGCTTTGACAACATGTTTTTGATAAATACAGGTGTTATGTGGACCCTTCATTGGGAGTGGCTTCTTTATTTTTCTTTACCTATTATTTATATAGTAAGAGAGAAATTAAATAATTTTATCGTCTCTCAATGTATGAATTTTACTAATGTATTTGTGGTTTCGTATTTTGATCAGGAAACATCAAACTATTTATTATGCTTTTCGTTGGGTATGACAGTAAGAGATTTGGTAGGAAAAATAAAATTAAGCAACAATATAAGCTCGGTTATCGTTCTTTTGGCCATCGTGCTTATATTCGTTAGACATGCAAGCCCATTATCAACCTATAGTATTATTATAGAATCTGTCATATTTTTCTTAATCTGTAATGGTTGTGATATTTTTGGCCTTCTTAAAGTCAAAGGAGCTGTCAGGCTTGGAGAAGTAAGCTATTCTATATATTTGCTACATGGCATTATGTGGTTTTATATGAATAAAATGCTCGTTGGGCATGATATTGGCAATATTTCTTATTTAGGTTTTTCTTTTGCAACGGTGCTTTTGACATGTTTGCTTTCTTGCGTAAGCTTTATGTTGCTAGAGCAAAAAGGGATTAATCTTGGGAAAAAAATTAGCACAAAAATATGTTGAGTAAGCCCCATTTTTAGCTGAATAAACTATTATCCAGCTTATGAAGCTGAGTGGAAACTGCAAAAAACACACGAAAAGAGAGCCAGTAAGACTCTCTTTTACTGAGTAAGGCTAAATTTGAATATTACCTTTCTGGGGGTGCCATAAAGCTCGGGTCAATAGGGTGAGGTACGTGGCGTTTTAAAATAGCAGCCACCTGATCCTGGTCTTCCTGACTTAAGGTCCAGCCAAAAACATCATTAATTCCCGAAATTTGCTCAGGCTTACGAGCCCCCCAAAGGGCAATGGTTGGTCCCTGGTCCAGGATCCAGCGTATGGCAAATACCATGGGAGATTTATTGTGTTTTTCAGCCAGTTTTTTAATCTCATCTACCGCTGCAATATAATGCGGGAAATGCTCAGGCTGAAATTTAGGGTCATCTGAGCGCAGGTCAGATTTCGGGAATGTCTTGTCCTTACTCATTTTACCTGTGAGTAATCCACGGCAAAGAGCACCGTAAGCCAACATTACCATTTTGTTTTTTGTAGCATAAGGGAGAATATCTTTCCCAGCCGCTTGCTCAAAAATATTAAAAGGTGATTGAATTGTTGCTAAAGGCGCAGCTTGACGGAAAATATCCATTTGCTCGGGAGAGTAATTGCTGACGCCGATAGCACCAATCTTTCCTTCTTTATGAAGTCTTTCTAGTTCTCTGGCTGAGTCTTCAATAGGGGTCTTGGGGTCCGGCCAATGAATCTGTTCCACATCAATGCGCTCAACTTTTAGGCGACGGAGAGAATCCTCTACCTCTTTACGGATCCGTTCAGGACGTGAATCACGAAAAGGTTTATCGTCTTTCCAGTTCAGTCCGAGCTTTGTTGCTATAAAAGCTTTGTGTGGTTTTTGGGAAAGCGCACGACCAACAAGCTCTTCTGCATGGCCAAACCCATAAACAGGTGCTGTGTCGATAAGGGTAATGCCTTCATCCAGAGCTGTGTGAATGGTGCGAATAGCGTTGTCATCATCAGGGCCACCCCACATCCAGCCGCCAATGGCCCAGGTACCAAGGGCAACGCGTGTCACTGGGTGTTCAAGTCCTGGAATTTGGATATTATTTTTGCTCAATTGTTCCTCCATTATTGCAAGAGGATTGCACGATGCAAAATTCATCAGCCCATAAGCAAAATATTAAGATAATAGGCTGGCAATAAAATGCTCATCCTCTTTCAGCCTATAATATAAGAAAAAATGAATTAAGAAATTACTACAAAAAATAAAGAAATTATATATATATTATTATATATATAAACACTTACTATTAGAGATAATATAATTTTAAAATATTATAAATATAAAATCTAAAAAATTATTATATATAACAGTGCCTACTTACCATTAGCGAGCACTAATAAAAATGGTGAAGGTAATTCAATTCCATCAAAAACAATATACTAATTCACCCAGCTAGGTTTCATTATTTCAGTGAAAACTCATCACTGTATCTTTGCAGATACTTTCAAAGATGGTTCAACTTGCTCATTAATGGTAATTGTTGGTCTTTTAATCATAGGAAAAAAAATTGGTAGATTTTTGAACAGAGGATTTCTCTTTACACAACAACTCCCAACAAGAGTATTTCCAGTGTGCGGAGCTGAACTTTTTGCATTAATAGGTCTTTGCGGCTTGATTTGCGTTCACTGCGCACGCGAGTAAACTAAGGTTGCATCTACATGAAGTGCTTCACATGAGATGTGCTTCATGTGGGTGGAATTAACCAATAGGGTGTCTGATGAAGTTTGGCAAAATCTTCGTGTTTTCTATGTGCAAACTGAAATTCTCTTTTCCAGTAAAAGGGGACGAAGGTAATGCACATTTTTAACCGTTTCAGCTATCACTATAGTACTCTTAGTGGTTGCAATGATTAGTTTTTTTGATGGCATCTATTAGGGACCGACGTATTGGCACTATGGTGTTCTATACATGATGATCAAAAACGTACGTGGTTGATTTAGAAGAGTGCATCGCTACTCTTAGGTTTTATAAAGATGATTTAGCTAAAATTGTTAGATATTAGTCTCTAACTGTGCGGAGCTGGGCTAGGGGGTAATACTTATATTTCATCCCAGTTTATAGACTGTATTACCAAAACAAAAAATCCGTTTAACGAATTAATAAATAAAGTTAGTGAAGGCAAAAAATCTGCACAATAAAGATCTTAAAGATTGCTTCTCTTAATAATTTAATTGGCATGACGACAGTCTCTATTACGCGGCTGCATTCAGATGCTTCCTATGTGCGTGAAAATAAATGTTTAATATTTATCAATAGATTTGCTGTGACTGTTATTTATTGCGCGTGCAAGAAAGGTGATCAGACATTTTTTTGAAAAAGTAGTAGCTACAAATAAGCTATTTAATGAATTAAGCTAAGTTGGTATTTTTCATACGTGCTAAAATCAAATATACCTCAAGCAAAAATTAGTAAGGCAAAACGTGGCACTATTTTAGACGTGCAAGATGAGTTCCACCTCATTATAATTAACTAAGTATTAAAAGATACAACTCTGGATCACTGCAATTAAGGTAAGACGATCTTAAGTCGTTTTAACACGAACTTTGAATCGAAAAATCTTATTTTATATGGTTAGACCTATGCTATAATTAAAGAATGTATAAGTCTTGAATATAAAATAAAATAGAAATTAATGAAAAGTAAGTTTAAATTTCTAACTAAGTAAAATACTATAATATTTTTATAATAACAAATATATGTTATAAATTACTACAAAATTTTTTAACTATAACTTATAAAAACTTATTAGTAAAGAATCTTGCAAGAACGTAACTCAGCTACAATATTAATATGGCACTCTCTAAAAAGTCTTTGACAAACAGAATGCTTTATCGTTTAGCAGTTGTAAATAAGATATTCGTATTTTAAGAATCAATATGATAATGGCAGTTCGTAAAAAATTTTAATTAAAGTTGATAAATTACTATAATAAATAATCTCCAGTCATTTAAAGTAAAAATTTAAAGTTTAAGCATAAATTATAAATAATAAAAAAAACATTAGGCTGTTCAGGCTATGAGCAAGAGAGTGACCTTCTATGCCTTGCTCATAGCCCATATGCGGCCTATATGCCCTGCTGCTTTACAACATGGCGGTCACCCCCTTAAGAACCGGTGGGAGAGACGCCTTTTCAGAAGGCTGTATGTCCCCTTTACTTAGAACCACCGGATCTGACAAATTATGGCTTTTATCTAAAAGTGTACTTAATATAAATTCATGTAATAATATATATAAGCAGCATTTTAACCTTGCAGTTTGCTTTTTTAAAGCAAAAAGCAAGGTGGGCACAGGCCGAATATGCACGATACTAGAATATTTTAGAAGACTAGTATTCGCATGACTTAACATGCTAATAGTGTGAACAGTCATGATCTGAGTTTAGTCCTTTCTAAGAGACTCAGGTGATGATAGGGCTATGGTGGTGGCACCCACTATAGCCCGTTAACAATATGAATACTCTTTTACTTTTATAAAAGTCAAGAGTTTGCGAGCTTTATTTATTTAAAGATAATGAATTTCCCTTAATCATTATTTCCTGATGTTAAGACGTTGTTAATTTTTAAATAAGAGGTGTTTATACACTTATAAGTTGTAATTATCACTTTTTTATTTCTTCTTTTTTGAAGATATAATTCCTTCGTTGTTTCAGTAAAACTTTTCATAAGAAAGACAACTACAGGTTGTTATATTATTAATAAATGAATTAACTCTAATTTTACTTCATACGCTATAAAAAATAATCAGCAACGTTTGACCTATATCAAGCCAACTTAATCTAATCAATTTATTTAAGATTGATATTTTAACTTGGACAGCGACTGTCCAACATTTACTAAAACTATAAAAAATAGGCAAAATAATCTTTAATTCTATTAATTAAATATAAGTTCAAAATTTACTACCGTTTTATTTTGTGTTGACTTAATTGTTAAGGCAATAACTTTTAAAAATAGGGTAAAACCAAGCGAATTTTGATTTTGAATTTTCTTTAAAATAAAACGAGTTTTAAAAAGGAGCTTTCTCCAGTGTCGAAAGGTGAGTTAGTCACATGATAAGTAGTTACATAATAAACTTGTCAATGTCGAAAAAAAAGCCATGATGCTTTAATAATATGAGGCAGTCATTCAATTGCCATTGATAGCCTAGTGACTTGTGCGAATTGTTTTTTATAGTCAGATAGTTTAAAATTTTACAAGTATAAATTATTTTGTAACATGTAAACACAATATATTTAAATTATATAATCGTATTAATAAAGAAAATTTCAGTATCTATTTTTTAAATAAGAAATATAACAATCAAAATATATTGTTTTTTGTATAAATATTTAAAAATTATTTTAGTACAGTTTTAATCAATTATTAAGCGCAATATAATATGACTTTCTATTATAATAGTCTATAAAAGTAATAGTGCTAGGTTATATAGCACAAAATTACTATTCTGAAGCAAAAAAGAGTAATTTACCTACATTGAATAAAAAAGTGGTAAAATAAGAGTTTAACCGACTCAAGATAATACAAAAGCGCTTATTATGCTCATATTTTAGTGTTAGTGTTAGTGTTAGTGTTAGTGTTAGTGTTAGTGTTAGTGTTAGTGTTAGTGTTAGTGTTAGTGTTAGTGTTAGTGTTAGTGTTAGTGTTAGTGTTAGTGTTAGTGTTAGTGTTAGTGTTAGTGTTAGTGTTAGTGTTAGTGTTAGTGTTACTCAAAATGTTCGATTCAACATATGAAGACGCTTCAATTTTATAATATTACATTCGATTATCCTTAATTTTTACTAACTCACTTTTGGTTAAAAATTAAAAATAATTGTTGTTTATTGATAGTAGAAGTAATTAGCGTTACTGCGTTACTGCGTTACTGCGTTACTGCGTTACTGCGTTACTGCGTTACTGCGTTACTGCGTTACTGCGTTACTGCGTTACTGCGTTACTGCGTTACTGCGTTACTGCGTTACTGCGTTACTGCGTTACTGCGTTACTGCGTCCATGTAGCATCGAAAATAAAGTAATCTTTAAAATGTCTTATTTCAAATCCACAAGAATATCTGTTAAAGCTGTCAGACCTAGTAGTGATGATAATTATATATTCATAATTATAAACATTTAAAACCAAAATTCATTGTGTAATTTGACCTCACATTGATTGTCACTTTATATATGTGACAGCAATGTCATAATCGAATAAAACCCTTTAATAAGACTTAATCGTCATTTAATTATTTTAAAACCTAATATGTATAGGTATTTTACAATTTTAACTTTAGACACAGCCTCACTAATACAATAAACAGAACTGTTCAGACTATAAGAGCTGTAGTATTTTAGCGCTCTTATAGCCCGTATTTACTGTACTGCGTCCTGTTACCTTAAGAGATAATAACCACCGTCCTTGGTCCTTCCGGCAAAAGCGTCTTATTAATAAGACTTACCGGGACCAAATTTATATGGCTTTTAAGGAAACTTAAAATAGATTTCATGAAATGGCAGCGGTAACATTTTAACCTTTTTTTCCGCAAATGACAGACGGAAAGCAAGGTGAACGCAGTAGCGTAAATACCCACCATTCTGGCCCCGTTTGAGAGACTAGATTTAGCACGTCGTAACATGCTAACAGTGTGAACAGTCATCATCTGAGTTCTCCTTCCAAGATGTTACTCAGGTTTTGATAGGACTATGATGGTGGGCACCATCATAGTCCGTTACTCTTTGCATACTCTTAAAATTTTATAAAAGTCAAGTGATTTTAGTTATTTCTTAAGCAAAGATAGTTAACACAACTTTGGATTGCACAGATTAATTAAAACTTTATTAATATTTTATATTAAACAGGCAAATACAATTTATATTTGTGATAATAAAAGATGATATTTTTCTTTCTTGGTATTAAGCAAGATAAAAAAATTTGAATTCCTAAATAACGCCAAAAATTGTTTTGCTGCTTTTGTGCTGAAAATAAAACTATTTTATTAATAGCAAGTGGTAAGTGCATATGATAAAAGTCGTTGATGTTCAAATACTAATAAAGGAACTATATATGCTGCCATTGTTAAAATAATATGGACAAACGCCATTAGCCATTAAAATTTTTGGGCATCTAATGTTGAACAATTTCTACTGGTTTTTAATAATTTTTAAATAAAACCAAAAAAATAATGATTGTGCTCAATATATTTTTATGAAGCGAGATTTTGCATATGTTGTGTAGTTAAAGTCAATAAGTAAACAGACTATTGAGAGGCGTTATGCCTCGGTGTAATGGCCTAAAAGAAGTTTAATAAAATCATCGAATACCAAAAAATTGGAAAAAATACTTTCTATTTGGGAGGATATTTTCTAAGCACAGTCTGACTGTTTTTATAACAGCTCTTTGATTTAAGGTGTAAACACAAGTTAAACGAATATAGTTTAAATATGTCAGCGACATCACAGTAGGTGAGTAGAATGATAATTTCAGACGAGATTGCGGTTGTTCCTGTTGGAATATCCTGTATTACAGGCCATCAAATTGCACAGTCGAAGGCTGTTTTAGAAAAAAGGTTCGGTGTTGAATTCAAAGCAACGTCCTCTTTTTTCAGGTATGTGTTCCAAGATCCTCGCGGTATAGCACTTTTCTTTGAAAAATATTTAATAAATAACGAAGATATTCAAGAATCTGATTTAACCTTTGATGATAATGACATTTATCATTGTCCTCATTTACGCGATACAGGGACATGGTTTGTTCATGAAGAGCCTGGTAGGTCATTCGACGAAACTGGTGAAAAACGAAGTCTACAGGAGATAGTTGTTCAGGCAGCATCAAAGTATAATTATCTACTTAACAAATTTAGAGCTTTAAAAGAGAAAAAGAAGCGTATTTTTGTCCTTAGTAATGCCGATTTGGCACCTAGAAGTTGGCCGAGATATCTTATAGGGTGCATTGAATGGAAAATCCATAAATCAAACATTGATCAGACGTTTCAGGCCATAAATAAAGCTTTTCCAGAAGGTGAAAATATATTTCTCTTTGTAGGAAGCATCCATAACGTTATTAAGGATCTAGATATATGTGTTTCTTATTTTGTTAAAGAGGCTAATGACTGGTGTGGCAATGATGATGATTGGCAAGACATATTTTCAACCATGCCTCTTGTAACGTTTGATAAAGAGAAAAATGCGCGTCATAATAACGAAAAAATCAAAAGTTTACCGTCTTTAGATAAAACTTATACCGCTAATAGCCCTGAAATGTGTGTTGATAGTGGTGCTGTAAAAATAAAAAACAACTCTTTTGAGGTATCAGCATACTCTGGGACTAATTGCATATGGGGGCCTTATATCAAATTATGTTGTGGCTTATATGAGGTGTCTTTATTCGTAAATACAAGCCAGTTCTGGGGTGTTGGGCAAATTAAAATTACCTCAGATAATGGTAATAATGTCATTATAAGCAGGGAATTTAATAAATCTGATGTAGATCATTTGGAAGGATGTATAAAAGTTAGATTTTTTGTTCAGCAGGATGTTTCCTACTTTGAAACACTTATAGCTTCGGTCAAGCATCTGGTGTGCAAAATCGATAAGATTGTTATTTCGAGAGTGTAACAATGCTGGACTGACTTTTTTATAGTAGATAAGGCACATTATGCTTTTGTCGTCTGTAAAGACTTAAAATTTTGCTAGTAATACCTGAAATCTCCCCTGCATGGGGAGGTTTTTGCATTTTACAACAGTTTTGGGTTGATTCAGAAAAACGGTTTGTTTGTCATATAAGTTAACAATCAATCACCAAATCTTAATAACGTTGTGAGCATATAGTCCAAATTTTAGGGACTATATAATGAAATTCATAATAGCCTTTATTTTCTATGGCGCTATTATTAAATCAGCTTGCGCGTTCTGCCCGCAATTCTTTCCCAATGGCATACAACCCAAAGTAGGTACTTTATTGTGTAACAAAGGTTACGCAGTAGGATATTCATCTTATTATAAAACGCCTCTGTGGTCTGCTGAAAATCTTACAGATGATAGTGTGCAGCAGGCTCAGAATTTACATGGCAGAAGTAATTTTTACACAGATTATCGTTTGTCGTTAGAAGATCAGGTGGGTAATTCAGATTATCGTAATAGCGGTTATGCGCGTGGTCATATGACACCTTCAGGTGATGCTCCTGACAGAATTAAACGCATGCAAACCTTTCTTTATTCAAATGTAGTGCCTCAGGATAGTGATATGAATTCGGGGCCGTGGAACCAAATAGAGCAATCAGTTCGCAAAGCGGCTATAGATGATGGTGAGTTATATGTTGTTACAGGTCCTATATTTGACCAATATCCTTTAAGAATAGGCCCAAATAAAGTGGCTGTTCCAGTAGCACTTTTTAAAATCGTGTATGATGCTATGGATGAAAGGGTAGCGGCAATTCAATGCCAGAACACCATCCCAGCTGATTGTCACCAAATATCAATAATTGGATTGCAAGAACAAATAGGCTTTGACCCAATGCCAGGTCTTTCACCTGCGGTAAAAAATAGTCCACTTCTGGTTACAGGATGGGCCAAAATTATCCGTCGTTCGTCTCGATGAGAAAGCAAGAAAGGTGGTTAGTCGAACCACCTTTCTTATTTGTTACAGAGCTACTCACCATAAAGGGCGTTTTACCTTTAAATAGTAGCGTTTGCCATTTTTAAGTTCAGAAATTCGTCCTTGATTAATTCCAAGTTTGGCAGCGATGTCGTGCTGGTGCATTTTTTTGGTCTTTATCAAGCGCATGACTTCTGCTAATTGATTAGGCGGTAAAATTATGTATTCCTCGGAAGAGCTCATTTCCGCTCCTTTCCAATTAAATTTGGGCTTAGTAGCGATGTAGTGTTGCTCATTATTATGGTGTTTAGTGAAATCATGATTCCTCCTAACTGGTTAAGAAATTGGGTTGTGTTTTAAGAATTTTGAGACTCCATCAGATTATGTAATTTCAATTCAATTACAATAAACAGTTTTTAAGCTATCATTCAAGAAAAAAAATAGGGGGGCGTGTGCTATGTAATCAGGTCCTTTCGTAAATTTTTTTATGAAAATAAAGCTATTGCCGAGTACTAGATGAATTTTTTGAGCATAAAACTCAAATTTCGTTATGGTTGATGGGAAACAAAATTCTTCTTTGAAATTTGTCGAACTAAATTTAGTGCTAGTTAAATTTGTAATTCTTGACAGCGACCCTTCTTTAAAGAAAAATGGCTTTTCACTGAGTTCCCCGCATTAGCGGGGATGAACCTTTCAACTCAATGACAATGATAAGGTAGTAAGGTTCTGTTCCCCGCCCTTGCGGGGACAAGCTAGGGGGGAGATTGAGCATCTGGTTGAAGTAGTATTCAATTGATTGCTACAAGCGATTTTGCTTAATCTTCTACCCTTTAGCCTACCAATCAGTTGGTAGATACCCACTATGAGAAACTGAAAGCTCTATTTCTTCTTATGGCAAGAAACGCATAAAGATAATTGAGCAAGTGGTGTCTCAAGCTTTGCAGATTAGATACAGCTTTGCTTGTCTATAATGCGAGAAAAAGTTCAGGCTCTGAAGAGATGGTTAGTTAAAATATAATGTAATTCTTCATCTTACTTATTATGGATAATTTCACTTAAATTTAAAATGACTTAAGATGATAGGTATAGCTAATTCTCAATACTTAAAAATATATTTACTTAGTAGATTTTGTTACCAGACGGCCAAATAAAAATAAGTTAGTGATTAATATGGTCAAAACGAGATAATTGAAAAATATGAAATGATGACTTTATTAATCGATGAGTTTATCTTTTAAAGATTGTTTGTAGCACTCCTAAAGCTTAACATAGCTGATGATGTGGATAGGCTAGCGTTTTTGGCTCACTGGCGTTAGTCATTGTGGACCATACGTAAATGCGTCAAAAGAAGCTATGTCAGTGTTTAATTTAGATTTTGCAAGATCGGTGTCCAGGGGAGGGATTTAGCAGCGTGTGCTTAATTTCATATGGTGTGGTAGAGCTAGAATTAATGAACAAAGATGTTCCACCAGATATATCTAAAAAGCGGTGCTTAACTTTCAATTGTGTATTTTAATAATGTAACTACTTGAAAAGTAACAAGATTTTTTAGTAAAGCTACAGCGTTTTTAAAGATTTATGTTTTAAAAGGCACTATTAATATTCTGTTTATATTTTATTAATATAATGTTTGTGGTTAAATAACATTATTTAACTAAGGTTAAAATTCATTATGACAGCTTTGAACCTCAAAACAAATGAAGAATTGATGGCAGAACTCTCTCTGTTTTGGGGAAAAGCACGTCAAGAAAAAAAAGATGATCAGCAGACTCCGTCGAGTCCATATCCTACACATCCTTTGATAGCCCATATGCTAGACGTGGCTGCTGTCGCTTCTTATCTTCCTCTCAGTGATGAATGCGGGATAGATAAATCAACAGCTCTTACGCTTGTTGCGTTACATGATATTGGAAAATTATCACCAGAATTTCAGAAAAAAGCACCTAAAACTGTAAATATAGCTGAGTTTCTAGAAGTTCCTTCACAAATGAATGCTGCTCATGACGAAGTGGCTATGGAGCTATTTTATTCGCTTTGTTATAAAAAATCTTCATTGCATTCTTTGTTAGGTCAGTATGAAGATGAAGACTTTTTAGATAAAGCGGCTTGTTTTTTAGATATATTGAACGGGGTTGCAGGACATCATGGTGCTCCTGTCCTGCTTAAGAAAAATAATCTTGATAACGACATATTAGCGCGTGCTGATTATATAGTTAGTTTATTTTTAAAGATATTTAAGCCAAAACCTATACCTTCTGATATTTATAAAAAAGACATAATCGTACAGTGGAAGCTTGCTCACTTAACCATTTTATCTGACTGGATAGGGTCACGAGTAGAATGGTTTCCCTATGTATCGGCAGAAGATATTAGAGATCCAAAAAAATATTACGAAACTATAGCGCTTCCTAGGGCCAAAGAGGCTGTAAAGAAGGCAGGGCTTATACCGGCAAAAGTTGCCAATTTTAAAGGGGGACAGCTTTTCCTAAATAAAACTGATGTTTTGTCGCCTGTTCAATCATTGTGTGAAGCGATTGATTTACCGGCTGGTCCTTGCCTCGTTGTTATAGAAGATATGACTGGCAGCGGTAAAACCGAAGCTGCTTTAACAGTCGCTCATCGGATGATGGCTCAGGGAAATGGGAAGGGGATTTATGTCGCTCTTCCAACGATGGCTACAGCAAATGCTATGTATGAGCGTTTGGAAAAATCTTATCAGTCGCTATTTCAAGAGGGTGAGTGGCCTTCTTTAGCGCTTGCTCACAGTTATGCCCGACTTTACGATAAGTTCTCAGAGGCTATTGCTCCTGAAGAACAAGATGGGAGCAAAGATAATACCGTACCTGGAACCGCCGAATCTCATTGTACGGCATGGTTAGGAAGTGAATCAAGGCGCGCTCTATTAGCTCAAATAGGGGTAGGGACAATAGATCAAGCTTTAAAGGCTGCTTTGCCTGTTCGTTATGCAACGGTTAGACAAGCAGGGTTGGCGCATAAAATACTTTTGATAGATGAGTGTCATGCTTTTGACGATTACATGCGCGAAGAATTGATTGGCTTGCTGAAATACCATGCGTCGCTAGGCGGATCCGCTATTCTGCTTTCAGCAACTTTAACGATGAAGTTAAGGACGCAGTTAGTTGAGGCTTTTCATAAAGGTCTTGGCCTTAGAGGAAAAGAATTAACTTCTAAAAAGCTTACATCTACAGCTTATCCCCTCGTAACATTAGCCAATAAAAATAAGAGTCGTGAGATTTATTGCGCTCCTAGATCAGGTCTAGCTAGGGAGATTAATTTAAAGCGGCTAGGGAGCGAGAAAGACGTTACTGAAATTTTAAGTCAGGCGGCGCAAAAAAAGGCAGCTATTTGTTGGATCCGCAATACGGTGGACGACGTTATAAAAGCGGCTCAGGCACTCCGAAAAGCGGGGGAAAATGTCATCGTCTTTCATGCGCGCTTTGCCATGATTGATCGCCTAGATATCGAAAAACAAGTTATTCAAAAATTTGGTAGAAAAAGCAAAAGCGAAGATAGGGCTGCTATTTTAATTGCGTCTCAGGTCGTTGAACAAAGTCTTGATCTGGATTTTGATCTTTTATGTACTGACCTTGCTCCTATGGATCTCATTATACAAAGGGCTGGGAGGCTGCACCGACATGAGCGTATGACGCGCCCTATCGATAAAGCAGAGCTTTTTATTCTTTCTCCTGAGCCTGTAGATGAGCCGGAGAAAAATTGGATTGACAAAATACTTCCTGGCACATCTGCTATTTATAGAGATTCTGCGCTGCTTTGGCGTACAGCTAGAGCGCTTTTCAGACGAGGTAAGCTTACGCTGCCAGAAGAAATGCGGGACTTAATTGAAGAAGCAGGACAGCGAGATATTATTCCAGAAGCATTGAAAGAAAATTCATATCAAAGTGAAGGAAGTGCAAAAGCAGCAGCTTCACAGGGGCGCCATAATTTGTGGTCTTTCGATTTTGGTTATGTAATTGATGGAGCCAAGTGGAGTAGAGATACTACAATCCCCACTCGTTTAATAGAAGATCATTATATCAAACTGCGCTTATCCTTCGTTAAAGACGGAGTTGTGCTGCCATGGGCTGTGAGAAAAGATGAAAATCTTTCAAAGGAACGCTTTATTCAAAAAGCCTGGGCTTTGTCTGAAATATCGGTCAGTCAGAAGCAAGTTGCGTCAGTAACCATACCCCCTCATTTTAAAAAGGCCGCAGTGAATGCACGGTCTAGGTGGACGAAGTGGGAACGTAAAGACGAAGAAAATTTTTTGTTGGTTATTCTGGAAGAAATAAAGGGAGAATGGGTCGCAAAAGGGAAGAAAAAAGAGAAAAACAAGAATGTAATATTAACATATAATATTTTTGACGGACTAAATATTATAGAGGATAAACCTAACTATTAATCTGTAATATTTCAAATCTATATTAAACTTACTTGAATTTGAGGATTAATATTTACATGAGTTCCGAAAGTTTCTTTAATCTTATTACAGATACTTGGATTCCTGTTCGTCGTAAGTCGGGGATGACCACAGTCATTAAGCCGTCTGAAATTGTTTCCCAGCTTGAAAGCGACCCTATAATTGCCTTTGACTGGCCACGTCCTGATTTTAGAGTGGCGTCTTATGAATTTATGATAGGGCTCCTTGCAACGGCTTTTCCTCCCGAAGATAAAAGAGACTGGGCGAAAATTTGGCGCCACCCCCCTAGTGAAAATGAATTAAGTGCAGCTTTTGAAAAAATTCAGGATGCATTTTATTTAAATCGACCTGAAAAGTGCTTTTTGCAGGATTATGACAAGCTTAATAGTGCATATGAGCCAGTTGAACGGCTTTTGATTAATGCTCCTGGAGAGAAAACTGTCAAAGAAAATAAGGACCTATTTGTACATAGGGGACAGTTTGACTCTATGAGCCTACCCACTGCTGCCATTGCCCTTTTTACATTGCAATCATGGTCGCCTTTTGGTGGCGCAGGCAATAGGACTGGGCTACGTGGTGGTGGCCCTATGATAACTTTAGTGTTTCCCTATCGTGACGCACCATTATGGCAGGTTCTTTGGGCCAATACTCCTTGTGGGTATCCTGCCGATGAAGAGGATATGCCGAAAATATTTCCCTGGTTAGCGCCAACGATCACATCAGAGAAATCAAATGGAACATTATATCCTTCAGATGACCGCGTTGATATGCGGCAATGTTGGTGGGGGATGCCACGGCGTATTAGGCTGCGTTTTGCCAAAGAAAAATCTCAAAATTCCAGTGGCAATGGTGGAAGTACTGAAGTACGCGTCACGGGGTGGCAGCAGCGTCCTCACGGACCAAATTATATGAGTTGGACCTGTGAACGATATAGCGAAACTAACAATCCGATTTTTGTTCATCCTTTAACACCTCGTTATCGTAAGAAAGTTGGTGAAGAATGGATCAGTCTTCATCCTCAGCCAGGAGGAATAGATTACAGACATTGGGCACAATTAGCCGTTACAGCTGATGACAATATGCTCTGTTACCCAGCGTCTAATGTGTGTAACTGGCGTGGGTGGCGCGCCAGCCGGAGTGGTTTATTTGAAAAAGAGCAACTCCGTACACGTTTGCTGGTTGCTGGTTACGATATGGACGGTAAAAAGGCCCGTAATTTCCTAGAAAGTGAAATGCCCATTCCGGGAGCAGCAGATCCTGCTATGCAGCGCGTTCAAGAAGAATTTGCCTGTTCCTGTATTGAAGGGGCGCTTCTGGTCATTAATGTTCTGCAAGACGCAGTGCGAAATTCACAGAGCACGAATGATGTCTCTCTTAATAGTTCGCTTTTGACAAAAACTCTTCAGGAATTTGTACATAAAACAGAAAATGTATTTTTTGATCTTATAACGAGAATTATAGACGATAAAGACAATTCCAAGATGATGGAAAAATGGCGTCGTGTCATGGAAGTCAGTGCTTTAGAATGTTTTGATAATGCTGTGCAGCTCACCCCTGAAACACAGATGCAACTTGCACGAAAAATAGTCTCAAATAGAAGGCGTTTGGGGGCATTAGTAAGCTGTAAAGGGAGCAAAGAAGGGTCGAAATTGGCTAAAATTCTAAAAATTCCTGTCCCTTTAGCTTTTAAAAAAGAGAAAAAACATGACTGAAAAAGCAATGACATCACAAGCTAAGCAAATGCATCCGACTAAAGTAATAAAATTGTGGTGGAAAGAGCTTTATGATCCTGTGTCAGAAATTCCAATGCCAGGTAGTCGAGCTACCTTGGCGCGCTTAAGACATTGTAAAAGAATATTCGATGTGGTGATTGATCCGGCTTTTGCTGACCTTGCTCAAAAATGCGGAGTTAAGTTTGACCACAATCATGATTTGAACCGTGTTGCTTTAGTCATGGCAGTTATGTCTTATGTCCGCAGTGATATTCCAGACAAAAAAAATGCGCGGATTATTGGGCCAACTAAGCAAGTTAGTGAAGATGAGGCGTCTGACGCTTTGTGTAAACCGCTGCGTTTTAGGCAGTTATTAGGTGCCTCAACTGTTGACGAATGTTATCGCGCTTTTCGTCAGCTTGTGAATTTAATGGGTAGAGCTGTCAATGTGGATGATCTGGTTAACTCTTTATGGAATTGGCCTCGCTTTCCTGGTGCGGAAAAAACTGCCGACAAGATACGCATTGAGTGGGTCTATAATTATTGGAGTACAGATAGCGAAAACGCGTCTGGTAATAAAACATCATAGTATTAATGTGTGCTTATTATAAGTCATTTGGCGTATTAATTATTTAAACAACCTTGGTACAAAACCTAGAAAGGATATTATTATGAGCCGCTTTCTTCAATTACATTGCTTAACTTTCTATCCGCCTTCAAATCTCAATCGCGATGATATGGGGGCACCAAAAACTGCCACAATTGGTAATAGCACGCGGTTGCGTATTTCTTCACAATCTTTGAAGCGTGCGTGGCGGACTTCACCACTATTTAAAGATTTTCTTGATGGCCATATGGGATCGAGAACGTCGCGTCTGGCAGAAATATTATATAACGAGCTTATTTCTAAGGGTGTGGAGGAAAAAAAGGCCTCTAAGATTGCGCGTGAAATTGGTGGTGTTTTCGGTAAAATGAAGTCAGAAAAAGACGAAAAGAAACATCAATCTGAGCAGCTAGCCTTTATTTCTCCCAAAGAGTTGGAAGCTGCCCATCTTATGGCAGATAGAATAGCTTCTGGCGAAAAGATTGATATTGCTAAGGAAAAATCTGCTTTATTAAGTAAAGCAGATAGTGCTGTAGATATTGGTTTATTTGGCCGTATGTTTGCAGCTGACCCTAATTGGAATAGAGAGGCCGCTGCCCAAGTCGCGCATGCCATTACGACACATCGTATTACAGTAGAAAACGATTTTTATTCTGCTATTGACGATGCCAAATCTACCGAAACTGACAGTGGAGCTGCTTTTATAGGTAATTTTGGTTTTGGGGCAGGCGTCTTCTATCTCTATCTTTCTATTAATCTTGATCTTTTTAGAAAGAATCTTGGAGATGAAGCCGAAAGCGGCATTATGGAAACTGCTTTAGAGGCATTAATTGAGGCTGTGGCCACTGTCTCACCTTCAGGAAAACAAAATAGCTTCGCTGCATTGGCCCGAGCAGGCTATATTTTAGCAGAAAAAGGCGACCAACAACCTCGTACCCTTGCCGGGGCTTTTATTAAGCCAGTAAATGGTGAGGATATTATGGGTGATTCAATTAAAGCTTTAGAAGCCTATCGTAAAGAGCTGAACCATATTTATGGTCCTGGCTATGATAAAGACCTGAAAATAAATGTTAGCTGTCCGCAAAGCCCAAAATTAGCAGATCTTATTAAATTCTGTAAGGAGTAGAGGCAGTCATGGGGCGGTTTCTGACCTTTGCCATGGTGGCGCCTATAGCGTCCTTTGGCTCATTGGCTGTGGGAGAAGAGCGTGGAAGTTGGGAAAGACCTGCCCGTTCAGCTGTACTCGGTTTAATTGCTTCATGCCTGGGCCTTACACGCGAGGAAGAAGAAGCTCACCGAAAATTATCAGATAGTTGCGGTATCGCAATATTATATCACAGCTCTAAAACTACTATAAGGGACTTTCATACAGCGCAGATGGCCCAAACCCAGCGTAATGAATATTATGCAACAAGAGCCGATGAAATCATGAGAGGAAAACTCTCTACTGTCGTATCAAAGCGTGATTATCGCACAGGCATATGGCACATTGGTGCATTATGGTTGCGTGATCATGCAGATGGATGGTCTCTAGAACAGCTGCAACAGGCTATGAATAAGCCTGTATTTACACCTTATCTGGGTCGTAAGTCATGTCCACTGGCTCTTCCATTAGCGCCTGAAATAATAAAAGCTGATACAGCGAGTGAAGCACTTCTAATACGTTATGAAAATGGAAAAGAAGTAAAAATTGCTTTAAATGACGAAGACAAGAGCGGAAATCTTCACAAGAATGACAATAAAGAGACAAATGAAATAAAGAAAAAATCTAGGAATAATTTAATAAACTCCTTTTTTTATACCTCCTGGAATCGTGACAACATCAAAACAAAAACATTTCGAGAGTATTTTACAGGTAAAGATGATAATGATGATGTCAGAATTGCAATGGATGCACAAGACGTGCCGGATCATCAGGGGGCCTTTGAGGTCACGCATTATATAAATCG
This sequence comes from Aristophania vespae, assembly GCF_009906835.1. Taxonomy (NCBI): domain Bacteria; kingdom Pseudomonadati; phylum Pseudomonadota; class Alphaproteobacteria; order Acetobacterales; family Acetobacteraceae; genus Aristophania; species Aristophania vespae. Next base: position 409,308 of record NZ_CP047652.1, read on the forward strand.
TCATGACCAGCCTATTTCAAGAGTGAAGTGGGAATTTGGCTTGCGTAGTGAAGCTCTTTTGACTCTGAAAAAGGAGAAGCAGGCATGAGTGGTCCTTTTTTGTCTCGTGTATCTTTACGTCGGGATCTTTCTACTCGAGTTGTGGCAGGTCTAATTGACAAATCCCTGAATAATGAGCGAGAGCTTGTAGCCCATTCATTATTATGGACGCTTTTTGGTGATGATCCGGAAAGAAAACGTGATTTTTTATGGCTTGAAACTGAGCCTAGACATTATTTAATTCTTTCAGAACGTGAGGCTGTAGATAGGCATAATCTTTTCAATATCGAAACTAAATTATTTCAGCTAAGCGTGAAAAAGGGCGATTATCTGAACTTTTCGTTACGGGCAAATGCAACGATAGCGCGTAAATTGCCTGAACAGAAAAGGGGTGTCAGGCACGATATCGTTATGAATGCTTTATATAAAATCCCTAAAGAAGAACGTTCTTTAAAAAGAGATATTCTTACCCAAAAGGTCGGTTGTGAGTGGCTTGCTCATCAGGGAGAACTATCGGGTTTCGAATTAAGTGAAGATTTTTTTGTAACGTCAACATCTGTTTTAAGCTTGGCGCGAAAATATAAAAAACCAGCAATATTCGGTGTGATGGAAATGAGAGGCACATTAAAAGTTACTGATCCGGAAAAATTATTGAACAAAGTGAGGTCTGGCTTTGGTCGGGCGCGTGCTTTTGGCTGCGGTCTTATGCTCATAAAACCTGCATAACCAAAAAAGTGACAAACTCCCTTCCAGGCTTACCACCACCTAGGCCTATCCCCATCAAAGAACGTTCAACTTTGTTATTTGTTGAAAAAGGACAATTAGATGTTCTTGATGGGGCATTTGTGCTTGTTGATAAAAATGGTGTTAGAACACATATCCCGATAGGTGGTCGCTTGTTTGATGTTGGAACCTGGACACACGCATAAGCCACAAAGCTGTGGCTCTGGCAGCCAGGGCAGGGACTTTGCTTATTTGGGTCGGAGACGCTGGCGTCAGGTTATATGCAGCAGGGCAGTCAGGCAGAGCACGGGCTGACCATATTCTCTTTCAGGCTTGTCTGGTTCTTGACGATACGGCACGCTTAAAAATAGTGCGTAAAATGTATAGTTTGCGTTTTGAGGAAGAGGCGCCTGATAAAAGATCAATTGAACAATTAAGAGGTATCGAAGGCGCCCGCGTTAAAAAAACTTATGCTCTATTAGCTATGCGTTATGGTGTCGAATGGGATGGCAGACGTTACGATCCCAGGGAGTGGGGGGCTGCTAATATTGTCAATAAATGCCTTTCTGCAGCGACTTCCTCTCTTTATGGTATCACAGAGGCTGCCATTTTAGCGGCAGGTTATGACCCGGCAATAGGGTTTTTACATATGGGGTCGGCACTTAGTTTTGTTTACGATATTGCCGATATTGTTAAATTTGAAACAGTTGTGCCAGAAGCTTTCCGTGTTGCCGCGGCTGCCCAGAAAAACAAACCTTTGGATGATGAAATTGTCATAGATCCTGTTCGTAAGGTTAGACAATGTTGCAGAGATTCCTTTAGGCGCACGTCACTTCTTATGCGCCTCATTCCACTCATCACTGAAGTGCTAGAAGCAGGAGATTTACCAATCCCTGAACCGCATAAAGAAGCTATGCCTATCGCTTTTGAAAATCCCAAAGGACTTGGTGATGTTGGTCATCGTGGTTGAAAACGCACCGCCACGATTGCGGGGCCGTCTTGCTGTCTGGCTTTTAGAAATTCGGGCTGGTGTCTATATTGGTTCATATGGCAAAAAAGTGCGTCATATGATTTGGCAGCAGGTATGCGCCTATATAGAGAACGGAAATGGCGTTATTGCCTGGTCTGCTCCTAATGATGCAGGGTTTGAATTCGATACATGTGGTGCCAATCGAAGAGTGCCAGTTGATTTCGATGATTTAAAGTTAGTGGCCTTTGGTCCAGAAAGCGCGTTACCGTCTGAGATGGATATAAAACCCAATCTTATTAAAAATGCGCATATTAGATAGACTAAACTACCAGACAAATAAGAATAAGCGGCAATCTGAAGACCGTTTTTTGAAGTTTTGTCTCTGCCTAAAAACATAGCTTAAAAGCTGCTCGATTTTTTGATAGAGAATTTCCCTATATATACAATAATAGCGTCCAACAAAAAACTTTCCCGCGCGTGCGGGGATGAACCGGGAAGGATGGGCGTTCATCTCACCTATTAAAGAGTTCCTTCCATGCGTGGAGACGAACCTCTGGGCTTTTATTGTGGTCCGAAATTAGGGGGGTAATATGCAGTGTGAGGGCAATGAAGAACAAATAAACGATTAGAGAAGCGGCTTTGCTAGATTAATTAGATACCATATGTCAGTTATATAAAACTGGGCTCGAGGACGTACTTATGTCCTACCCTAGATAGTCTTATGAGAGGCGAAAATTAGGGAGTTTCTTAAAGAGACCCTTACAACAGCTAATTATATAGAGTTAAATCACGTTAAAAACTTAGTGGATGACGCTAGTAATGACGGCAAAAAGCGTTCAGTGCGTGTACGGAGTAAACCGGTTGGGCTGATTGGCGTTATACAAAATTTTGGTGCGATCTGTATCCATAAAAATGGCGACAATATGCGTTGCGATAGCAATGCAGAAATAAATAATCCGCATGATTGCACTGAAATTATAAGACTATCGCAAAGTGTTTTTGCCAGATCAGTAAAATGCTGTTTGTCGAGAATTCAGAACCAGGTTTGAGGACGTGCTTATATCCTACCAAACGTGGTGATATGGGTTGCAAAAAACAGGAATTTTTTTAAAGAAAATCTGTTTCTAAGCAAATATAAAATAGACCAAATTAATTTAAGTACGGGCTAGCAAGTCATGTTAGTCAAAGCAGGTATTTTTCGTCTGTGCAAAGAAAAAATATTTGCAGTTAAGGTAAAGTCAAAAAAAAGACCTGGGTAACGTTCTTTCTAAGATGTTTTTTGGTCCAGTGTATAATTACCAATGTACAATAATCTAATTGCCTCTCTTTACAGGAGATGAAAGGTCGGATTACTCATAAGTTGTGGCTCAAAAAAATCTCATATCTGTGTAAAGATTTAATCAAATAGAGGTCTATCTAGTCTGTGCCCACAAAAAAATTAGAATTTTGAGCTGATCTAAAACGCACTTTCGCTCGAGCTAAGTTAAAATCCATGAGATTGTGTTTCACAGTTACCCTATCCCTATAAGGCCTTATTAGGGCTAACACTACATAGTTCTTTTCTCGATAAAAAAGGCATCCCTAAACTAAAATGTTCAAATCGGAACATTTTGGAAAGGAATTCTTCATATTTGTAACGTTTTTGTGAAAATTATCATAAAATTTATTACGTAAGTTACTGCAATGGTTAAGAAAAGATAAAAGAAGGTTTCTTACTAATACACTTTACATTTTTTTAAGTTTAGGTTGAGAAAAAGACACTAAGTGCAGTTTCGCAAGATAAATTCATATTAATGACTTTATATAGGTAATTAAATAATTATATATAATCATACTGAAAAGTTAAGTAAAAATTTAAATTTAATTCGTTAAAAACTTTTTTTGTTAAGTAATTTATCTGACATTAAAATATTCGATATAATTAATTTAATACTATTTAAATAAATATGATGAATTGTTGTTTTTGGTAAAGTTTAATGGTGAGGGTTTAGTGATGAGTTCTTATAAGGTTAGAAAGGCTGTAATACCAGCAGCCGGGTTAGGTACGCGATTTCTTCCGATAACCAAAACAATTCCTAAAGAATTATTGCCGATTATCGATCGCCCGTTAATAGAGTTTACCATTAATGAGGCACGAGATGCTGGAATTGAAGAAATTTGTTTGGTTTCAGGTAGGGGCAAAGATGCGATAATTGACTATTTTGACCCTTGTGAAAATTTGCAGCGTCATTTGAAAGAAAAGAAAAAATACGACCTTGCACAAACTGTGCGTGAGTCAGGGCTTAGTGAGGGGCAATTATGTGCAGTGCGCCAGCTACAGCCTCTTGGTTTAGGACATGCTATTTGGTGTGCACGGTCATTTATTGAATCCGAACCATTTGCTGTCCTTTTGCCTGATGATTTGATCTTGGGTGAAAAAGGTTGTTTGACCGAACTTCTGGAAGTTTATAACGAATATGGCGGCAATGTTCTTGCTGTAAAGGGTGTTCAAAAATCGCAAGTTAACAAATATGGGATTGTTGAATATTCAGAGAGGGAAGGGTCGATTTATAAGGCTACAAACCTTATTGAAAAGCCATCTCCCCAGGAAACCCATTCAAGTTTGGCAATTATCGGGCGTTATGTTCTGAATGCTTCAGTAATGAAACATTTAGGACTAAAAAAAACAGGCAGTGGTGGTGAGATTCAGCTCACAGATGCAATGAAGCTCATGCTCAAAGAAGAAGAATTTAGAGGTTTTTCTTTTTCAGGGCGGCATTTTGATTGCGGCTGCAAATCTGAGTATTTGCTTGCTCAAATAGAAGCGGGATTAAAAGATCCCTCAATGAAGCCTGCTATTCAAGACTATATTAATCATTGCTAAATACAAGGTGCCTATGAAGTGCAAAATAAATAAGAAGCATACTTATTATTTAGCTATGCTCTTATGTAGTGCTTATTGGCTATTTTTGGCCTCTCCTACTTACATTTCTCAATCAGAAATTTTGGTAGAAGAGCGCCAAACTGAGCATGCCGATAAGGTGTTGGGAGCTGACGAGCGTTACGTGATTTCTAAATCTGGCCGCGCTATTATATCAGCATGGTTGCGGTCAGAGGCACCGTTCAGGTTGATAAATTCTTCCGGTAACCGAGACGGCTTATATTTAGAGAAAAATCCGTTATTGCGCTTTTTACATTTTGGGAGATTTCGCGAAACTTATGATTGGCATCGTTGGCAAAAATTTCGAAAAAGCTTACGTGTCGCAGAACATGCTGAAAGTCTTGCAGTTACATTCCAAAGCTATGACCCCAAAACGTCATATGATGTTTTAAAAGATGTTATAAACGGGGCTCAAAATTATATTTATAATCTCTCAAAAAAAGACGATACGCTTTACTTAAATAGAGAGAAATATTCAGCTGACTTTTATAAATATAAAATAGATGATCTTATTTCTGCTAAGGACAATGCTGGCAGTGTAGGCGACCAAAATCTTTTACAGGCTGAGCTGCCTACAATTTATGAGCGTAAAGAACATTTGTTAGAAGAAATGCAGCGTGCTTCAATGTCTTCGGCAGTAAGAAAGAATAATTACGGAAATAACTCACCAGGGATTTCTAACTTAGAAGTTGAACGCCAGGTAGATAAAAATGAAATAAAAAAAGTAGAAGAACAAATATCAGTCGTTCGAAACAAAATGCCTCAAGCTATTCTTAAAAACGAACTATTTAAATCTATGGTCGCAAACTTTGTACATTACGACCACCCCATTATGGGTACGGATAATGAGCTTTATATGCCGCTTTATAAAGTCGTTCTTGTTAGTGAGCCTTCTTTATTTGGACAAGAATTTGGGCCGCATCGGCTCAGGGCAATTCTCATTTCCATCTTTTTAATTAGTCTTATCTATTGGGTCGTAAAGGACTGATAAATGCGTAGCTATATGATTTGGGGAACGTTATTTATTGTGTCCCTCACGGGTTGTAGTCTGCCAACTTCTGGACCAACGAGACAGGCTGTTATTGAGGCATTTAAACAAAAAATCATCAATATTGATGAGAACGTGGCCAACCAGATGAACATGACCGAGCATCAGGAACGTCTGACACGAGAGCGAGAAAGTCTTGCGAGGTTGCGTAGTTCATTTCGGTTAAGTTCAACCACTATTCAAAAAGGCGATAATATACTTGTAAAAATAGCAAGTTTTACGCCTGAAAATGTCTCTGCTCCCGGTGTTGATCGTTTGTTAGAAGGATTTCGGATAAAAAATATCGGCAGTTATATTGTTGCGGAAGACGGCAAGGTCGATCTGCCATATATTGGGCGACTACATCTGGCAGGGCAGAGCAATGATCGTGCACGTCAGACTATCCAGAATGCTTATATGCGGTCGGCCTTATTTGTCAGACCTTATGTTTCAATTGAGGTTGAGGGGAATGGGAGTAATGGCATTGCTGTTACAGGTGATGTCAGCAAGCCAAAAATTCTTGCATGGCAGCCAGGAGGCATTGATATTGCAAGGGCGCTTACTCTTACAGATACAGGCAATAAAGAAAGTAATCATTCAAGAGATGAGACACATGCCATTGTCGAAGTTGTCAGAAGGAGTGAAGTCTATAAAATTGCTTATGACGTAGCTTTGAGAGAATCTATTCCACTTTCTCCTGGCGATAAAATTATCGTTATGCGCAAACCTTCTGTAAGAACAACGATTGCAGGGGGTGGTATCCTGCATAATGGCACCTATAAATTTCAACAAAGACCTTCTCTCATGGAAGTTATTGCCAGAGCAGGGGGACTTAACGCCAATAATGCAGATATAACAAATATCTTCATATTTAGACGTAATAACAATAACTTAAACGTAATGCGCGTTAACTTTAGAAAAGGTACTGGCATTACGACTGCTTCTATTTTGCCTATCAAAGATGATGACGTCATTTATGCGCCAGAAGCTCGTATTGTTCCTTGGTTGCGTGTTTTAAATATTGCATTCCAACTTGCTTTACCCGCAGCGGTGATGAAATAATGGTTGAAACTTCAACAAGTAAAGCTTCGGAGAGGCAGGATCAGTCAATTTTCCTGTCTCGTAGAATGTCAAAACGGCGTATTTCAATTGGGGGTGTAACCGCCAACCCTAAAGAAACCAAATCAATTATAGGGCTGGCCAATCTTAAGTCTCTTGTGCCGACGACTTATCACCGGTCTGTGTCATTTAGACGCTCTCTGAATGTTGTAATATCTGGAACCTTGGCACTGCTTTCAACAGCTATATGTTATGAGTCTATCGCTGGAATTTTCTCAATTCCGGTAGTTATAGATATATTTTGCGTCATCTTTTTCATTTTATCTTATCACGCAACGACCAGCTTATCTAAATTAATACTAGGTAATTTGTGTTACCTATTAGTTGATCGTAAGACTAAAGACCCTGCCATTGCCGAGCGTCTTAATCCTGGCACGTTAGTGGCGGTTTTATATCCGGTTTATAATGAAGATCCTTCACGCATCATAGGTAATATTCTTGCAACATGGGAGCAGTTAAAGCGAATTGATGGTGCTGCTGCCCATTATGAATTTTTTGTTCTTTCCGATAGTCGTACAATCCTAAAACGAGTCTGCGAAGAAAAAGCCATTATGGAAGCGCGAAAAATCGCGCCAGACCTGCGTATAACCTATCGGTGGAGATCAATTAACTCTCACGCAAAGCTAGGTAATGTAATGGATTTTCTGCGGAGATATTCTGCAGACTTTAAATATATGCTTGTTATGGATGCGGATTCTCTTATGAGTGGGGAGGCAGTTCATACATTATCATTAATTAGTGAAGCTAATGATAAAATAGGCATAGTGCAAACAAATCCAATACCAATAATGAGAACATCAATATTTGGTAGAATGCTACAATTTGCATGTGAGATTTATGGAGCGCCCTTTTTTAAGGCCATTAAACATTACCATTTGAGTGATGCTTTTTATATCGGCCATAATGCCATTATCAGGCTAGAGCCCTTTGTTAAGCATTGCATTTTGCCTAAACTTGAAGGAGAGCCCCCCTGGGGTGGTAAGCCTCTAAGCCATGACTTAGTAGAAGCCGCCTTGATGGCCAAGCATGGTTATGATGTGTGGTTTATACCCGAAATTGACGGAAGTTATGAAGAAATTCCCTCAAATATTATATCGTTTCTGATCCGTGAACGCCGCTGGATGCAGGGAAATATTCAAAATATTCGCGTCGCTTTAGGGTTTGGGTTAAAGCATATACATAGAGACCTTCTAATGTCGGGCTTTATGGCTTATTTTTCTTCAATATTTTGGTCATTATTTATTCTGATTATGACCGTCATGAGATTAGGATTTCATAGCGGACATGAAATTCACGAACCAAATTCTGGTATGGTTTTTGGAACAAGCAAGCTCTTAATATACTCATTAGTTCTTTTATTTCTTCCCAGAGTCATTGGTATTATTTACTGCTTTATTACTAAAGCCTACAAACATTATGGCGGTGCTGTATCGGTTATATTTTCATGCATAATTGATACGATATTTTCTTCTCTATTTGCGCCAATTGTTATGATTTTTGTCGTCAGATTTTTCTTAATGTATATCAAATCAATGCCTGTAAAATGGGGGACTCAGGATAGAGATGATGATGCCTTGCCATGGAGTATGTGTATCAAGAGCTTTTCTATTCCTATAGCTTGCGGCGTAGCTTTGCTTTTTATGAACATGCCAGTGACAATTAATGACATTTTATATGATCCTGACCTTTTCGAGCATATGATTCCGCCACTTTCGCTGGAAAGTCAGTTTTTGTGGTCATGCCCAATGGTTTTTGCTCTTATTATGAGTGCAGTCACGGGGCGCGTGAGCTCTCGTAGTATGACAGATTTTTTTAATAAAAAGCTTTTTGTCACAAAAGAAGAATTTCTTCGTCCAGAAATTATTACACTAATGACAAAATATACGAGTTTGATGGAAGATAAACTTTCTTGTCTAAATTCTGATGATGAGGCGATTGCCTATGCTTATCATGATGCAGAATTTTTCAATCATCATATGCATTATACGTTTAATCGACAGTCCAGGTTGAGTGATCATTTAGACAAAATTGAGAAAAAGAACGAAATATTTATTGCGGCTTTTTATAACAGAGCTGACTATAAAATGCTGTTTACACGGTTTCGCGATAGTTTTGATAATAAATTAGAAGATTCTAAGGTGGCTTAGGAGCGTTTAAAACGTTGAAAGAACAAAAAAGCCCCGAGTGATACGGGGCTTTTTTTTTATCAAAAAAGAAGCTTTTTAGCGGATAGTATAACCGCCATCGACGACCAGATTTTCACCATTAACCATGGCGGCGGCATCGCTAACGAGATAAGTCACAGCGCAGGCAATTTCGTCAGGTTGGGCAAAGCGTCCTGTTGGTACTTCAGCTCGGAAAGCATCTCCTACAGGGCCAGACCATACTTTTTTGCCAAGCTCAGTTTCGACAACCGTGGGAGAAATGGCATTGGTTGTGACGCCATGTTTGCCCCATTCAAAAGCCAAAATTTTAGTTAGTCCAAGAATACCGGATTTGCTGGCAGTATAAGCAAGGTGGCCATCAAGAGCGACTAAAGCGGCTTGAGAGGCCAAGTTCACAATACGACCATAACCATTTTCACACATTTGAGGCCCTAAAAGGCGAGAGAACAAGAAAGGGGCTCTCAAATTAATAGAAATTGTCGTGTCCCATGCCTCTATCGTCAGTTTATCGGCAGGAGCAATGAGAGCAATTCCTGCATTATTAATGAGGATATCGATTTTGCCAAAGTTTTTAAGAGCGGTTTCACAGGCTTTTTGCACAGCTTGCTCATCTGTGACATCGGCTTCAATGCCTAAATGATTGGGCCCTAGTTTAGCAGCAGCTTCTTTGACTGAAGGGCTACGGTCCACAAGGCAAAGTTGGGCTCCCTGTTCTGCCAAACGTTGGGCTATGGCATAGCCAATGCCAGAGGCTCCACCTGTAACAAGGGCTGTGCGGTTCTGAAGAGAAAATAAGGTAGAAAAAGGTGTCATTTTATTTACCTCAAAAATATTAAGCGAAGAATGTTAATTGTTACAAAACATTATGAACTGGCTGGGTTAGATTGAATTTTGGCTGACTGGGAGCGCTTTTTATCGGCTCTTGCGCGGTCTATTTCGGCCTGAATTTCGGGATCAAGGGTCAAAAACCATGTTAAAATTGCACTGATGAAATAGATGATGGCAAAAGTAATCATGATCCCGAGCACGCCAAAATAAGGCTCGACGAGATAAACAATAGCCGGTCCAATCCAGACGCTAGCGCCTGCACCAAGATTCAGCAAAGACATGGCAGCAGGTTTATCTTCTGGTGCTAAATAGGGCATGAGAGCTGACAGGGGCGCATAAGCTGCGAGCGTCATTCCATATAAGGCAGCGACAACCAGTGTAGGCCACATAGTCTCTGGGCCAAAATATGTTGGGCTCCAGTAAAGAAGTAAGGTTGTGATTGTGGACCCAATGCCCCCTGCAACCATGACTGTACCGCGCCAACTTAGCCAGTCACTTAAAATACCAAATAAGAGGTTCCAGATAACGTTTGATAGCGCAAGGGCCTGAAGGACCAGCAGCCACTGATTGAGGCTAAAATGCAGGTCATGCGTAAAGTAAATGGGCAGGCAGACTAGAAAGCCAAATTCTGCTGAGGTATCAATAGCACGCACAATGCAGCCAATACCGACTTTGGGTCTTTTCCAGGCAATGGAGAGAGATGAGAAAAGCGTAAGGAATATATGCTGGTCTGCCCCGGCTTACGCACAGTGTCGTCTTTTTCCTTAATGCTTTTAAGAGCTAATATGCCGCCAATAATGACGAGACCAAAGGCAGCCCATAAAGTATAGATTGAGCCAATCCAGGGAATCATCCACCGGGCAAAAACAGCGCCAAGTGTTGGCAGTCCAGTGGCGAAACAGAACCAGAACCATCCTACAGCAGAGCCAAGGCGTGCAGGATTAACCGCAGTGACAACCCACACTAAAAAGCCAAAGGCAAAAAGTGGATAACCAAAACCCCTAATACCATAAAACAGAATCATTAATGGGAAGGAGTTTTGAGGTAAGGCGACTGCAAGAAAGCCAATTTGAAAAATAACCCATATGATCAGGCCACTGAGCATGACTTTTTTGGCCCCCCAAACATCAGAGAGGGCACCTGAAAGCCACGCAGAAATGGCTGCTGTTACACCGTAAATGGTAAATAAAAGGGCCACATTATGCTCGGTTTGGCCCTTTCCAACGAGGTAAGAGGCTAAATAGCCACTTTCAGCGCCATCTCCTGACATAAAGATCAAAAGACCAATGCCTCCCCAAAAAAGGGAGGGTGGCATGCCCAGCTTAAGCAGCAAACGGCCCCATTTAGTCTCGGGCTGTTCATCAGTGGGGATTTTCTTCTCTAATAAAGAAGACTCATTAAACTTTATTTCAGTCATTTTTCCCCCATTCATCGAGAGCATGTTCGATAATGGAGCATGTGGTGAAGAGAAATATTGCTACAAAAAAGAGCTATCAAGCATTGTTCAACTCAGGATTCATCGAGTGCGGCGAGGCTATGCACCATGGTTTGCAATATGAGACAACATGACGTTGCACCTGCATCAAGCACCCCACGTGAGCGTTCACCAAGCCGGCTGGCACGCCCAATGCGAGCGACGAGATCAATTGTTGAATCTCTGCCTTTTTCTGCGGCCTCAGAAACAGACTTTAAGCATTCTTGTAGGCTTTGTTGCTCTGATTCATGGCAGGCTCTCACGGCAGGTACAAGCGTATCCATAAGGGTTTTGTCGCCTATATCGGCATTACCTAAAGAGCGGATGCCAGCTTCTGCCCCGTCAAGCATGAGACCAAATATTTTGGTATCGATATAATCTGTGTGAGAAAGTGGCTGTGCCATTCCAGTAAAGAAACGCCCATAAAGTGGTCCCATTGAACCGCCAATCCCTGCCAGAAGTGAATCTGACAAAATCTCCAGGGCTTCTTTTAAAGAAGGTGGGTTATCACCTAATCTTTCACGGCAGCGTTCAAAGCCTTTGGCCATGTTAATACCATGATCACCATCGCCAATTTTGCCATCTATTTCACTCAGCCATTCGCGCGCATTGATGATGGCTTCAATTAGAGTAGGCACAACATTATGTGTTTTGTTCAGGGGGATCCCTGATACAGCGCTGTATTTTTCAAGCGAAACTGTTTTTTCAATTTCAGCCTGTAACGAACGCATGATTACAGGGGCTTCTTTGTGAAGAGGGGTATAAAATGTGCCTATGCGGGTTAAGCCAATAGAATGTGTAGGGTGCGCCATTAAGCGATCAAGCTCTTCATCAAGCTTCATGACTGTTAATGTGACGCCCTTCATTTCGAGAGAGGTAAAGTAGTTTCCTACAAAGCTGTGACAAACATGAATGCCCTTTTCTTTCATGATATCTGCGATATCAGCAAAGAGCACATAAAGTTCAATAATGGGGGTTGCGCCTAGTCCTGAGAGTAGGACAGCAACATTATCGTCTTTCTGAAAAGGTAGATCATTTAAGACATGCTCAGCCATCATACGGGCAATTTCGCGAGAGCGTGCTAGGGGGCGAACTTCAACTCCAGGCTCTCCATGATGACCGATGCCAACTTCCATTGTGCCGGTATCAATTTTGAAATTAGGATGACCATTAGCGACGATTGTGCAAGGTGAGAGGCCAACACCAATCGAGCGCGTATTGTCAATGGCCTTTTGGGCTGCTGCTAGAACCTCTTCTAAAGAACCACCTTCTTCAGCGCGGGCTCCTCCTGCTTTCCACATGAGGATTTCGCCTGCTACACCACGCCGGCGTGCTATCTCACTTTTGGGGGCAGAGGCGACGTCATCATTTGCGACGACAGTGCCAACGGTAATACCTTCTTTAGCGGCATCATTGACGGCAAGACGGACATTCATCATATCGCCAGCATAATTGCCAAATAAGCAAGCAACACCGGCTCCCATATCAGCGCTACGCATCGCATCAAGAAAGCTTGCAGCCGTGGGGGAAGAGAAAATCTCTCCTATGGCGGCGGCATCAAGCAACCCTTTACCTACATAGCCAAGAAATGCTGGTTCGTGGCCAGACCCTCCTCCCGTAATAATGCCAACTTTACGTACAGGACTACCTTCACGGCGTTTAACAACGCGTGGATTATCCGTTGCGGCAATAATATTGGGATGTGCGAGCAAATAACCGCGGAGGCCATCTTCAACAATATGATCTGGATTGTTGAAGATCCGATCAAGCTTAGGGATAGCTCGTGATTTTGAATCAGTGTTACTCATTAAAGTGTCCTTTGTCCTCATACAGCTCACTTCTATTCGGCGCCTCTTAACCGATAGGTCGTGGCTTAATGCTCTCCTGAATGGAACTTTTGTTTAGTTTGAATGACAAATTTTCCATTGTTAGAAAGTCTCTAAATGCAGTTTATGCATATAAATATGAGATCTTCACATCACTTAAGCGTGATATTTGGCATAAAACAAATTAAATTCAGAAAAATTGGCTTTGTCTTATGTTCCAATTAATTTGCTTTTGTGCAAAAGCTGGCGCAAATATAGTGTCTCAGGCAAACGGCGTATGACGTCTAAATGTTAAAAAAGAGGCGTCTGCTGCTGGGTTTGCATGACAAAGCGGATTTACGAGGGAGCATAAGATGAGAATCGCTATTGGCTGCGATGAAGCCGCAACAGACTTAAAAAACATCATCAAAAAATTTGTTGAAGAGGCAGGTCACAATGTGACTGACTATGGCACTCACGAAGGGCAGACAGTTTTATATCCCGATATTGCTGTGACAGTCGCCAAGGCCGTCAAAGCAGGGGAACATGATAGAGCTGTGCTCCTTTGCGGAACAGGTATAGGAGTTGCTGTTAGTGCCAATAAAGTGCCTGGTATAAGGGCAGCACAAACGCACGATACTTATTCGGCAGAACGGGCCATGAAGAGTAACAATGCCCAAATTATTACGATTGGGGCACGTGTTGTGGGACCAGAACTTGCCAAAATGATTGTACAAGCTTACCTTTCTTCCGATTTTAGTGGTGGACCTTCGGCAGAAAAAGTCGAGCGGATTCAGTATTATGAGGGACTAGTTTCTGACTAATAAGGCACGTTCACGCACGGATTCTTCTACTCCTCGGCCTGTCCAGGGCCAAGGAGAGGGGGGACGTGTTTATAGTGAAGTAAGGCGGGGTAATAGAGTGGAATTTCAACCCGATCAGCTCACAGAAATTGCAGCTCTTTATTATCTTGAAAATGTAACTCAAGAAGAATTATCCCAAAGATTTTCACTGTCTCGTCCGACCATCAGTAAGCTTCTTAAACGTGCTCGTGAAGAAGGTATTGTTGATATTAGAGTGCGCGCTCGCCCCGCAGCGGCTGCAGAGTTGGAGCAGGAATTTAAGCGCCGTTTTGGCATTAAACGTCTCTTAACAGCCATTGATCAACGTGACCCCGAAGCACAAAGAGGTGGAGTTGCAGCCCTTTTGGCTGATTACTTAGAAAGCGTTTTAGCTGATGATATGATTGTAGCTGTTGGCATGGGGCGTAACGTTGCTGCAATAGCTGAGCAGGTTGGGATGCCGGTGGCGCGTGCTATTACATTCGTGTCAGCTATTGGAGGGTCGGCACGGGCCGGGGAATATACCAGAGCTGGTGAATATATGAGTTCTGATCATATATGCCGCCGTCTTGCTGAGCGGTTTGGAGGGCGGAGTGAAACACTTTACGCGCCTGCCCTGGTTGCGGATGCTGAGCTGAGACGTGCTTTGATGAAAAATGACATTGTGCAACGTACGTTACACCGTGCCAGACGCGCCGATATGGCGCTAATTGGTATTGGGGATGTAAGCGAAGATAGTAATATGGTTCGCATGGGGTGGTTTTCACCTCAGGAAGTGGCAGAAGCAAAATTAGCCGGCACTGTCGGAGATATGATGGGCTATGATTTCATCACACTTGATGGATGTCCTGCAGACGTCGCTATGCAAGGCCGCGTGATTGGTCTGGCTCTGGATGAATTGCGCCGTATTCCTAATGTTGTTGCCATTGCGAGTGAAAGTTCAAAACTCGTAGCTATTTTAGCAGCTCTACGCACCAAAACCATAACAACATTAGCAACGACAGAAACGATAGCCAAAGCCTTGCTTGGCCTAGAAACTTAAGTCACTAGGTCATTCTTACTCTTTTAATTACGTGATAATTTCAGGCTTGCAACACTCAGAGACGCGATCAGACACAGAGCGATAATGCCTTCTAATCTTGTGGAGGATGAGAAAGGCAGAATGACCAGTAATCCTCCCATAAACAGGACAGAAATTCTCGCTAAAAATGACATAAGAGGGCGGGCTATATATTTGCTTAAAGATGAGCGTGATAGAGATGCCATAAAGTAACTAAAAATAATAAGGTTCCCTGAGGCTCCTAGTAAAATTGCATAACCTCGTGAGGGGGAAAATGAGGCAATTAAAATAATAATAATTTCTAGCGATGTGCTTAAAATCAAAGCAGTGATGGGCACGTTATGGCGTGTTGATTGATTTAATTGAGCGGGGGCACAGCCAAGCTCAGAAAGTTCACGTAAAACGCGCGATACGATATATTTTGATGAATTTAAGCACGAAATGATAGCCATTAATGTCATGATTATAACGATGGTTTGTGCAAAGGGGACACTTAAAGAGCGCATGACGAGTAAAAAAGGCGAGTGTCCAGAAATGATATCTGTCCAGGGATGTAAACAAAGGATAGCTAATATAGAGCCAACATAAAAAATAAGAATTATGAAAGGTATGCGGTTAACGGCCTGTTTAATGTTATCTTTTGGATCAGTGCTTTCAGGAGAGGCAACAAAAGCAATTTCGCATCCTGTGAAGGTCTGAATAATCATGGGGATGACGGTAAAGACAGACCATATACCAAAGGGTACGAGGCCACCATGATCAAATAAATGGCTTGTAATTTGAGCTTTTGCGTTAGTCTGATGCCATACCCAATAAAGGGCGATGCCCATAAAGAGGGCCAGGGTCAATAACTTTAGAACAGAGAGAAGCGCTTCACTTTGCCCATAAAGGCGGACAGGAAGCGCATTGAGCAATAAGGCAAGGACAATGAGTCCCAAAGAACCAATAAGAGGGTTATGTTAAAGAGATCATTTAAGATCATTCCTCCAGCAACAGCCTGAGCCCCGGCTGTAACAACCCATAAAAATATATAGCTCCATCCTGACACAAAGCCACAGCGCTTTCCCAAAGTTTTTGAAATATGGGAAATGAAAGAGCCGCGTATATTATAATAAGCGCTGAGTTCTCCCATGGTCATCATGACGAACCAGACAATAAACCCTGCTCCGAGATAAGACAGTAATACAGCAGGGCCAGCTGCGGCAATTGTTGCCGATGTACCCACAAATAATCCAGCCCCGATTACGCCTCCAACTGAAATCATGGAAACATGCCAATTAGCTAATTTATGACGATGAGACTTAATAACGCGGTGCTTTTCAGAATTCTTACTGTGGGTGCTAGCTTCTGGTGAGCCTGTCATGAATGAGCAAAACCTTTTGGGCCGAATGGTCGATCACCTAAAATCGTAATACGATGCATGATACGATGATGAGGGCGGTAATCGTCAACTGCATAATGTTGTGTAATGCGATTGTCCCAAAAAGCAACATCTCCCTCTTGCCAAGACCAACGTATATGAAATTCTGGTCTTTTTATGTGCTGAAAAAGAAAAGCAAGAAGTGCCTGACTTTCTTCTGGTTCTACACCGCAAATTTCAGTCGTAAATCCCTCATTAACAAAAAGCGCCCGTTGTCCTGTCTCGGGTGGATGCGGATAACTGGATGCTCGACTGGGGGATGATTAGCTCGGTTTTCGAGCCATTTCTTACGTTCTTCTTCGGTTCTGCCAAAGCGTGATATGGGAAAAGAGCGCGTAATATCATGCAAGGCTGTGAGATTATTGAGGTGCTCTTTCATATAAGGGGATAGGGCATCATAAGCGCCTGAAGCACTGGCCCATAATGTATCACCACCAAGAGGTG
This sequence comes from Aristophania vespae, assembly GCF_009906835.1. Lineage (NCBI taxonomy): Bacteria > Pseudomonadati > Pseudomonadota > Alphaproteobacteria > Acetobacterales > Acetobacteraceae > Aristophania > Aristophania vespae. The sequence goes on from NZ_CP047652.1 coordinate 426,144, forward strand.
GAAGGTGACGTGCAACCAAAATAGCGCCTAAAGGTGGTGTTTCACTAAAGGTCACATCTGTGTGCCATAAAGCGTTATCTTTAAGGTCATTCAGAGCTGTGTCTAAAATAATTGCTTCTGGTACGTCTGGCACAGTTGGAAATACAGGGTGCAGGTGTAAGGAACCAAAAGCACGCGCAAAATCACGATGTTGATGCGGCGTTAAATTTTGTTTGCGCATAAATAAAACCTGGTGACGATGCAAAAGCTGTGTAAGCTCTTCTATGGTTTGCGCAGACAAACTGGCATTCATGTCAATGCCATGAATAATTGCCCCTATTTGTGGTGAAAGTCGTTCAATGTGCCAATTTTGATGACCAAAAGAATAAAATTTCAAATCACGATAATTTTTAGTTAAATTTTCATTATTGTGGCTAAAAGTGTAAGATTCTGAAAATTCTGCCAAATTTTGGGCATTAGAAGGAAGCATGAGAAATAAGTCCTTAGCGGGTTTGAGCAGTTATTATCTTTATTAGTTATCTAATATGAGTGTGAGTCAATAATTTAACGATTAAATTTATATATATTTTATATATAACTATTTAATTATGTTATTTAGGAAATAACGTTCTAATTTTCATGCTCAGATGCGCTTTCCTGCCGCGGTGTCGTAACAATTTTTATCAGGATGGTCGGGGATAATATAAAAAAGGTTATTTTAAGGCTGTACACAGAGTCATTTTTCTGTCGCGTGGAAGAAAGCTAACAATCAATGAGGCAATATTTAGCATAATTATTTCATGTTCCGCCAAAATTATAACGTTGGTTAAATAGCGTTATTTTGTAATTTTAAAATTCGACTTATTTATTGTGGTGTCTCATTTAGAGATAAGAAAAACTCGTGAATTCTAGTAATTTTATATTGTGACACTCAACTTTGGCGCTTTTAGCCAGTGTGAATATTTATTTTGCGGGGCTGGATACGGTTTAAAATCTCACAAGCGCATTTAACCTATTTGCAGGGTGATCTCTAACATTCTAAATTAATGAACTTTGCTTTCAACGCTGCGAGCTACCATAATTCCAGTAAAAATAAGGGTGCTAATGTGGCAGCGATAAAATAGATCAGTTTCCCTTATTGTAATGTGCTTTAGTAAGGTGACGCAGCTTGCGCATATTTCCTTTGGGCAGCTATGCGTATCTATTGTCTGGTAATAAATGATGTAAAGCTAAATTTTGCATAATCATTATGTGGTACGAGCAGAATAAAGACTTATCCTTCTATATCTTCATATATATATATGGCTCAGTAATTTATATTTCATCAAATCAAGAATCGGCGTTTCAATTGTAACATGTCATCTTAGATGTCGTTCTTAAGAACAAATTGCGTAATATTTTTACTGCTAAATTTGGTTTCTTTATTCAGATAAAAGAGTGTATTGAAAATATAATTGCTTTCTAAATAAAATTATAAATTTAGAATTTTTCTGATTGTAATTTTTGTTTCATATCATGAAAAGACTCTAGTTTGTCCTCCAGGTGCAGGTGGATTAGGTTAGGTAACGTGAGGATATATTTTTCAGATCTTACAAGTAAATCGTAGCTGTGATTTTGTAAGTGAGAAAGCTACCCTTAATATAAGGGTAAAAAAATTTAATATTAAATGGTTCAAGTTTTTATTCTAAAATATAGAATAAAAAATAGGACAAGGCCCTATGTTTGAAAAATGTAATGTGCCTAATTTTAAAAAAAAGAAATCTTTGTAATAAAAAAGAAAAATAAATATCTTTTGTGATCGGGTATTATCCTTTCTATTTCAGCAAAAAATAATTTAATGAGGTACTTTTATTTTTGATTAAAGCTTTATAACGCAACAATTATTCATAAATACTAACAAAAAAAGACAAGAATATTGTGATTGGTAAAAATTTATACAAACCAGTGACACAATCTCCCATAAAGGCTTATTCTTACTTAAAGCTGATATAAAAATTTATAGAGGAGAGCTTTTAGTGACTGTCCCAGAAATGCAAAATGAGACCCCTGATACTGTGCCAGTAACCGTGCTTACCGGGTTTTTAGGTGCTGGTAAAACGACCTTACTAAATCATATTCTCACGACTGATCACGGCCGAAAATATGCAGTTGTTGTAAATGAGTTTGGCGAATTAGGTATTGATAATGACTTGGTCGTTGATGCCGATGAAGAAGTTTTCGAGATGAATAACGGGTGCATTTGTTGCACAGTTCGTGGTGATTTAATCCGTATTTTGACCAGACTTCTTCGTAAACGTGGCCGCTTTGATGGTATTATCGTTGAAACAACAGGTTTGGCCGATCCTGCTCCTGTAGCGCAAACTTTTTTTGTAGATGAAACTGTTCGACAAAAAGCACGGCTAGATGCAGTTATTACAGTAGTTGATGCTTATAATGTTCTGCAAACGATAAAAGAAAGCCCAGAGGCAGTGCATCAGCTTGCATTTGCCGATGTTATAATTCTTAATAAATGTGATTTGGTTGACGAAACTCAGCAAGCAGAGATTATCCAAAAAATTCGCTCTATCAATGCTGTGGCGCAAATTCATAAGGTTGAGCGGGGTCAGGCTACCCTTACAGATGTTCTTGATAAGGGAGGTTTTGACCTTAAACGCGCACTCTCCACGATGCCTGACTTTTTAGAGAGTGATCATCACCATCATGAAGAAAATATAACCAGCGTTTCTTTTGCTGTAAAAGAACCTCTTGATGAGCAGCGTTTTCAGGAATGGATCGGAACCATTTTGCAGCAGCAGGGTCCTGATATCTTGCGGGCAAAAGGAATACTTCATTTTAAAGGAGAAAAAAGGCGTTTTGCTTTTCAGGCTGTGCATATGATGGCTGATGGCGACTTTATCGGTGAGGCAAAAGATCCTGCCGAAGCCACAGAGTCACGTATTGTTTTCATTGGCCGTAATCTTAATAGACCGCGTTTGCGTCGTGGCTTTGAAAGTTGCGTTGCTCAATGAGTACTCCATCATCTTCTCATAACAACCCTTTGAGTCACGAAATTTTTGCAACTCGCGGGGCAGAGAAACAATTTGAAGGTCCCATTATAGGGGTGCAAATTTCACGCGATGGCAAAGCCATAGCTGCCCTGACATCAGATGGAGACATGATCCTTCTAAAGCACCAGGATTTGCGTGATACTGCCAAGTGGCAACTCATTTCTGTGCATGATGGTGGTCTTTGTTTGAGCCAGGGATGCGAGGGTGACAGTTTTTTAAGTGGCGGAGAAGATGGCTCTCTGATCCGTGTAACAGCAGATGGCGATCGTAATATAGTTTATGAAGGTAAAGGCTGGATTGAATCTGTTGTTAGTACACCAAAGCACTACGCTTTTTCGGTTAAAAAAGACGTTAAATTGCGTGATGCCGCTGGCAAAGAGGATTTAAAATCATTTGAACATCCTTCAACCGTTACGGGGCTAGCTTTTGACCATAAAGGCTTGCGGCTTGCAGCTTCACATTATAACGGTGTGTCATTATGGTTTGTAAAAGCTAAAGAAAGCTCAGCACGATCTTTGGACTGGAAAGGAAGTCATATCGGTCTTGCCATCCATCCTGAAGGTGAAGCTATTGTGACCTCTATGCAGGAAAATGAGCTGCATGGATGGCGCCTTTCTGATGGGCATAATATGCGCATGAGCGGTTATCCTCGCCAGGTGCGTTCAATGGCTTTTACTAAAAAGGGACGTTGGCTTGCCACATCAGGAGCCGACGCGGCGGTCTTGTGGCCATTTTTTGGAAATGGGCCAATGGGAAAGCCTCCTTTAGAGCTCGCAAGATTGCCAGGACTTTTCAGTTCAGTTGTAGCAGCACATCCTTGTGATGATATTGTGGCTATTGGCTATGAAGATGGCACAGTAGTCTTAGCTGAAATTGGAGGAGAAGATCAGCGTGCTCTTCCTATCTGTCGTGGCAAAAAAAGTGGAGGTATTGAGCGCGGTGCGGTCACGTCTCTGTGTTTTTCGCCAAAAGGTGGGACGTTGGTTTTTGGGACAGAAGAAGGTTATTTGGGAGTTGTAGATCTAACGGCAAAAAATTAAAATTTTGCCTTTATGAAAGGGGAAATTTACTTTGCCCCTTTCAATTATAAAATCCCTCATTTCTACTTAAAAAGCTAAAAAGTAGAAAAACTAAAGTTATTAATGGTGATGAAAGATTCAGACTGGAATATGTCCAAGTCCTCCTGTGGATCTGGGACAGATTTAGGTAAGTTCTTCTCGAATTTTTCGGTTATATGCAGAATGGCATTTTCTAAGAGCTTCAAATCATCTATATCAATTTGAGGGTTGTCTTGATATTCAGTAATTTCGTTGCGTACCCACTGAAGTAATCCCAAAATTTTATTGCCCAAATCTGGGGTTTCTAGAGCCTGAGCAATACTAGATTTATTCCAAGAGGACGTGCTATCAGTACACTTAGCCATTTGACTGATTTCCTTGTTTTTTAGTCAATTGGTTAGGACCATGGCAGAGTGCTAGTCTGCTATGGTCCGTCTTATAGTAAAATATGTGTCCATAATATTTGAGCACATCAAATATTATTTTTCACCTAATAAAATCATTTTAACAGCTAAAAAATTAAACATAAGGTCATTTTTTTATATTATTCAAAAGTTTCTTAAATATAAACAGGGCCGTCCCAGCTATAAAAAAAGTTAAGAACTACCATAACTCCTCTTACAGCTGAACTAAGGCATATAACAACTACCTGGCACTATCGCCTGTTAGGCACCGCTCCTGCTAGGTGAGCAATAACTTAGTCTTTTAAATTCCTTTTGTTTAAAAGACGAAAGCAAAGCCGAGAGACCCTCTATTTGATGAAACATTGCCAGAATATTGCACAAATAGAAGAATAGTGTAGGTGTGTTATATAGTTTTACTGAATTTAATGGGGTAGAAGATTTTGATTTAGCGCGAGCAGACGCGCTATCAGTAAGGACGGGCATTGACTGATTCCTTGTTTAGTCAACCAAATTGGGGCTGCTTGGAGTGCTAGTTCCGCTACAGCCTGCTCTTTTTGTTTACTCCCAATAATTTATGTAAGTCAAGATTTTCTTTTACGTAATATTTTATTCTAAAGGAAAATTGAAGCGAAAGCTAAATATAACCCTATATATAAAAAGTTTTTTGTGTCTTATGATTCTTTTACTCGGAAGTTATAAACTTTAATTATTAATGTGGTTCAGTTCACTTTAGATATTTATTAATGAATAATTAAAAAATTTTGCATATGATGGGTTTATATGGCGTATTAATTTATGAAAGTATATTTTAGTTAGAACAAAATTAAAATATATGTTCCTAGACAAAATTTTGTTAGAGTATACTTTTTAAGTAAATACTCTTCTGATTGCAGAAAATATAAGTGGATTCAAATTAATTTTCTAATAATGACTAAATTTTTTTGGATAAAATATAAATATTATTATATTTTTACATCTCTTATAGTAGAGGATCTTGGCCTTAAAGGGGATAATTTTTAATATTACCTGTATCACCATATTACAAAAAAAGCAACTTGATGCATAATTTAATCAGATCGTGAAAGTAATAGAATAAAATGCACACTAATTTTAGCAATGATTTTTTATTGTTTTTATGAAACGAAAAATCAAATATAGATAAATTTGTCTCAGAAAAACACGCTTTTGTTTGGGTTTAAGAAGCAGTCCTGATACTCAATTTTTTTATATCTGACATGTGCTTCAGTAATTTGGGGCTGAAAGCGGTTTGGTCCTGAAAGTCATAACATAACAGTTCTAGAGGGATTATAAATCTTTTACGATGTCACAAAAGCCCTACTTTTAAGGTTAATAGAATACAGAAAAATATAGAGAAAACACTTTTCAAGCAAAGTTGTTTAGATGAATCCTTAAAAAGTGTTTTCTCTATATTTTAAAGCAGATGGAGATCATAGTTTATTTTAAAGGTTACATATTTAAAATTCTCCTATAACTGAAAAATATGTACCGCGCCTCTGTCCATATTGCGCTTGGTAAATGCCGATGCCACTACCGTCATGAAGAGCATATTTTTTATCAAAAAGATTTACGACATCCATACGTGCTTTGATTGTATGGTCCTTCACTAAGTGCAGAAAACTATATTGGTAGCCAATATTGAAAATGTCGTAAGGAGATTGTTTTCCTAAATTGGCAAAGCCCCTTCTTAAGCCATTTCCGTATAGGAAATCTATATAAGCAAGTTGGCGTTTTGTTTGCCATGCAAGTCCGGCGCTGGCTGTATATTTTCCCTGGTGGTCGAGGGTAACACCGCGTCTTTTAGCGTAATCAAGCTCTTCTTGGTCAAAGTGATATTGAGCTGAATTAATGTCACGGCCAAATGTTTTCACATAGGAAAAATTGCCAAAAACGCGCCACGGCCCAGAATGCCAGGAAATGCCAGCCTCGCTACCATAAACATGAGCGCGGCGATAGTTAAAGGGGGTCAAAATAATGGCTTGGCCGAATTGTCCAGAATCAAGAAGATTATGGGCCCATTTGCTAAAGGCATCGACGCTTATTTCTAAAGTGCGTGTAGGCGTAATAATGAAACCTGCATCAATATAGTGGGATTTCTCTACTTTGATTTTGTCATTCTTATGTGTTTCAGGTGCATTAGTTGTGTTTTCGTAAAGATCAATAGATCTAGAAGAAAGATATTGCGGCGAAGGCGGGGTGAAATAGCGCGCATAGCCAATATGGAAGGAAATTTTGCGGTTTGGTTTCCACACAATATTGGCGCGGGGGCTGAGCTGATTATCATTTTTAAAAGAAGAGGCAAAATTGTCGTAACGTAAACCATAATTCAGGGTCAAAGTGCGTGTAATACGGAACTCGTCCTGAATATAGGCACTCGTTTCTGCTGCCCAATTTCCAGAATTATCAATTATACGACGTGGCTTTGACGAGATTGGTCTTTCATTTTCATCAATTGGAAAAAGAAGCGTGTTTGTATCAAGTTTTTCGTCTGTATAGCGGCCTAAAAGGCCGAAACGCAAAATATGATCAGTTGCAATATCTAAGCTAAAGTCAGCTTGCATGCCCCCAGTTGTGAAATCGTTAATCTGCTTTTGTGCTACACCCTGATAAATGAGGTCACGAACATTATCGGGGTCATAAGCTATGCGTCCATAGCGAAAATAAGGTGAGAGCTGGAATTGTAAATTCTCTCCTTCATATTGATAAGAGAGAATGCTGTAATAATTTTGCTCATTTTGGCGGTCTTTAAGGTAGCGCGAATTAAGATCGTGTTTGCTCCAATCATGTCCTTCCAAAGGGTAGGCAGGCTCAAGATTGGGGGTGTTAGGTAAATGGAAATCACCGTAAGAGACGCTGGTAATAAGCGTCAGGCGATTAAGGTCATTTAGATGCCAGCTTAAGTAAGAAAATCCCTTGGCCTGTTGCGTTAGATCATGAATAGGTCGAAAAGATGGAGTAGGGTTTTCAATACCAATTGTGTTGTGGTTATAGGAAAGACTAATAAAATAATCCAACTTTTCTCTTGTTCCACCTAACTGTAGAGACGGGATTATGGTGTTGTAGCTACCTCCATAAAGAGAGAGTTCATTATGATTAAGGGCTGTGCCTTTTTTGGTAGTAATATCAACAATACCAGCCGTGCGCAGGCCATATTGAGCAGGTAATGTACCTGTTAATAAATTGAATGACTGTACAATACGTGTATCAAGCTCTTGTCCAAAACCCTGCAAGCTTTCTGGGAGCATAACGCCATTTATACGGTACGTTAAATTACTATGCTCACCCCTTACGTGAACTTCACCGTGACCATCCTGCACCACTCCGGGCATGCGTAACATAACCTGACTAAAAGCAGCATTTTCACCCTGTGGAAGAGCCTCAATATCTTTTGATGTCAAATGATAAGACGTTGCGCCAGAGGAAGAAGGAAACTGTACACGCGATGGTGTACCTGCCTTAACGATAATGTGCTCTTCGCGCGTAGAATTTTTCAGTCCTTCTCCATAAGAAAAGGTTGGTGTGACAAGCCCGAAAAAAAATGTTGGCCAAAAATAAGAAGACCTGAGGGAAAAAGGTCTGAGTGGTTTAAAGCGAGAGGAAAAAATAACCAATCTCCCATAATCTAGAGCAGTGGACACATAGAACGGGAAGATAGCAGAAGCCGTAATTTAAAGGATAGTTAAATATAATAAAAATTTCGCTATCAAAATTATTTCTAGAAAATCTGAACGTGGCTTTTAAAGCCGAGCATTGCGGCATCACGAAGATTATGTTGCCCATTAGGGTGGAAGTAATATTCAAAAAGTGGGGTGAAAAAGACACCACGCATGACATGAATAGAGTAATTAACTTCCAAAATCATAGTGCGATATTGAATGCCCGTAGCATGGTAAGGCAGGGTTTTATTATTAGCCTTTAATAAGCGTTCCGAACGTATAACGCCGGGGGCAATTTTTGTGTAACTAAAGCCAAGTCCAAATGTATCATGTGGTCTTGAATAAAACATGCCCCGACTGAGGATGGCTCCATAAACTTCATATTCGCGCAGAGATATTCGGGGGTCATTATAAATGGCTCCCCATAGGCCTGTCAGGCCGCTATCTTTAGCTTTGTATGTAAGAAAACGCTGGTCAAACATAGCCCAGACAGACCATGAAACACCATGCACTTTCTGTGGGCGTCCTGTTTCAACATAAGGATTGTGATGGTCGTCATAATAAGTATCAGGGCTATTTGTCCTAAAAGCCTGTCCACCTATTTTATAATGGCCTGGCAATGTACCGTGAGCAAAGCTGGGTTCCCATGCGGCTTCTAACGGGACGGCATAGCCAATGATATTGGCGCCATTAAATTTAAAGCCTGTTCGGTGCTGGACTACCCTGTAGATCCCATCTTCAATGGGGTAGAGACCAGCCTGAATATATATATGATCTACAGGGCGACCACGAACGCGCAGCCCCATGTAGCGGCAGGGTATCCAGCAACATAATTTGTTTCTGTAATGGCTTTGGGACGACCGCAAAAACTATTATTTTGAAAATTACAAAAAAGCGGACTGGCAGCAAAATCTGAAAGTTCAGCCATGCGTCCTGCTGCAATGGCTAATTTGCCATTTAAAACAGTTTCTTCTCCATAGGCATAAACAAGATGGACAACAACATTGCCTCCACCTCCATAATCTTCTGATGAATGATTCATCCAGTCACCAAACATGCGATTAGCTGTTGTGCCATAGCGCCCTACAGTGACCATATGGGTTGCAAAGCCTTTTAGTCCTGCCAGTTTTTCCCAGTCTGCATCAAGTTGCATTGAATATTGACCTGCATTGCTTGAACCCTGTTTATAATTTTCGAAAAGTTTACTTCCTTTGGTGGGTGGAGTGATGGCGCCCGCAAATTCATTGGTATTGTCTAGTAGAAAATTAATACCCTGTTTACGAAGCCATCGCGTAACCGGATTGGGTAACAAGGCTTCAGGATGAGAAAAAGAAGGGACGCTCGAAGGGGCAGGTTTTTCAGAAATGGGGGATGATGTCACAGTTTTTGCAAAAGAAATTTCAGTGACAGGATCCTGCGTTTGGCCATAGCTATAGGGGATGATGCTTAGGAGCAAAGCCGTCAGAAAAGCTTTGCTTTTCCAGTGTAAAATTTTCGGGAAACTAAAATATGGAATAATCATAAAATTTAGTTTCAGCTTATAATAAGAGACGCCAGCAGGCAGAAAATTAAACCAAAAACAGCAATCAAGGTTTCCAGAACCGACCAGGTTTTAAGGGTTTGTGTTACAGTAAGGCCCAAATATTCTTTGATTTGCCAAAACCCGGCATCATTCATAGGGCCAAAGGCTACAGATCCTGCACCAGTTGCAATGACCATTAATTCGGGTGAGACATTTGTGCTATGGGCTAAAATTGGCCCCATAATACTGGCAGCTGTGGCCGTTGCGACAGTGGCAGAACCCGATGCAAGGCGGACAATGACGGCAAGTAACCACCCTAAAATAAGAAGTGGCATATGATAGCCCAAAGCCGTTTCTGTAATGGCGTGAGAAACGCCACTATCAATCAAAACGCGCCCAAAACCACCACCGGCACCTACAAGTAACATAATAAGGGCTGTTGGAGCTAAGCTTTCATTGGTAAAGCGTAAAATTGTCTCTCTTGAAAAGCCACGTGCTGTTCCTAAAACATAAAAAGAAAGAATAGTCGCAACGCCAAGGGCAATATCTGTATTGCCAATAAAATGAAGAGTAGAATTTATTTTACTATGTGGTGGGCTGACAAGATTAGCAGTTGAACCGATAAGCATTAAAATTACCGGCAGCATAATCGTAAAAACAGTGATAAAAAAACCGGGCAATTTCTTGGTGGGTTCTGATTTAACAAACAAATCAGCCATAGCATTATGCCCCGTTAGGGGAACACGAGCCGCCGCAAATCTGCCAAAAAGAGGCCCCGCAATTATTGCTACGGGGGTGCCTATGAGAATACCAAACATAATTGTTTTTCCCATATCGGCATTATAGGCTGATAGGGCTAAAAGTGTGGCTGGGTGAGGTGGAAGCAATCCGTGCGTTACTGAGAGGGCAGCCCCCATTGGAAGGGCTACACGTAATAATGGTGTTTCAGTGCGGGCAGCCAAAACATAAGCAAGTGGAATCAGTAAAACAAACCCGATCTCAAAAAAGACCGGCAAACCAACTAACAGGCCTATAACCATCATTGCCCAGTCAATGCGTTTTCTTCCGGCAATTTGCGAGATTGTAAGCGCAATACAGTCAGCCCGCCTGATTCAGTGAGCATTTTGCCAAGCATTGTGCCTAGTGCGATTACGGGGCCCACATGCCCGAGCACATGTCCGACACCGTCTTCAAAAGAACCAATGACCTTCTCGGCAGGCATACCGGCTAGAAGAGCTAGGGCAATGGAAACAGTAAAAAGGACGATAAAAGGATTTATTTTAAAACGACTAATACAGATAACGAGTGCTAAAATAGCTGCCGTCACTAAGAGGATAGCGAAAAAAGTACTCACCCAGAATAATCCTTCAAAATAACTTTCGGGAATGAAAGAAATTTTGGCAGAATATTACTTTGGCCTTAAAATAATTTTAAAATAAAATTATAGTATAATTGTAACAGGTTAAATTATGTCGACGTTATCTTAAGATAAGGTGAGCACATTACGGTGCTTATGTCCTGAAAGATGCTCTTCTTTAGCAATTTTTTCTGGTTCAACATGAATATGAATAGACGCTGAGCCTAGATATTTTCGAATAGCTGATTCAATGTGGTCGCATATATCATGTGCTTCGGTAATTGACATGTGGTCGTCAACAACAAGATGGAACTCCACAAAATAAAGCGCTCCAACTTTGCGCATTCTTAAATCATGTGCCTCAAGAGCGCCTTCACCTTTTTCTGTGATAATCTTAAAAACTTTTTCTATAAGTTCAGGCGCAGGGGCTTCATCCATAAGGCCTTTCATCGAATGACGCATCATGCCAAAGCCTGTCCAGAGGACATTGAGGGCAACCAGAATTGATAGAAGGGGATCAATCCAGAGCCAGTGTAAAAGCGGTATGAGAGAGACACCAATCACAAGAGCCAGACTTGCCCACACATCGGACTGAACATGTGCCCCGGCAGATAATAAGGCCTGTGAATCATATTTGCGGCCAATTATGATCATGATGCGTGCCCAGATAAAATTGACCATACCTGCAAACGCATTCAGAAAAACACCAATAAATGGCTCTTTAAGAGAACTGGGATGTAAAAAATCATAACAGGCAATTAAGAAAATACCGATTGCTGTTAAGACAACCAATATACCTTCAATAATGGCCCATAAATATTCGGCTTTGCCATGCCCGTAAGGATGGTTCTCATCAGCTGGCTGAGCGGCAATATTAACTGCCCACAGCGTGCCAATGGCTGCGATGACATTAAGAATTGTTTCAATGGCGTCGGCTAACAGAGCGCTAGAGTGAGAAACATAATAGGCGCTATATTTTATGGCCAGAACAATGAGGCTAATAAGAATAGATAAACGTGCAATATTTTGGCGAAGAGGTGTCATTATGGGTTTAAAACGTCAATTTAATGAGAATGGCTATGGTGAGTTTCATTTAAGGGCTCACAATTTTCATTGAGGCAATGCGGTGTCCTGTCTTCTATTTGGAAGGTTGGGTGCTGAATTGCAAAGCGTTTTCTAAGCAGTTCATTGGCCTGATTAATAATCTGGCGTGTTTGTTTAATGAGCTGGTGGGCAGATGGTTCAGGTACGATCGTCTCTGGCACAATATGAACCGTCAATGCTGTTTCAGTCGTGCTCATTGGCCATATATGGAGGTGGTGAAGATCAGCAATTTCAGGCAGTTCCTTTAGCGCATTTGCCACCTCTTCGGTGTTAATGGAAGCGGGAACACCATCAAGGGCGAGATTAAGCGATTGTGTTAAAAGTGACCAAGTTGCCCAAATAATGGCAAAGGAAACAATCAGGCTCACAATAGGATCGATAATGTTAAAGCCTGTCCAGGAAATGGCAAAACCAGCAATCACGACACTCAAGGCCATTACGGCATCCGATGCCATATGCAAAAAGGCCCCGCGCATATTAAGATCGTGTTTAGACCCTTTTACAAACAGCCAGGCTGTAAGGCCGTTAACAATAATACCGATAAAAGCAACCAGACTAACGGTTGGGCCATGAACAGTGTCAGGGGTGATAAGATGTAAAATCGCCTCCCATACAATACCGCCAGTCACTAAAAGCAAAATAACAGCATTACCTAGAGCCGTTAAAATCGTGGCGCGTTTCAAGCCATAGGTGAATCGGCCTGAAGGAGCACGCTTAGCTAAAATCTGGGCAAACCAAGCGGCTGCCAGTCCTAAAATATCAGAAAGATTATGCCCTGCATCAGCAAGAAGCGAAAGTGAATGAGCCCAAACACCCCATATGGTTTCTGCTATGACATAGGCAGAATTAAGCGCAATACCTATTGCGAACACAGCTCCGAAAGAATCGGGAGCATGAACATGATGATGTCCAAAGCCACCATGATGATGGCCTTCGTGACTATGCTCATCATGAGCATGATGGTCATGTCCGTGATGGTGATTATGGTCTTTAGAGTGTGAATGATGGCTCATAAAATAGGGTGATACTCTAAGAAGGTGGTTCGAGGTAAGAAAAAACTGTTTACACCAGCGAGATTATTATAAAATAAAGCCTCATAAAGATTATTATCCCTCAAAAACGTTTAAAAGATAAAGAGTTTTCAGTGCTTCGCTTAACCAATCTCCGTTTAGTTTTAGATCATTCTTCCGAGGCACTAAAAACCGCCATCCTCGAACGTTTGGGGATTGATAGTCAGGATTTGGAAGAATTTCATATTTTTCGCCGCGGGCACGATGCTCGTAAAAGGGGCGATATTCATTTTGTTTATACGATAGATTGTAAGGTAAAAAACGAAGAGACTCTTTTAAATCGTTTTAAAGAAGATGCTCACGTTAATATCACGCCTGATATGAGTTGGGCTCCTCCGCAGCTTCCTAAAGCAGAGATTAGAACAAGGCCGGTTGTTATAGGGGCAGGTCCCTGTGGGCTTCTTGCGGCACTGACTTTGGCTCAGGCAGGGCTTAAGCCCATAATTTTAGAACGGGGACGCGATGTGAGATCGCGTACGGTTGATACATTTGCGCTGTGGCGTAAGTCCCTTTTTACCGCTGAAAGTAATGTGCAATTTGGCGAAGGCGGAGCGGGAACTTTTTCAGATGGAAAGCTTTATTCAGGAATATCTGATCCCAGACATTTAGGACGTAAAGTACTAGAAGAATTTGTCAAAGCAGGGGCGCCTGAAGAGATTTTAATGCTGTCTAAGCCTCATATAGGTACATTTCGCTTAGTAACAGTTGTGCAATCTCTTCGTGCACAAATCGAAGCTTTGGGTGGTGAGTATCGTTTCGAAACCCGCGTAGATGGTTTTGAACTCCAGGGTGAGGGTGCTTCTCGCAAGATAAAAGCACTTCATCTTTCAACAGGCGAAATATTAGCTGCTGAGCGTGTGATTTTAGCAGTGGGACATTCTGCTAGAGATAGTTTTGAGGTGCTTCATGCCTTGGGTGTTTCAATGCAGGCCAAACCTTTTTCAATTGGGGTGAGAATTGAGCATCCGCAGTCTTTGATTGATGTTGCGCGCTTTGGAGCACAGGCTGGGCATAAATTATTGGGAGCGGCAGATTATAAGTTGGTCCATCATGCATCTACAGGGCGGGGTGTTTATTCATTTTGTATGTGTCCGGGTGGTCAGGTTGTGGCAGCGACTTCAGAAGAGGGGCAGGTTGTCACAAACGGCATGAGCCAATATTCAAGGGCTGAGCGCAATGCGAATAGCGGCATTGTGGTTGAAGTAAAACCTGAGATAGACTTCCCCAAAGATGACGTTCTGGCTGCAATTGCTTTTCAGCGTAAATGGGAAAAAGCTGCCTTTCAGGCCGGGGGTGGAAATTACAAAGCGCCAGCCCAAACTGTTGGAGATTTTCTTGCCGGGCGGGCCTCAACAAATTTGGGAAGGGTTGTGCCTTCATATCAGCCAGGTGTTACGCCAACCGATTTAAGGCTTTGTCTGCCTGATTTTGTTACTGAGAGCATAAAAGAAGCCTTACCCCTTTTTGACCGTAAAATTAAAGGTTTCACGATGGATGAAGCCGTTATGACGGGGGTAGAAACACGCACGTCTTCTCCTATACGGATTACAAGAGATAAAACAGGTCAAAGCCTTAATGTGCGGGGCCTTTTTCCTGCTGGGGAAGGTGCTGGCTATGCAGGAGGAATCCTCTCAGCGGCTATTGATGGCATCAGAGCTGCTGAGTGGTTGGCTGCAAGTCTCTAGCCTAGAATTTGGGGAGCTTGGGTTTGAAAATGGCACTGGCGGCTGTCAGCACGCTAGACCCTAGCACGAAAGCCACGGCTGAAAGAGGAAGAGTCGCAGCTGTCGCTCCAAAAAAAGGCACGATTTTGCCTGCCAGACCCTGGCCTAAAGATCCCAGCGCATAGCTTAGTCCCATACCAAAACTTCTTTGGGCAGAGGGGAAGCGTTGGGCCAGATAATGCGGTATGAGGGCAAAAATACCTGAAGCCGCAGCGCCCATAATAAAGGCTGAAATAAGCAATAAATTCCAGTCCTGCACGCATAAAAAGGGCCAAATTGCGCACATCACAATTAAAATCGCCCCAATCATTACCCTACTTTCGCCAAAATATTCGGCCAGTTTTCCGCAAAAAATCTTTCCGCTAAAAGATCCAATGCAATAAAGCATGATAGGCCAGAATATGGCTTGGGGTGATAAGTGATGAGAGTCACGTAAAATAGTGGGATAAAAAGTATAAATAGCTGCTTTTTGAAATTCTAAAAAGCTCATAAGAATAATGGCCTGTAGAGCAGCCCCGCTCCAGGAAAATCGTGTTTTAGAAACAGTTTTTTTCTGTTGAAGAGCACGTTGCTCAAGCCATATTGGGCTTTCTTTCACGCCTATACGAATGAATATGGATAAAAGAGCAGGAAGAATGCCAATGAAAAAGAGAATACGCCAGCCAAAGTGAGGTAAAATAAGTGCCTGAGCACCTGCCGCTGCAAAATAACCTAATTCATAACCAGACATCATGAGAGCTGAGGCCAGAGGGCGTGATGCTTCTGGTACAGTCTCCATTAATAAAGCAGCTGAGGCAGTCCACTCACCGCCAAAACCAATGCCAAAGAGAAATTGGATAATAAAAAGAGTGTATATAGAGTGAGAAAATCCCGTTAAGGCGGAGAAAATAGCAAACCAAATAACGCCGAGCATAAAAGCAGGCTTTCGTCCGTAACGATCGGCAAGCCAACCCCACGCTGTATTGCCTATAAAGCGGCCCACGGCCTGGCCAAAAAGAACACCACCCAGCATAGAAATTGTACAGCCAAAGTCACGTGCGATATCTGGCAGGGTGAACATGAAGCTTGTTTGATCAAACCCATCTAAAAACCACCCCATAAAAGCAGCAAATGTGACCTGCCAGTAAGGTATTAAGGCTTTGAAACCTGGCCTGGCTGTAGAGGATGATGCAGCATTCATGCAGTGATAAGAGCCTTTGAGCAGAGATCGTTATTAAGGTTGAAATGACCTATCATTGCTATGATCATTTGAGAACAAAAATATCTGTTTGGTATAATATTTAGAGTATATTTTTTATAAAAAATGCGATGAGTAGTTTATGAAAAAATACGGACTTCATCTGGGACTTCTTGAAAAAGAAGTACTTAAGAGATAGGTTTAAATATCGTTTATATAAGCAAAGATTGCACTATGCTCCTCTCACATACTTTAAGGGCCGGCTTACAAAGCACCACATAGAGCAGGGGCAAGGAGAGTAATATTTATGGATTATGATGCTCTGTTTCAAAAGGCCCTTGATGGCCTGCATGCCGATGGCAGCTATCGTTATTTTGCTGAATTGGAAAGAAAAGCAGGCCAGTTCCCCCGTGCTTTTCATCACGGGATAGGTCGTGAAGTTACAATCTGGTGTTCTAATGATTATCTCGCAATGGGACAGCAGCCTGATGTTCTTGCGGCTATGCACAAAGCATTAGATGAAACTGGTGCGGGGGCAGGTGGCACGCGCAATATTTCGGGCACAAATCATTATCACGTGGCTCTTGAAACGGAGCTGGCCAGTTTGCATGGGAAAGAAAGCGCATTGCTTTTTAACTCAGGCTACCTCTCAAATTGGGTAACGCTTGGTACAATTGCTGCCCGTATTAAAGATTGTGTTGTTCTTTCTGATGCGCTGAATCATGCATCTATGATCGAAGGTATTCGCCATTCTCGAGCAGAAAAAAGAATTTTTCGCCATAATGATTTAGAAGATCTCGAACGTCATCTTAAAGAGATACCTTTGGATGTTCCCAAAATTATAGCCTTTGAATCAGTCTATTCAATGGATGGAGACGTAGCACCCATTGAAGCGATTTGTGATTTGGCTGATCAATATGGAGCTATGACATATCTTGATGAGGTTCATGCCGTGGGTATGTATGGCTCTCAAGGGGGAGGCATGGCACAGGAATTAGGGCTTGAACATCGTCTTACAGTTATTGAAGGCACATTAGGAAAAGCTTTTGGTGTTGTCGGTGGATATATAGCAGCTTCTGCACCTTTATGTGATTTTGTGCGTTCTTTTGGATCTGGCTTTATTTTTTCTACCTCACTACCTCCCATGATTGCAGCAGGTGTATTGGCCAGTGTAAAGCATTTAAAAAAGAGCAGCACTGAAAGAGATGGCCAGAAAAAAGCTGTTGCATTATTGCGGCAGAAATTAGGGCAGGCCCGTATTCCCTATATTATGAACCCCAGTCATATCGTTCCTGTTATGGTGGGAGATGCAAAGCTTTGCCGTGCCTTGTCTGACGATTTACTCAAGCGGTTTGGCCATTATATTCAGCCTATTAATTACCCCACCGTGCCAAGAGGTACAGAGCGTTTACGCTTAACGCCGGGGCCTTTACATAGTGAGGCTGATATTGAGGCAGTCGTACAAGCCTTATCTACTTTGTGGAAAGACTATAAGCTTGAATATGCTGCATAGGTTTAGCGACTAAGGTAAAACCATATTAAATGGCGTTTAAGAGGTCATCTTAAGCGCCATTATTTTTAAAATCCTGCCACAATCTGAAAGTCACAAAATGCGCCTTTACGGGCTGCAAAGGCTGTTGTGTGAACCCGTCTTAGACGCCAGCCTACGTCATAAGTTATATTAAGATATTGGTTGATTGTGCTATTTACGTCTATTCCAACTGAAGAGAGTGTGGCAGCTCTCGGCCCGTCGCCAATTCTTTTGACCTGTCTATTATCTGCCCAATCCCAGAAAAAACCCAGCTTATTGCTATCTTCCAAAGTAGGGAAGGACGTTAATTTAGCCAATGAAAATTGTGGTAAAAATAACTCTTGGCTAAAGCTGTTGGCATTACTGCCAAATGATGTATTAACAAAATACCCTCTTGCATTGCTCATGCCACCTGTTGCGAGTTGCTCGCTATAAAGCAGGTTTTTTGAAGCACGCTGAAATGTTACTTTGGTTGTAGTGGATAAACCCCATGGTAAAGAAAATGACCGCGTGAGCATGAGGCGGTCATAAACGTAATTGGGGCCAGAATGTTCAACAATTGACCTATAGTCTTTTTTGTTATCATAATGCGTCAGGCCGCCGGGACTATAATAAAACTGGTTATTAAGCTTCGTTTGTCCCCATGGGTCCTGTACAGAACCATCATATCCTATAACAAACTG
Organism: Aristophania vespae; assembly: GCF_009906835.1. Taxonomy (NCBI): domain Bacteria; kingdom Pseudomonadati; phylum Pseudomonadota; class Alphaproteobacteria; order Acetobacterales; family Acetobacteraceae; genus Aristophania; species Aristophania vespae. The sequence continues at coordinate 444,474 of NZ_CP047652.1, forward strand.
ATTTGTATCAGCATTTGAAATATTAGCATGGCGCTGAGAAATGGGCATATAGGGTTTATATTCGTCAGAGTTCGTGGTCTTCCAGTCAAAACCAATCTGAAGAGTACCATCAAGACCGAAATTTTGCCCTAAGGTAATGTGGTTGATCATATGAAGCCACCTGATAGAGGCTTGGCCGCTTTCGCCCTTATTTTTCATATTAGGTTCATTGGGCACAGGGTTAGTATGAGAGTATGTGCCGTAAATCTGAATGGCGTTACGCCCAATTAAGGGAATTGTCCAACTGGCAGCATGATTATTAGAAAGACCTGATACAGAACGATTAAATTGATAAGTTAAAATTTGCCCTAAGTTAAAGGCATTGCCCATGAGGCTCCTACATACCAATTTAAGCGGCCTGTTGTTGGATCTCCCTGGTTATTATAGGCAGCATAACCATAAACAGGAAAACGGTCTGCTACACGTAAATCAATATCAGTATATCCTGGTTTGACACTTGGTCTAGAGACCATATCAACAGTATGAAAAGGATTTCGATTGATCCAATTAAGATCAGTTTGCAATGTTCTTAATTTTAGATGTTCACCTGGAGATAGCCCACTATCACGTTTAATAGTCCAGCGTGGGCTCCACTGATTATCATGGACCGTTATTGAACCAAGGCGATATTCTAACAAAGTAATGTGCAAAATACCTTTGTGAATAATTTGTGGTGGAACACTAACATCAATAAAAGCGTGATTATGTTTGCGTAAAAAAATCCCCACGGTGCTTGTCAGTTCATTTAACTGATCAAATGTCAGTGGATGGCCTATATAAGGCAAAAGAATTTTCTTTAATTTGGTTGAATGCGTTAAATTCTTTAAAGAGTCAGATAAAATATAATCCTTATCTAACACCCCCTTTATTTTTAGTGGCTCAAAAATAATCTTATTAAGGTAAGGAACGGCTATTTTTTTCTGGCTATCGGCAGCAAAGCCATTATGTAACGGGGCTAAAGCGAGCAAATGCCCTAGCCACAAAAGAAAGCCTCTTTTTATTGCTGCTTTAGGCATTAAATGCCTCAAATGCTTTATAAATATCACGGTGCCACACGCACATCAGTTGGACCATAAGGAGGCGTACTAACGAGTTCGATATCTCCGTTGGGCAAAATATGAGCTGTATCAGCCTCTATAACGTCATCCCGGTTGCCAGCTAAGGCAAAAGCATTTCCATTAGCAGAGGCTAAGGAAGCGGCTGCATCCATTGTTAGAGAACGGTCATTGAGTTTGCTGTTAATACAAGGACGCGGCACAACATAAAAATTTGTTGGACCAAAAGAGGCATTTAAAGTTGCTCTATGGTCAGTATGCTCATCTTTATGCCCAAGCGGTTCTGAACTAATGCGTGGCTGGTCGCTAACACCAATTATGACGGTCTCAAAATTTTTCTTTTGAGCAGTAAAGTCAAACCGATACTTCCCCTGCTTGGGAGTAGTTCCATCGCTGTTACGTAAACAACCTGCATTTACCACCAGACCGTTAGGGGCAATTACATTGCCATTTTCAGTGATGTGATAGTGAGCACCTGTTACTTTTGTTTGAGTCTTGATTGGTGACTGACGATTTCCCACCACATTATCAAGCATTGTATTACTTGTTGTCGAACTACGGGCTCCCGCAGCGTAGCCAGCAGCACGCTGGGCATTAGCGTTACTTTGCATAATGCAAAGAAAGCAAAATGTTCCCATGAGGAAAAAATGGCGTTTTGAGAGCATAAGAGAAGATCGCATCAAAACAACTCTATGACAGGCTTATGTAAGCGTTTTGTGAAATAGTGAAGGTAAAAATAAATTGGGGCGAAACCAGGCGAAATCTGTCACAAAGTTATTGATAAACTCTTACCCGATCACTAATTTTGTAACGTGTGTCTCTTGCTTAATCGTTGAATAGATTGCATCATTTTTTATGGCCGATATGAACCCCGATTTTCTGTCAAAAGATTCGCCACGCAATATGGTTGATGATTTAGTGGGCTATGCCTCTAATTGCTTACTTGCCTATCTGCGTAATGATCCTAAGAGCCTGGTGCAGGAAAGTGCTGTTTTCTTGAAAGCAATAGAAACATTATGGGTTCAACACGGTATCTCGGAGCAAGATGTTTGGGAGGAAATGTCTCAACGCATCCTTTTATCTGAGACGCTTTTGAAGCGCGGTATACGGGCCCGTAAAGGCGGACCCTATCGGTCGACAAAATTACCTTAAGAATTTTTTTCCGAAATTTGTGCTGAGTAGTTGTTAGGTTATATTTATATAAAAGGGTCATATTATGGACGAAGACGCTGCTTCAACATCTCATATGGCTGATGGCGTCTCCTCTGGGAGCAGTACAACCACGCCCCCAGGCGATCTGGCACCTAACTCTTCAGGATCATTCCCTTCGGAATCATTTACGGGGGGAGATCATGCAGCCTCGGCCAATAATATTGCTATTCCTGACTCTATAAGTGGTCATTATCCGGCAGGTTTAGCCCATCATTTAACCTCATTTGACATAGCCTGTCTGGTTTTAGTTGGGGTTTCGGCTCTTTGGGGTCTGCTTCGGGGTGGGGCTAAAGAAATAACAGGTGTGCTTGTTTGGATCGGAGCATTATGGCTCTCTTTCCGATCGAGTAACGCAGCCTTAGCCTGGGTTAATCCTTCTCTGCCGGCTAATTTTCAAAATTCAGAAGTCGCTCTTTGGGGAGTAAGAATAGCGATTTTTATGCTTGGGATGATTTTGCTTAATGCATTAGTTGAGCGATTATCTTATATGGCAAGAAGTGTGTTATCACGCGGTGTCGATACATTATTGGGGTTTGTATTCGGATTCATCAGAGGTTACGCCTTAATGGTTATAGCCTGCATGGTTGCCAGTTGGATTTCATCTAGCTGGTTACAATCTGTTACAGAAGAGAGCAATTTTGCCCCTTATCTGATGAAAGGGGTGCAAATTTTACAAGGATATGTTCCACCTTCTTTGGAATCCTATCTTGCTTTACCGAACACAAATAGCCATTGAAGGGGTGTAGTTTGTGAGAGTTCGCTCATTGCTACATTTTGTTTGTCATTATTACGGGAAATGTCCCAATAGGTTGTGCCTTTATGACTTTGCTTGAATCCTCGAACCGGCCTCATGAGGAATGTGGTGTGTTTGGCATCTGGGGTGTCCCAGAAGCTGCCGCTCTCACAGCTTTGGGGCTTCATGCGCTCCAACATAGAGGTCAGGAATCTGCGGGTATTGTTAGTTTTGACGGAAAGGAATTCCATCAACATAGAGGGCTTGGCCTTGTTGGAGAGGTTTTTGCCGATAGTGCTGTAATAGCCAGTTTACCTGGCCAGGCCGCTATCGGGCATAATCGTTATGCAACAACAGGGGGGATGCATTTGCGTAATGTGCAGCCTTTTTATGCAGATTATGCCTTTGGAGGACTGGCTGTTGCTCATAATGGTAATTTAACCAATGCGGCAACATTACGTAGGGCTTTAGTGGGGCGTGGCTGTATTTTTCAGTCAACCACAGACACCGAGGTTTTTGTTCATTTAATAGCGATCTCGCTCTATAGCAGTATCGTTGACCGCCTGATTGATGCAGCTAAGCAGGTTAAGGGGGCTTATTCTCTTATTGCCTTAATGCCAGATAATGGCCTGATTGGCATGCGCGACCCTCTTGGTGTGCGGCCGCTTGTTCTGGGAAGAATGCCAGGGCATGAAGAAAATAATGGCGGCTGGGTTCTTGCAAGTGAAACTTGTGCGTTAGACATCATTGGGGCGCAATATGTGCGTGACATTGAACCTGGCGAGATGGTCATCATCAATAATAAAGGTCTAGAGTCAATCAGGCCATTTGGTGATTTGGGCCATCGCTTTTGCGTTTTTGAATATATTTATTTTGCCCGCCCTGACTCAGTGTTAGAGGGAAAATCTGTCTATGACAGCCGCACACTCATTGGTGCAGAACTAGCACGTGAAAGTGCGGTCGAAGCAGATGTCATTGTTCCTGTGCCTGATTCAGGTGTGCCCTCAGCAATTGGCTATGCCAAGGAAAGTAATATTCCCTTTGAATTAGGGATTATCCGAAATCATTATATTGGGCGTACCTTTATTGAGCCTACCGATCAAATTCGCCATCTGGGTGTTAAGATGAAGCACTCAGCTAATCGTGCCATTTTGGAAGGTAAAAGGGTAATATTGGTTGATGATTCCATTGTGAGAGGAACAACATCGCGCAAGATTGTTGATATGGTAAGGGCGGCAGGTGCAACCGAAGTTCACATGCGCATCACGTCACCTCCAACAAAACATCCTTGTTTTTACGGCATTGATACGCCCGATGAAAACAAACTTCTTGCAGCAACTCATACGATTGAAGAGATGAAAAACGCTATCGGTGTTGATAGCCTGGCTTTTATTAGTTTTGACGGGCTTTATCGGGCTCTCGATTATAAAAGCCGTGATGAAGCTCAACATCGCTTTTGTGACGCCTGCTTTAGTGGAGACTACCCAATATCTCTGGTAGATAAAGAAGGGAAGCTGGTTCAGTAAAAAAGTTTTTTGAAACTATAAAGTTCTATAAAGCCATTTCTAAAATAATAGAAATGGCTTTATTTAATTGTGGTAATAAATATAAGAATTATACAAAATAATTTATTTGAGAATTAACTTTAATAATTAGTTTATTTTGGTAAACATTTTGTGTACTGTTGCTTATGAATAAAATGTAATATATAAATAATAATCTCTATTGAAGCCTACTTACTTTTGTAAAGTTTGTTTGAGCTTGCTTACAGGTTTAAGCGCATTCGTAAGTGTTTTTAAGGTTTCATCTTTTTGTGAGAAGTTAGGGCTGTCTGACAATAAGGTCAGGCTTAACCCTGTTTAGCCGTTAAGTGCTCTGAAGTCCTTATTTACGACTTAAAATTTGTAGTGCTCTGGCTAAAAGAACTTCTTTGAAATTGTAGTGGGAGAAAATGTCTTATCGAATGGTACTTTCTTAAGAAAATTAAAGCCATTTTACCTTTAAGCTCGTTTCTGAGAGCCAATAAGGAAAGATATCCTTTCATGACTTACAACTGGATAGGAACATATGACAAACTCTGACTTGCCGGCTGGCCCCCCTCCTGAAAACCCGACCGTACAAAGTGCAGAGAAAACGACCTCGCCACAATCAAATGAACAGTCTTTGCCTTTAAATGCAAAATGGACTTTGATTATTGCAGCTTTTATTGCTGGTAGCTGTGGCGGTCTATATGGTTACGATACAGGGATTATTTCAGGAGCTCTTTTATTAATTACAAAAGACTTCCACCTTAACCATGTTTTACAAGAACTCGTCACTTCGGCTATCTTATTAGGGGCCGTTCTCGGGGCTTTTATTGCAGGCTATTTCTCAGAAAAACACGGTAGAAGAGCCACAATTATTTTAGTATCCGGGGTTTTTGTTCTTGGGGCGACATGGTGTGCGCTTTCACCTGATGTTTATACTCTTATCATAGCCAGAATTTTCTTGGGCTTGGCGGTAGGGGGCTCTTCTCAGGTTGTACCGATGTATATTTCAGAGCTTGCCCCTGCGGCTAAGCGTGGTACGTTGGCGCTCTTTTTTAATGTCTCAATTGGCGTTGGTATTCTTCTGGCCAATATCGTTGGCCTTACATCGCAAGAAGCACTAGGCTGGCGCGGAATGATAGCCATTAGTGTAGCACCAGCTGTTTTCGTATTTTTGGTAATGTTCTTTATGCCAAAAAGTTTCAGATGGGTGGCTGAAAATATCAGTATTAAAAAAGCTGTGCCTATTCTGAAGAGCCTGCGTGACAATCCAAAAGAGGTCAAAAAAGAGCTCGCTCAAATTAGAGAAAACATCGAAAATGCTGAAGAGAAAAATCAGGGTTGGCGTGGTCTGGCTCAGCCCTGGGTGCGTCCTGCTCTGATAGCTGCCTTAGGTGTTGCGTTTTTCACGCAATGTGGTGGGCTGGAAATGATGATTTACTATGCTCCAACCTTTTTAAGAGATGCGGGCTTTGGTGATTCGTCAGCCTTAATGGCTGGGCTTGGCATTGGTATTGTCTATCTGACGATGACAGCTTTAGGGTGCCTCTTTGTCGATAAAATTGGTCGCCGCCGCCTCGTTCTCATTATGGGGCCCGGCTCTGTATTATCACTAATTGGGTTGGGTATCATGTTCTTGATTCATCCAGCACAAGGTAGTACCGGCTCTTATTTAGTCATTATTTTCATGCTTCTCTTTATGCTCTTTAATGCAGGGAGCATTCAGGTTATAGGCTGGCTTTTGGGAGCGGAATTATTTCCTCTTTCCATGCGGGGGCAAGCAACGTCTTTGCATGCAATGGTATTATGGGGAAGTGATCTTTTAGTGACAGCTACGGCCCTGTCACTTGTTCATCTTATTACTCTTGGTGGAACAATGTGGTTCTATGCTGGGGTAAATCTGCTTTCAATTATCTTTGTCTATTTCTTCGTGCCCGAAACGGCAGGAGCAACCTTAGAGGATATTGAGACAGCTTTGCTAAAAGGAACTTTCCGTCCAAAAAAAGGGCGGACCCGTATTGCCGATCAAAGCTCATAATTTAGGGATTTTTTATTCCTAAATCACGTAATGGCCTTCCAGGAGAGATAGTTCCTGGAAGGCTTTTTGTTATTTAACGTTTAATATTAGGCTTTAACATAAGGCGCGGATCGGCGACTTTGTCATAGGTGGCGCCATCTATAAAACCAAGCTCAAGGGCTGCTTCACGTGGGCTTAAACCGTGTTCCACTGCATGATGAGCAACTTGCGAAGCCTTATCATATCCAATGATGGGAGAAAGGGCTGTTACTAAAACAAGAGAATGATCCAAAGCCTGTTTTATGTGGTCTTTGTTGGCTGTGGTTCCCTCAATAAGAAATTTCCGAAAATTTTCCATACCATCATGTAAAAGCGTCAGGCTTTGCATGATATTTTGGATTATGAGGGGTTTGTAGGCATTCATATCTAACATGCCACCGGCTCCTCCCATACCAACAGCAACATCATTACTCATGACTTGAAGGCATAGCATTGTAAGGGCTTCGGCCTGAGTAGGGTTAATTTTACCAGGCATGATAGAAGAGCCAGGTTCATTGGTGGGGAGTGTAAGCTCTCCTAACCCGGCTCTGGGGCCACAGGCGAGTAAACGTATGTCATTAGCGATTTTAAAAAGACTGCCTGCCAGCGTGCGCAAACATCCCGAAAGATGGACAAGACCATCATGTGCGCCCTGAAGAGCAAATTTATTGTTACCGCTATGAAAATCTAATTTCGTATAATGCGCGATTTCCTGGCATGCTTTTTCGGCATAGCCCGCTTCAGTATTAACGCCAGTTCCAAGAGCCGTACCACCTAAGGCAAGCGCAAATATGCCTCGAAGAGCCTGTTGCAGGCGCTCCTTATTGTCTTTTAGCATGCCCACATAGCCATGCCATTCTTGACCTAGTGTGATAGGGACAGCGTCCTGAAGATGAGTGCGTCCTACCTTGACGATGTCTGACCATTCTTGTGATTTTTGCTCAATAGAGTTTTCAAAGCGGTCTAAGGCTGGCAGTAATTTACGGTGCACAGCCAGAGCACTGGCAATATACATCGCACTTGGAAAATTATCGTTAGTTGATTGCGCCATATTGACATCATCATTGGGATGAAGCGGCTTTTTGCTGCCCAGAGGTTGGCCTGTTATTTGGCTAGCTCTGTTGGCAATCACCTCATTAACATTCATGTTAAATTGCGTTCCCGAGCCGGTCATCCAAACATGTAGCGGAAACATTTGGTCATGCTGACCTTTGATGATCTCGTCACAAATGCGAACAATAAGGTCACATTTTTCCTGTGAAAGCCGGCCTGATGAGGCGTTAGCAAGGGCACATGAACGTTTCAAAATAGCATAGGCTTCAATCATTTCATGGGGAATGAGTTCACGCCCAATGCTGAAATAATGAAGAGAGCGCTGCGTCTGTGCTCCCCATAAAACATTTTTGGGGACTTGAATTTCGCCTAGTCCATCAGTTTCAATGCGGAATGACATAGAAAAAGTTCTTTCAAAAATAATTAAGCTTTGGGTGCAAAGTGATAAGGCCGATAGACTGGCTCCCAGCTTAGGGATGCGATATTTTCTTCTAAGCTGGTTTCATCAAAGTCAGGGCACAGCCCTTCTTCTTTTGCCTGTAAAGCAACAAAGCGTGCTACTTTATGAGCCACATCTTTTATAGCGCTTAGAGGGGGTAATAATCCGTCATGTTCCTGAGAAGCGGAACAAGAGACAACAGCTTTGGCCGCTGCCATAAGCATATTGTCACTTATTTTTTGCGCCTGACAGGCAAGCGCTCCCAAGCCTAATCCTGGAAAAATATAAGCGTTATTCGTTTGGTCGATCTTGATTATTTTGCCATCAAATTCGATTGGTAGAAATGGGCTGCCTGTGCCGATAATGGCTTTTCCTTTAGTCCAGGCCAAAATATCTTCTGGTCTGGCCTCAATATGGCTTGTTGGGTTGGAAAGAGGGAAAATAAGAGGGTTTTCACAATAATGAGCCATGCTCGTAATCATGTCTTTTGTGAAAAGTCCTGCTTGTCCTGATACGCCAATCAGAATTGTGGGGCGGATCTGGTTTATGGCTTTTGTAAGATCTGTATTGCCCCCATCAGTGAGAGCGTCAGGGCGAGCAAAAAGCTGCTGCGCTTCTGTAAGGTCATCCATTCCCTGGAGTAAAAGGCCTGGTCGGTCAAAGATATAAAAGAGATTAAGAGCCTCTTTTTGGCTTAATCCTTCAGCTATACAAGCTTGTAGTAACTGGTAAGCAATCCCACATCCTGCCGAGCCACCACCTATAATAACAATGCGCTGTTGTGAAAGGGTTTCTTTCTTTTTAGCAATTCCTGCTAAAATAGCAGCATTGGCGATAGAGGCAGTACCCTGAATATCATCATTAAAGCTTAAGATTTGATCGCGATAGCGTTGCAATAAGGGAGCAGCATTACGGCCTGCAAAATCTTCCCAGTGTAAAAGACTGTTAGGCCATCTTTTTTGAACAGCTTTTACAAATTCATCTATAAATTCATCATAGGCTTTGCCTCGTAATCTGCGTTGCTTTAGGCCAATATAATGAGGGTCATTTAAGAGGGCCTCATTTTCTGTCCCAACATCAAGCGTGACAGGGAGCATGTAAGAAGGATTAAGGCCGCTACATGCTGTATAAAGTGAGAGCTTACCAATAGGTATACCCATACCATTAGCGCCCAAATCACCTAGGCCTAAAATACGCTCACCATCTGTGACAATAACCATACGGATATTGTCATAGTCAGGTGATGCCAGAATTTGGCTGATCCGACCTTTATGCTCAGCCGTAATATAAAGCCCGCGAGGTCGTTGATAGATTTTGGAGAAGTTAAGGCATGCTTCTCCAACCCCTGGCGTATAAACGAGGGGCATCATCTCTATAAGATATTTGTCTAATAAAGCATAAAAGACAGTTTCGTTTTCGTCTTGAAGTGCTCTTAAAGTGACGTGACGGTTTAAATTACCTTCCTGGCGCATAATGGACTCATAAGCGTTTGAAACCTGAATCTCTAAATCATGCTCTGAAGAAGGGAGTAAGCCATTGAGGTGAAATATGTCTCTTTCCTGTTTTGTAAAGGCAAGGCCTTTATTGAAAAAAGGTGAGTCTAACAGAGCCTGCCCGGTAAGTGACACGGTGAGTGGGGAAGACATGGATGAGACCTTCCATCATATGAAGATATAAAGTTGAGTGGGAAGGCTTATTTAGCCTTGACCCACCTTTCTGTGGTGAAGCGGAATTGTGCAAATATAAAACCTGCCCCTAATCCAATGAAAGCAATAAGAATGCTCCATAGTGATAATGGTATGAAAAGGGTAGACAGGGCGGGAAACACAACCATTCCGACTAAGGAAAAAAGTGCGGTTTCTAAAAGAGCAGGTCCAAACTGCTTTATAGCCCCACAATGAGGGCAGTGCTGGGCTGAGCTTTTTAATGGCTTATGGCAAATTGGGCAGAGGGCTATACCCGTGTTAAGGGGTGTGTTCATTGTTTTTGATCCTTATCATGCTCACCTGTCGCAATGCGGGCTTCTACAGCAAGGCGCCAGGGCGCATTATCAGGCGCAGCCTCTAGAGCCCGGTGATAAAGATTGAGAGCTTCAGCTGTGACATGACCTGCCTGCCGTGTTTCTGACTCTGCAATTTGCAGAGCTAATTCAGGTGTGAAGTTTCCTTTTAGAGCTAGTTTCCATTCTTCTATGGCAGCTTCTGCTAAACCTAATTCTGCTTTTAGGTCTCCCAAACGTTTATGTATTGGGCCATAGCGCCGATCCATAGGGGAAAGATGAGCTGCCTGTGCACCTAACTGTCTTATTTCAGAAAGCTGAGGACTCAAATTTTTCTGTGATAATTCTTGAGCCGGTTTTTGTGGTGAAAATGTAGGAAAGCCTTTTTCCATATAAAGCCAAATGGCCAAAATAGGTGTAAGAACAACAGTACTGATCAGAATTAATTTTTGGCTTTTCCCCTCGCTTACTTGCAGAGGAGGAGGGGGAACAGAGCTATTTAGCAAACGGCGATGAAGCTCCAGGCGCGTATTATCATACTGATCTTTATCAATAAGCTTTGAATCCAGGTCTTTTTTTAACGTATCAAGCTGTTCTTTATAAAGATCGGCAGTACTGTCATACGTCTCTTTTGTAGAAACTGAACGTTGCCACAGGCTTAATCCAAGCGGAAGCAGTACAATGATCGTGACTAGAAATATGCCTAATAGGAAAGACATGAGGTCACTCCTTTTTCAATAATCGCTCAAGCTGCTCTTTTTCTTGTGGAGTAAGCGCTTGTAACTTTGTTCTGGGGCGGTGCCAAAAGCGCCATGCTGATAGAGAACCGATGATAAGAGCTAATAAAGGCATGAACCAAAGTAAAGCAGTACTAAGCTTAAAGAGTGGCTTTAGGAGGATAAAGTCACCATAACGTTGTGTCATCCACTGCATGATTTCATCATCTGAGCGACCTTGCTGAATTTGCTCGCGCACAATATGGCGTAAATCGCGTGCCAGGGGAGCACTGCTATCTTCTATGCTTTCATTTTGGCACACTAGGCATCTTAGCTGTTGGCCTAAGGCTTCTGCTCGTTTTTCCAATAATGGATTGTCTAGCTGCTCATGAGGGGAATCAAGAGCTATTGCTGTTATAGGGAAAAGAAAAATGAATAGGGCGATTAAAAAAGGTTTCATTATTTATGGTCTGAATAAGTACGACCCAAAAAAGGGTGTATATTTTCCTGAAATATTTTCTCATCCAAAGCGGCTGAACCATGCCAGGCAATTTTTCCTCCTGGAAGAATAAGGAAACTTTCTGGCACACCGGTAACCCCCCAATTAATGGCTGTCAGCCCAGACGGGTCCTGTCCTATACGTTGATAGGGATCTCCATTGCGCTGGATAAAAGCGGCAGCGCGTTCGGCCTTATCTTTATAAACGACCCCCCAAATGATGATCTGGGATGAGATTTTTTTCAAAAAAGGCATTTCAAGCACGCAGGGCACACACCACGACGCCATGAAATTAACTAATATAGGCTGGGTTTGAGACTGCAATATATCTGAAGAAAAACCTTCTCTAAGGTTAGCCAGACCATCAAGTGCCTGAAATTTAGGAATATCCTTTCCCAAAAGAGGCGTACTGACGGCGTGTGGATCAAAGGAACCAGATTTCATTCCTTTGAGCATTTCCCAAAAGCCAAACCCTAAAGCGGCAGAACCTGCAATAGGGAGAGCTGTGAGGAGGTGGCGGCGTGTTACAGCCATAAAGTCAGCTCCTAAAAGACGTGAGAGGATTTTTTCTCTCTTCTGGCCTGAGCAGAAAGAGAAGCACCTTTATGAAAGCGACGGTCAGTTAAGGAAATAAAGCCACCAATGGCTATTAAAATGCCACCGAGCCAAATCCAGGGGCAAGTGGGTTTACGTGAAGACGGAGAATATAGCTTGTTTCTGTACCATCTTTATGAAAATCACCCAATACAGCGTAAAGATCACGCATGAAATTGGTCCGGATGGCGACATTCATCGTGCTTTGATTTTGTCGAGAAAAATAGCGTTTTTCAGGATGTAAAATAGCGATTTTACGACCATTTTTCTGCACAATAATATCAGCTCTAAGGGCTGTATAATTTTCACCTTTTATATGATGCACATTTTGAAGTTGCCAGTCATAGCCTGCCAAAGCGTAATGAGCTCCAATAGGTGTTTCTATGACAGTTTGCTGGGCAGCGGACATACCACATAACCCTAAAATCGTAATACCCACGCCACAATGAGCCAGAAGCGTTCCAATGAAAGAGCGGGGAAGTTTGCGAAGTGAGGTGATAGCGCGACATCTGAACCAGAAATCACTTAGTGAAGCAGAAATGACCCATATTGCCAGTGCTATGGAGATACAGGCCAAAAGGCTTGAGACCCAGAGAAGTGAAACCAGACCGCTAAAGAGAGCTAATATAAGAGGAAAGGTTAGTCGTTTTTTCAGAGACGTAAGTTTTGCTCTTTTCCAGGATAAGGCTGTTCCTATCCCCATGACAGCTAGAAGAGGCAAAGTAAGAGGGATTGTTGTTGCGTCAAAAAACGGCTTTCCGACTGACAGAGTGTCTCCAAAAAGAAGCTGCATAAAAGGGGGGTACATCGTGCCTGTAAGCACTACGGCACAAAGAGCTGTGAGCAAAATATTGTTAAGTAATAAAGCACCCTCTCGCGAAAAAGGCGCAAAAATGCCACCCTCTGTGAGCAAAGATGGTGCTTTCCATGCGAACAGGACGAGGCTTCCTCCTGTAATAATGCCTAATAAAGACAGGATAAAAACACCACGAGCAGGGTCGTTAGCAAAAGCATGAACAGAGTTTAAAATTCCCGAACGGACTAGAAAAGTACCGGAAAGTGAAAAAGAAAAACACGCTAATGCTAATAAAATGGTCCAGATTTTAAGAGATTCTCTTTTCTCTACAACAATGGCTGAATGAAGAAGAGCAGTGCCACTTAACCATGGAATAAGAGAAGCATTCTCAACAGGATCCCAAAACCAATATCCACCCCAGCCAAGAACGTAATAAGACCACCAGGAACCAAGGGTAATACCACAGGTGAGAAAAGCCCATGCGGCAACAGTCCAGTTTCGGACCCAACGGCCCCATAGCGCATCAACTCGCCCTTCCATTAAAGCTGCGACAGCAAAGGCGAAAGGCACTGCAAACCCGACATAGCCCGTATAGAGAATGGGAGGATGAAACGCTAAACCAGGATCTTGCAAAAGGGGGTTCATTCCCTGGCCATCAACAGGCACAGGATAGAGGCGTTCAAAGGGGTTGGAGGTTAAGATACAAAATAGTCCAAACCCACCAGAAATAGCACCGAGAATAGCTAATACACGTGCACGCAGCGCCAAAGGCAAGCGCGCTTTACGCCAGCCTGAAAGAGCTACGGCAAAGCCACAAAATCCAAGGATAAGGATCCATAATAAGATTGATCCTTCATGATTACCCCAGACGCCGGTAATCTTATAAAGAAGAGGCTTATTTATAGCAGAATTTTCTGCAATGTTACGGACGGAGAAATCATCTCCTACAGAGGCAATAATCAGGCAAATAAATGAAAAGCTTAGGGCAATAGTTTGGGCAATGGCTAAAAAAGGCGCCAAAATAACCAGTTTTGTGCGATGAGTGCGTAACCCCCATAAAGGAAGAACACACTGCCATATAGCTATAATAGTGCCTAGGCAAAGGGCATATAACCCTTCTTCTGGGCCTAATAAAGTAAGCATTAGGGATTATCCTGATGAGTCTGAGCGGCTTTTGAGGCTGTCATTTTGTCCCAGCTTGCGGCATCGGGTGGAGGGCCAAAGCGCGGGTCCCATTTACCGCTTTTTTTCAATGCATCAGCCACTTCTTTGGGCATATAAGTTTCATCATGCTTGGCAAGAACAGTATCAGCTAGAAAATAACCGTCTTTATCCATATGGCCCAAGGCTACGACGCTTTGTCCTTCTCGGAAAAGGTCAGGCAAAATGCCGCTATAATGCACCGTTACGGCCGCCTGGCCATCAGTAACGTCAAATATGGCAATGGGATGATGGTCTGAAGTTTTTGTTTGAAATGATCCTGCAACGACCATTCCACCTAAGCGAAAATGTTTTGTTAGAGAAGGAGGGTGTTCCCTAACTTGTGATGGAGCCATGAAAAACATGATGGAGCTTGAAAAGGCGCGTAACATTAAAAAAGCTGCCGCTGCCAAGCAGATCACACAAATAATCACGATCCATAAGCGTTTCATTTTTCGTGACAACGTTTTGGAAGGAGCCATAATTATAGCTCCTCTTGAGAGGTTATTTGCTCCACATCCTTTAGTCGTTTGACCGACTTTCTAAAGCGTAGGAACGTGCTTATACCCCAATAAGCGCTAAAGGATATTACAATGACATAACTTGCAACAACGTAACCCCAAATATGGAGCCATGTTCCAGGATTGTTCATAAAGTCTCTTCCTGGGTGAGTAATCTGTTAAAACGGCGCTCATTAATGCGAGCACAAAGCCGTCCTCCAATCAGGGCGGCTGTGCATAGGGTAAATCCCAAAGCACATAATAAGAGTGGAACTAAAATTGTCATCGCCATTGTAGGGGCTTTGGTTAGTGTAAGGCTGGCTGGCTGGTGGAGTGTATTCCACCATTGAACGCTAAATTTGATGATGGGTAGGTCAATAATACCGATAATAGCCAGAATTGCCGCAGCTTTTTGCCCTCTCACAGGGTCATCGAAAGCACGTATAAGTGTGATATGGCCAAGATAAAGGAAAAAAAGGACAAGCATAGAGGTTAGGCGGGCATCCCATACCCACCATGCTCCCCAGCTTGGTTTGCCCCAAAAAGAGCCTGTTAAAAGGCATAAGGCTGTTGCACACGCCCCGATAGGGCCAATTTCAATAGCGGCTAAATCGGCAATAGGATGACGCCAAACTAATGAGAGTATGCCACAAACAGCTAGAGCCGCATAACAAGCTGAACCGAGCCATGCCATAGGGACATGTATATACATAATGCGCACATTTTCACCTTGTTGCCAGTCAGCGGGGGAGAAAAAGAGGGCGTTACATAAGCCTACAGCAAGAAGTGTTAGTCCCAATCCTGCCAGATAGCCGAGACAGGGGCGCATAACCCTGTAGAAAGCACCAGGGTTTGCAAAGCGGTGAAACAAAGAAGAAGATGTTGTCACGGGATCTTTTAGCTCTTTTCTAAAACGTGCTTACACCTTTAAGCGAACTTCTCTAAAGTGAAAAGCAACAAACTTTTGATAATGTTCACAGATGCGATAGGTCTGGTTAAGAGGGGCGTGTATGCAGCATTATTGGCTTATTAAATCTGAGCCTTCATCTTTTTCATGGGAAGAGCAGGTTAAAAATAATATTGAGCCCTGGACTGGGGTTCGGAATTACCAGGCACGGAATAATTTATCATCCATGAAAAAAGGCGATTTAGCGCTTTTTTACCATTCTGTGACTGAAAAATCCATTGTGGGGGTAGTGGAAGTCGTAAGAGAGGCCTATCCTGATCCAACGAGTGATGATGAAAGATGGGTATGTGTTGATGTGCAGGCGAGGGGTGCTTTTAATGAACCCATAAGTCTGGCACAGATCAAAGCAGATGAATGTCTCTCGGAGCTGGCTTTATTAAAGCAGTCACGTTTATCTGTGGCACCAGTGGCCAAAAAAGATTTTGATTATCTTACCAAACTTGGGAAATGGCAGAAAAAGTTCTAAATAGACTTATAAGAACTTCTTAAAAAGAGAGAAAACGGAGGTCAATTTATGGTTGCTCAGGATAAATCACAACTTCCCAGTACCACACTTAACTTTCGTCCTCTCGATACGGAAGCCATAAATCAGCTTCATTCAGTCTTGTCCGAGGTCGAACAAGGGCGGGGTGCACTCGTTCGCTTGGCCGATCTTATGGGTGGTGCTGTGGGGCAGGCCACAAAGCTTGGCTTTCAGGGTTTGTCATTAGTGCCTGGATTGCAGGAAAAAATACAAAAACTTGCAGAACTATCTTTAACGCAAGCTTTCAATATTGCCATTTTAGGCATGAGACATAGTGGAGAGCGCCAACGCTCATCTATGAGAGATACAATGGCGCAAGCTGCTGTCGCTGTTTCTGGAGCCATGGGAGGGTTTGGCGGAATTTTCAGCTTAGCGCCCGATGTCGGTTTTACGACACTGACAATTATGCGTGAAATTGCCATTATTGCCCGTGAGAATGGCGAAGATTTAAAAGATGAAGAAACGCGTCGGGCTTGCCTGGAAGTTTTTGCACTTCAGCATCTTTCTCAAGATAAGAAGTCTGAAGATAATGGTGAGAAAGAACTTGGTTTTTTTGCCGCACGCTCATTAATGAGGGGCAACCTCTGGTTTTATTAATGGCGGAAGTGGCAGGACATTATGGAATTGGATTATCGCGTAAATTTGCAGCTCAAATGGTGCCTGTAGCTGGTGCTTTATGTGGGGCGTCTCTCAATACAGCCTTTTTAGCTCATTACCGTGCTATGGCTCGGGCTCATTTTACCATTAGGCGGTTAGAGCGCACATATGGGACTTCAGTCCGTGAGGCAGCGCAAACCTATCAGGGTGAGAGTAAAAATGAGTAGAATGCCAGCTCAGATTTGGCCTGCATTTTTCCCATATTTATAATTGAGGTAAAATTCCAAAAGGCCAAACAGCACGATACAAGCCAGCCACATATATTCTATGACGGTAAGCAAACGTGAAAGCTGTGGGAAAAAGAATTTTACAAGCGCCGTAATTAAAAAGGCGATCACATAAATATAAGTTTGTGGCATGTTTTGCTTTCCCGTAAAAAGGCTTTTTTAGAATAACGCGATCATGATTATTACGCCAGAAGTAGTTTTACAGGCCTATGCTCAGGGGTTATTCCCTATGGCGCCTTCTCACGATAGTGATGAGCTGGACTGGTATGAAGCGGAGAAAAGAGGCGTTATTCCGCTTTTTAAGCCACATATTCCGCGCCGTCTTTTAAAAACTGTTTTAACAGGGCGTTATAACGTTTTTACAAATCGGAATTTTAAAGACGTTATTAAGGCTTGTGCTCTTAGGCGTGAAGGGCGTGATGAAACATGGATCAGTCCAAAAATAGACTCTCTCTATTGTGCTTTGCATGAGCTTGGTTATGCTCATTCTGTAGAAGTTCTTAATGAAAAGGGTGATTTTGTTGGTGGGCTTTATGGTGTAGCACTTGGTGGGGCCTTCTTTGGCGAAAGTATGGTCTCTTTTGAACGTGATACGTCTAAAATTGCTCTTATTCACCTCATTGCAGCTTTGCGTGAGGGGGGGTATCGCTTGCTCGATACGCAATTTGTTACACCTCATTTAGCGACAATGGGATGTATTGAAATTGATAGGTCCAGCTATCATTCATTATTGAGACAGGCTTTAGAGATTGAAGCGACATGGCCTGAGGATATAAGTTTAAAGGCTTTGAAAAGGCCCATTTTAGAATTACGGAACCAATCGAAAGGTGCAGTGTGATAAATTATTTTAATAAAAAATTATTATGGCGTGGCTCAGCTACTGCATCCTTATTTATGGTAACTGCTTCCGTTTTTATTGGCTCGGCTTTTGCTGGTGCCTTAACTGACCATCCGAGGCTTTCTCCTACACGCGATGTTATAGTAACTTATCGCTTTAGGGCAGGAGATGATCCTCAAGAAGCAGCAAGAATGAGCGAAGTTAAAGTATCTTTTGCTGCTTCAGGGGATCGGTTGCGTATTGACCACCAGAATCATCAAATAGCGACTTTGCTTGATCGTCCTTCTCAGAAGGTTACGATTGTGAATATGACTAACAAGACTTATGCTCAACTTATGCCTTTGCATGGGCTGCGCAATCCTTTTTTACTCGATTTGAATATGCATTATAAAGCCGGCGACCGGACACGCGTCTCGGGCTATCCCTGCCAAAACTGGGCTATTGAGAGTGAAGAAGGAAAAGCTCAGGCTTGTGTTACAGATGATGGTGTTATCCTGTCTGAAAAAGGGGTCGATGCAGACGGGATTACAGGCCAGTTAGAAGCGATAAATGTTGAATATCGTGATATCCCGGCCTCAGCTTTTCAGCCTCCTGCTGACTTTAATAAACTTGAGCCGAAATTAAGAAGGGAAAAAGGATCTGAAAATCCTGTGCCGGAAATGAGTGTGCCACACGCTAAAAGTGCTGCTGAGGCTCCAGGGGCTGAAATAGTGCCCGTCAATCCCGAAGGGAATATTCCAGACACGACCCAACCCCATGTCGCTAATGATTCAGCAAATGATGGCAGTGTGTCGCACGCTGATCAACCGGGATTAAATAAATGACAGTTTCAACTCTAAAAATTGGTGATAAAGCTCCCTCTTTTACGCTGGCAGGTATTGGCCCTGAGGGTGAAGTCAAAATTGAAAGCTCAGCTCTTTTAGGCAAGCCTTATCTGATTTATTTTTATCCCAAGGCACTGACGTCTGGTTGTACTACTCAGGCCTGTGCCCTGCGTGACGCATTACCTGATTTGAGGATCCCTCAAGGTTTGGAGCTTCCTGTTTTTGGCATTAGTCCTGATCCTCTAAAAAAATTGAGTCGTTTTAGTGAAAAAGAAAAACTCAATTTCACGCTTTTATCAGATGAAGATCATGCCCTGGCTGAATCCTATGGCGTGTGGGTTTCCAAAACACTTTATGGCCGCTTTTTTATGGGTATTGAGAGAAGCTCTTTTCTTATCGATGAAAAGGGTTTTATTTCAGCGCTAAAACGTAAAATTCGTCCTGCTGAGCAGGTGGAGTGGACCAAAACCTCCTTAGCACAGCTTTCTTCATAAAAAACGTTTCATTAGAATGAATTTTTTACAGTATCTCCGTCCCTCACAGGCACAATCATGGTGGGGGCGGGGGATACGCTGGACTATTTGCCTTTTAGTGCCCCCTTTTTTAGTGGCGCTTTTAGGTGTGGCTTTTCTAATATGGCGCCTTGGGCAAGGGCCTCTTAATATCACACCTTTTGTTAGTCACTGGAGGCCTTTTGTAGTTTCTGGCTCTAAACAAGATAAAAATCATGTTGCTCTTTACTGGGACTATATTTCGCTCCAGTGGCTTAGTGAGAAGCATTTTTCTCTATCGGCCCTAAAAATTCATGCTCAGGGATTAAAGTTATCTTCAGCAAAGGGTCATGATTTCGACTATATTCATGACGCACAAATTATCTTTAAGTTACGGGATCTCATAAAAGGAACTTTCAGTCCTACGCAGGGCCAGCTTATAGGGGGACATATTTCTCTTAAGCAGGATCCTCATGCAGCTATCACGTTGGATTTGGGAAAGAGAGATAACGCAACACAAGGTAAAGCCTTACCTTCAAATAAGAAAAAGATTGATCTCGCTTTTTTTCACAGTCTCATTTTGCAAAATTTTACTGTGAGGCTGAAAAAAGGTGGGGATGAAACGAAAAAAATACAGCTACAAATTTCTAAGTTAAATCTGTCTTATGAGTCTCAAACTGGTTGGCAGGGTGATGCTGCTTTAGAAATTCAGCAAAATCACAAAAATATTGCTCTTTCACTTCTTTTAAAATCTGCTGGTTCAGATCTCACGCAATGGATAGCGCGTTCATCTTTCTTTATGCCTAGCGATTATGCTTTATGGCTTCCACCATCTTTGCAAAACATATCATATGTTAATCTTCCAATTGCCCTGGAAAGTCGGGGGCATTTTGTCCGTAAAGATAGAATGGGCCGTTGGAGTAATTTTACAGTTCAGCTCAAACTTGGAGAGGGGAGCTTAAGGCAAGATCATAATGCGCCTCTTATGGTTTCTCATGGGAATTTTAAAATCATAGGGCAGAATGATTTATCTGCTCCATTATCGCAGAGAGTAAAGCTGCAAATTCCACAAGGCCATCTGACATTACGTGATGACAATCATCAAAATGCGGATTTTTTTCTTAATGGAGAGATGAAGTCAGATGATCTTTTTACACCCAAAAATATAAAAATCACTCTTGCTCTTGCTGTTCCCAAACTCGATTTTGCACATCTGGCATCTATATGGCCTGTTAATCTAGTAGAAGGTGGAAGGCGCTGGATTTCAGCAAACATGACTTCTGGTTTGGCTGAAAAATTTAAACTTAAAGTCACTTTGGAAAGTCGTCATGGGTGGAGTGATATTGACGCAACGGGTTTGGAAGGCGGTTTATGGGGTCATGACCTTACTGTTCATTGGTTAAAACCCTTACCGCCTGTAAGACATATTAAAGCTCATGCTCATTTTTTATCTGCTGATGCGCTTCAAATCGATTTAAAACACGGGAAACTCATTACAGGAAAAGGAACGATTAATGTTCCCACAGGTCGCATCTTACTGACTGGTCTCTCAAAGCGGGATCAAAATGGGGATATCCGCCTTAATTTAAAGGGGGAATTACCAGGTTTTTTAGAAGTTCTCTCTCATCCCAGGCTGAAGCTCTTATCGCGTTATAATATTCCTTTAAGGAATGTTAAAGGCTTGCTTGAGGGTGATTTGGGTTTGACCTTGCCGCTTGATAGTCGTGTTTTGATGTCAGATATTGGCTTTGATGTGAAAGCAAAATTTGACCAGGTTGGATTTTACAACCCAGTTATTGGGGCGTTAGAACAAGGTCAGGGTTTTTTTCGTGTCACAAGCTCTGAGCTTACAGCAGAGCTTCAAAGCGTAGTAAGACATATTCCGCTCTCTTTATCTGTCAAAGAATCATTTGCGAAAAAACCGCCTGGTGAAATTGACCGGGCATTAAAGGTACAGGCCACTGTCAAACCAGAGCAATTAGCTCAGCTAGGTATAAATTTACCTCCTCATATGATGAGCGGTAAAATTTTAGCACAGGCACATTATGACCAAATGCAGACAGTATCTAAGAAAGCTCAAAGTGACTTATCACTCTCACTTGACTTAACTCACGTTAATTTCAAAGCGCCTTTCTGGCAAAAGAGCGCGGGCGCTCCAGCGCACATAACGGGGCATGCTCAATGGTTGGATGGCATGCTTACTTCTATTGATCATTTAAATGGCAATGGCCCTGCTTTAAAAATAAAAGGGCAAGCTGTCTTGAATAATGGCGATATAACCGGGTTAACTGTCACTCCCCTTCTTATTGGGAGAAATAAAGGTAGCTTAACTTTAGGGTGGCCTATAAACAATCAAAAGGAAAAAGATTATAAGGTTTTCTTTAAAGGTGATGTTTTGGATATATCGCCCTGGCTAGCCAAAAAGCCTGCAACAAATTCAAAGAAAAAAGATGAGATTCCCCAAAAGGCGCTCTTAAATCCAATATCCCTTCCAACAGGGAATTGGGCAGTAGCTGTAACAGCCAAAAAAATCTTTTACGATCAGGATCAGTTTTTTTCTAATTTTTTAGCTGGTGCACATTGGGCAGAACAGAGTTTGCGAGAAGCACATATTTCTTTAGCAAGGCCCTATAAGCTTGGGGTGGTCCTGGAAGATAGCTCTACAGACCCGCTTAAAAAACGCTTTACCTTCAGTAGCAGTAATGTAGGGGGACTTCTCTCTAAATTGAATCTGACAAAGCAGCTTGAAGGGGGGAGGTTTCAGCTTAATGGGTATTTTAAAAATCAGCAGGAAGAAAATGCCTTTGGTTTAGGTTTGGGGCCTTTTTACGGTAAAATGCAATTACGCAATATCGCTATTTTGAACCCTCCTGCTATTTTAAAATTAGCAACGTTTTTTTCTCCAACGAAATGGGGGCAGTTAGGGCGAAATCGATTTGAAAATGTAGATGCATCTGCCACTTTAAGAGTAGATGATAAACGCCTTATTTTTCACAATGGGCAATTGGGAAATAATGCTTTAGGGGGGTGGTTCAGAGGTGTTATGAATTTGAAAACGCAAATTCTTAAAATGAAAGGAACAATTTCTCCTTTCTTTTCCTTTAAAGAACCTTCTCGTAAATTACACAAAGAAGAAGCGATCACTAAGCTGAAAAAGAAACTGAGTTTGACAGCATTAACTTATAAAATTGACGGAACTCTGGCTAATCCGCATATTGACGTAAATCCCTTTTCTATCTATTCGCCCGCTCCTTAAAGTTATCTTTCCAATCTTGTGATTTAGAAAGTCTAAATCACTACAAGACTTTAGAGGGAGCAGTCACATCCAGAGGCAATGAATGTCGCATATTGTTCCTGATCTTTTTGGCTCTCCTTCAGCTCCTAAAGGCGATATAAAAACGCCAGGGCGTAGCACAACTGCTGAAAAGATGCCTCATAACAGGCATAATGTCCCCCGTACTCAACCTTTGGCAGACCGCTTAAGACCACAAAAATTAGAAGATGTGAGCGGACAGGAGCATCTTTTAGGTCCAGATGGCACTTTAAGCCGTATGCTTGAAAGCGGTAGCCTTCCCAGCCTTATTTTATGGGGCGGTCCAGGATGTGGTAAAACAACAATAGCGCGTTTATTAGCCAGTAAGGCAGATTTGTTTTTTGCGCAAATATCAGCAGTTTTTTCAAATGTATCTGAGTTGCGCAAAGCCTTTGATGAGGCTGATCGCCGTTTGGAAGCAACAGGAAGAGGAACGCTTTTATTTGTTGATGAAATTCACCGCTTTAATCGTGCTCAACAAGATAGTTTCCTCCCTTTTGTAGAAAGAGGCACTATTGTTCTTGTCGGGGCAACGACCGAAAATCCCTCTTTTTCACTAAATGCGGCACTTCTCTCGCGTTGTCAGGTTCTTGTTTTAAACCGGCTTGACCATGTATCTCTTGAAGAGCTTTTAAAACGTGCAGAGCGTGAAGTAGGGCGTCCTTTGCCCCTGACACCAGAAGCGCGTGTTTCGCTTTGCGCCATGGCTGACGGAGATGGCCGCTATCTCCTGAATATGACAGAACAGGTTCTTGCTCAACGTCCTCGGAAACAGGGTAGTGACCTTACAGATTTTGGTCCCGCCGAGTTGGCAACAATTTTGTCTCGTCGTCCCGTTCTCTATGACCGTGACCGGGAAGAGCATTATAACCTGATTTCAGCTTTGCATAAATCTTTGCGGGGGAGTGATCCTGACGCGGCTTTATACTGGTTTGCCAGAATGCTCGAAGGAGGAGAAGATCCCCGTTATATTGCTCGCCGTCTCGTACGTTTTGCTGCTGAAGATGTAGGTGAGGCTGATCCCACATCCCTTCCTCTCGCTCAGGCAGCCTCGCAGGCTTATGAAAGGTTGGGCTCACCAGAAGGAGAGTTAGCCCTGGCTCAGCTTGTGGTGCATTTGGCTGTGGCCTCCAAATCTAATGCTGTATATGTGGCATATAAGGCAGCACGGCAGTTAGCGCGTCAGACTGGAAGCCTTATTCCACCGGCTCATATACGTAATGCCCCCACGAAATTGATGAAAGATCTTGGTTATGGTAAAAATTACGCTTATGACCACGATGAAGAAGATGCGTTTTCGGGGCAAAATTATTTCCCTGATGGGATGGAGCGTGTAACGCTTTATCGTCCTACTAATCGTGGCTTCGAAGAGAGAATTCAGAAACGCCTTGATATCTTGGCTCAAAAACGGGCATCCCGCCACACATGACAGTTCAAAATCGCATTATTACCGAAGATGAAACGGATTTACGTCTAGATCGCTGGTTTCGTCGCCATTACCCTCATATAACTCAAGGTGCTGTGCAGAAATTGTGCCGCAAAGGGCAAATACGTGTTGATGGAGGGCGGGTTCAGGCCAATCATCGCCTTATTGCCGGCCAAAAAGTACGTATTCCTCCCATGCCTAATGTGGAGCAGCCTGCGCCTCTACCGCCGCCCGACCCTGCTTTGCTAAAGCGTGTTGAGTCCATGATTTTATATCAGGATGATCAGCTTATTGTGCTTAATAAACCTTCTGGTCTGGCAACTCAGGGGGGGCCTGGTATCACTGAGCATGTTGATCAGATGATTGAGGTTTTACGTCCAAAAGGGGGTGATCGCCCAGGCTTGTTCATAGACTGGATCGCGATACGTCGGGTGTTCTTCTTTTGGCCCGTACTCCTGGTGTTGCGGCAAAGCTTGCCTCGTCTTTTCGCACACGTGATGTTGAAAAAACCTATTGGGCTATTGTTGTTGGGCGTCCTAATCCATCTGAAGGTATTATTGATCAGCCACTTGCCAAAGTTGGGGCAGGGGAGCCGCTCTTATTGTGCCAGCACAGCGTGGTGATGAAGATGCCATGTCAGCCAAAAGTTCATATGAAATTATTGATAGTGCAGGGCGTAAATTTAGCTGGTTAAAACTTTCTCCTTTAACAGGACGAACTCATCAATTGCGTGTGCATTGTGAAAGTTTAAAAACCCCTATTTTGGGAGACCCTCGTTATGGTGGGAAGGCGGCTCATCCTGATGGCTTTATCAATAAACTGCATTTACATGCGCGCCAGCTAGAATTTCCTCATCCTGCGGGGGGAACGTTGCGTGTTACGGCGCCTCTGTCACAACATATGACAGAAAGCTTTAAAGCATTAGGTTTTGTCGCGGGCACCACAGAGCACCCAATGAGAAAACGCTAATTTTGCTAAAGTGCAAGATAAATAGACGCTAAGAAAAGAAGGTCAGGCTTGATGAAAAAGCTTTTAGGTGGCTTGCTTGGTTTATTGCTCGCTTTCATTGCCATAAGCGTAGGAGCCCATTTCCTTGCTGATCAAGATACGATCCGCAAGCAGGTCGTGCAGGCTGTCAAACAGCAGACCGGGCTTAATTTAACGATGGAAAAAGCCACCTTTCAGCTTTTGCCCTGGCCGTCATTTCATGCCGAAGATGTGCGCTTGGCCCGCCCCATTGTGCTGCTTTTGTTACAGCACGATTGGTTCATGCTGATATGTCTTTCTTAGCACTTTTTCATCGTGAGATTGCTCTTCAGGATTTCACGGCAGAAGGAGCAAACGCTAATTTTTCTACTTCGCCTAATCAAAAATGCTCAAGCTGGTTTGATGTTGCAGGTTATAAAAATGCAAATATCTCTGACGGACCAGATCTTAAAGATAAAGCAAAAGATTCAACGCCCTGGAAAGTCTCTTTTGATTCATTGCGCCTTAAAAATACGCAGCTAAAGTGGGATAATGGCGACATAAAAACAGAAAAGCTTCAAGGCAGTGTCTTTATTGAAAGGCTTGATCTTGCAGCCCTGACAAGTGCTAGTCCATCAATCAACTTAAAGGCATCTCGGGATAATGTTCCTTTTACTCTTATCGGGCATCTTGGTCCTTTAAAAGATATTTTTGCCTCATTACCAACAAGACCCTGGGCCTTTAGTGTGGGGCTAAATTTTGGCCCAGATCAGAAAAATGATCATGTAACTATTGATGGTACAATGAGAGACTTTCCTCGTCTGGATAAGGCTCTTTTTACCCTTCAGGGCCACATTGATAACTTGCAGGATTGGCAGGCGCTTTTCCCCGATAGGCACTTTGGGGATGTTCGTAATATTAGCGGTAAAATTAGCTTAAAATTTAGTGAGGCAGCTCAAGAGGCTTTACCTTATAGCACCTATATGAAGTTTATGGGCTATGATTTAAATCCTGTTGCCGTGGCACTCAAACTTGGTGAAGTTAATTTGCCTGATGCGGCTTTAAAGGCGCATGATATAGAGTTCATGGCAGAGGGCTCTTCTGTTCCTTTAAGAATAGAAGCGGCGCTGGAACTAGGAAAATCATCCTGGCAAATGCTGGCTAATTTGGGTGATTTTGCACAAATTATGTCTTTACTGCATGGTGAAGATGAAGCGCAAATTCCACTTGATGTGCAGTTAAGAGAGCGGGCGTTGCTATCAAAACAGACATCACCAAATAAGGTCTCAGAAGGTGTTAACAGTCAGGGCAATTTTCAGCTTCATGCCAAAGGTGTGCTTGGCCTAGGAACAAGCCAAATTTCTTTTAATGGAGAAGGGAAAGCCTTTAAATTTCCACAGCTCTCTCTCCTGCCCGAATTTCTTAATAATATAGTGACTGATACGACATTTCACGATGTTGCCTTACAGTCTGATTTAAAGCTTGAAGATCTTTCCGCTAAAGGTCAGCTTGCAGCAGCTTCACTTCAAAATATTAAATTCAAAAGCCGTGAATTAGAGGGTGAAGGTGAGATTGCCCTTTCTCAGCTTTCTTTAAAGCAACCTCGTTATGATGTGCATTTGCACTTCAAAACTATTGACGGTAACAGTTTTTTATCCTCATCCGAGGCTTCAAAAGAGACAGTAGAAAAGTCTCATTCAGTTCGTAAGAACATGAATCAGGCTCAGAATAAAAATCTCTTTTTTAAAAATTTGCGTTACCTATCAAAAGGATGGGATGGTCTGCTTGATGTAAAATCAGATCATTTCACTCTGGGGCCGCTCATTTATGACAATGTAGCCTTTTATGCCCTCATGGGAGGGGATAAAATTACAGTTGATCCAATTTCGGCACAATTTGGTGACACGCCCCTTAGAGCACGCTTTTCCTACAATAATACAAGTGAGGCTCCTTTATTACATGTGAGCACCGGATCATTTGTTCTACCGGCTTCCTTGTTATTAGAAAGCTTCCATAAACCAAGCTTTATTGAAGGTAATATGTGGCTTGATGGTCATATTGAGGCACAAGGGGAAAGCTGGCCAAGCATAATGTCTTCTCTGAAAGGTCCTGTTGATATTTCTCTGATTGATGGAAAGATCAAAAAATCCTTTCTTGCTCCGTTGGCTGGACCAGCTGCACCTTTATTGACATTGGGAAAACCAACTCTAAAGCTCCATTGTGCTTTAGGTAGTATGAAATTTCTGAATGGTATTGCGGATTTTAATAGTATCGTCTTTCAAACAAAACATTATGCTATGCAAGGCCGTGGTAAGGTCGATCTGAACGAAAACTCATTGGACCTTGTTATTAACCCACATTTAAACGCTATTGATCGTGAGGTTTCGGCTTCTATGGAAGTGACAGGGTCCTGGAGCCATCCACGCATAACAGCTTTACGTAATAAGGAAGGTTATTTTCAGCTAGATCTAGGCAAGGCTGGGTCTGACAATGATCCTTGCTCAAATGCTTATAAAAAAGCTCATACGGGCCATGAAGTGCCAGCGTTGGGGCCTCAATCAGAACCCAAAAAAGGTAACATTAAAGATATTCTAAAAAGCTTGGATATTGGAGGAAAATTATAATGTCCTCATTGCCTAAGAGATTCTGGAAAAAAGTAACTTTGAAAGAGAGTGAAGGCCTTTATGGCCCCGCTCTCGATAACCGGCCAGTAAAGCTTACGGGCGGAGCTATATTAGCTGTTAGGTCAAAAATTTTAGCACAAGCTTTAGTGGATGAATGGAATATTATAAAAGAGGGAGAGTTTATTTCTCCCGATAAAATCCCTCTCACGCGTATTGCAGGGAGCCATATTGAACAAATTGTCCCACATCTTTCCGAAACAAAAAAATCTCTTTTTTCTTTTGGATTAGATGATGCCCTTTCTTATCCGAGCAAAGCGCAGGATGAGAGTGTGGCGCAAAAATTATATCAGTGGATAAGAGGCATGAAGAGTGATTTGGAACCTCTTCAGGCAAAAGATTTAAGCCCTTTAGAGCATAAAGACTCTTACAAAGTCGCTCTTCAATGCCTTATTGAAAATTTAGAGCCGGATCAACTTGTTATATTAAGGCTTTTAGCGCCCTTAATGAGTAGTTTTTGGCTTTCTTTTGCTTTGATCAATAATGTTATTTTGCCAGAAGAAGGCTTTCTATTTGCCTATGCTGATGAATATCAGCAATTGCGCGACTGGGGGCATGATGAGGTTTTTGCCAAATCTTTAGAGCATAAAAAACAGGAATTTTTTGATATTATCCGTTACTGGTCATTGCTCCATAGTGACCCTGTCTCATAAGAAAAAACCCCGGTATGACTTAACCGGGGTTTTTGACATCTAACTATTTTGCAAAAAATTAATCGACGTCATCAGGCACCATAATGCTAACAGCAGCTGTAGCAGCAATGCCTTCTTCACGCCCTGTAAAGCCTAAACGCTCTGACGTTGTTGCTTTGACAGAAATACGGGAAACAGAGACGTTCAGAAGTTCAGCCAAACGCTCCCTCATAGCTTGAGCATGGGGGCCAATTTTGGGGCGTTCACAAATGATAGTGATATCAGCATTAACCAGATAGCCGCCTTTTTTGCGAATGAGCTCGCCAGCATGAACCAGGAACCGGGCTGAATCCATGTCTTTCCATTTATTTTCACTAGGGGGAAAGTGACGCCCAATATCGCCTTCGGCTAAAGCGCCGTAAATGGCATCGCATAAAGTATGAATACCCACATCCGCATCGGAATGACCAGCCAGGCCTTTTTCATGAGGGACTTCAATACCGCATAAAATCAGTTTGCGATCCTCAGCAAAGGCATGAACGTCATAGCCAAGTCCGACACGAGGAACAAATGTTTTAGAAGCCTGGTCTATGATACGCTCAAGCCGCATAAGATCCTCCATTACGGTCAATTTAATATTGTCTTCAGAGCCTTGTACAATAGCAACATGATGCCCTTCTAACTCTAAAAGAGCAGCATCATCAGTATGGGCATCGCGGTGGCGCTGATGCAGGTCATGTAAAAGAGGGAATGAAAAACCCTGTGGCGTTTGGGCACGCCATAAATTTTCGCGAGAGACTGTATCAATAATTATATTTTGCGAGACTTTTTTAAGCGTATCACTCACAGGAACAGCAGGAATGACACCTGGATAAGTCTCAAGAGCTTCTAGTGTTTCAAGAATTACACGCTCAGGGACAATAGGGCGCGCACCATCATGAACGAGCACGATATCAGGAGGGTTGGGCAATTTAGCTAAAGCTTCCAGGCCTGCACGAACACTATCATGGCGCTCAGCTCCACCTGGTACGGGGGGTAATACATCCAGCCCCTCTAAGGCATGAGCAAGAAGAGGGTCACTTCCAACAGGTTGTACTATATCCACAAAGGGGAGAAGTGCCATAGCAGCATGGCGGATAATGGGTTCACCTTTGAGGCAATGAAACTGCTTGCAGATTGTCTCTTTTTGCGGTGAGGAAGCGGCACCGGCCGCAAAGCGGCGCCCTTGACCAGCGGCTAATAGTAAAGCAGCAATGCGTTTACGTGGGGCAGAAGACATACCCAAACTGAGTCCTTCCTTTAAATTAATGAATTAAGCCACTTTGGTGCGGGCTATCGAGGCTGAACATAGGAATAGATACATAAAAATAATGATCTTCTCCCACCAGAGTGGCATGATAATGACCTACCATAAAACCAGTAGGCGTTTTTAATTCAGCACCGGAAGTATATTCAAAATGCTCTTTGGGGGGAATGATGGGCTGCTCGCCAGCAATCCCCTGGCTGTAAGAACTACTTTTCTTTCCCGTGCTGTCAAGAACAGTCCATGTTCGCCCTGTAAGCTGGACTGTTTCTTTCCCGCCATTTTCAATAATGACGTAATAAACCCATGTGTAAAGCTGCTCTGTTGGATCTGAAAGTTCTTCAATCCAGATAGGGCGGACAGTGACTGTAATATCCCCTGTTTTAGCACTAAAACTTGGAGGTGAAATCAGAGAGGTGGCATCACTCAACCCATGCTCTAAACTTTCTGGAAACTGTGATGAATGATCTGACATACTCTCCCTTATAGGCCTTTAAGGTCTCTATTCGGCCTGTTTCTCCAAGGATCCACTCACTCTCCTCGGTCCCTATTACAGCTCTTAAAATGGCACCATTATGGTTTTGATAAAACTTAAATTTTTAGAGCAGCGTCTGTAGCTTGTTTTAGCTCTTCAATCAAATCTTGCGGATCTTCTAGTCCAATAGAAAGTCGAATAACACCATCGCTAATACCCAATTCTGCTCGCTCTTCGGCTGAGATTTTTTTATGCGTTGTTGTGGCAGGGTGCGTTGCCAAGCTTCTTGCATCGCCCAAATTATTGGAAATAGCGATGATAGAAAAAGCATTCATGCAGGCAAAAGCCCCTTTTTGTCCATTAACTACCTCAAAAGCGATAAGAGAACCACCATCTCTCATCTGTTTTTTTGCAAGTTCTCTTTGAGGGTGATCAGCGCGTCCTATATAGCGCACGTTTTTGACACCGGGCATTTCGGCCAGGGCATCAGCTACTGAGGCAGCATTTTGTGCCATAGTTCTGGCTCTGAGGTCGAGTGTTTCTAGCCCTTTAAGTAATACCCAGGCATTGAAGGGAGAAAGGCTATTGCCAGTATTACGCACAAAAGGCTGAAGAGTTTCTGTTATCCATTGATGGCTCCCTAAAACAGCACCGCCTAAAGTACGGCCCTGACCATCAAGATGTTTAGTGCAGGAATAAATCACAACGTCAGCGCCCAGCGCTAATGGCCTTTGCCCTACGGGAGTAGCAAACACGTTATCGACCATTAAAACAGCGCCCGCCTTGTGAGCATATTCAGAAATTTTGCGTATATCGAGCACGTCTAGCATCGGGTTAGAAGGGGTCTCAATAAGCACAGCCTTTGTAGGAAAGGAAAGAGCGTCTTTCCAGGCGGCTTCGTCCAGCCCGTCGATTAAAACTGTCTCTACACCATAGCTTGGCAAAAGATGCGTTAACAGCCAATGAGTTGAGCCAAATAAGGCTTTTGCAGCTACAACCCTGTCACCTGATTTAACATGGCTGAGAAGAGCACAGGATACGGCCCCCATGCCTGAAGACATGGTCAAACAGGCCTCTGCTCCTTCAAGTAAAGCGAGGCGTTCTTGAAGCGTATCGACTGTGGGATTTCCGTAGCGAGAATATTGATAATGCTCAATTGTGCCTTCAAACGTTGCTGCTGCTTGTTCTGCACTATCATATACATAGCCAGATGTCATAAAGAGCGCTTCAGACGTTTCTCCATGCACTGTTCTGTTAGGGGCATTATGAAGAAGCTGAGTTGCTAAGCGCCAGGCTGAATCAGTTTTTGTTTGTTTTGGAAATTGTGACATTAAAAAACCCTCCATTACAGTCATGTTCCGAGACATAATCTGTGGCGGGCCGTGGAAGTCCTGCTCTTTAATAAGCAAACAGGGCCTCTTTAGCGCAATTATTTAACCTCGCCGCAAGCCGGCCGCTCAAATCACGAGGAGAATTTCAGCTTTCTCGCCAAAATTCTGGGGGAATTATGCGAGGCAGTTACTATGACGTCAAGAGGGAATATGGAGCAAACGCGAAACAGGGGAAAGGGATTGCATGAGCCTAAAGGAAAGGTTATAGAAACCTCCGATGCGGATGTAGTTCAATGGTAGAACGGCAGCTTCCCAAGCTGCATACGGGGGTTCGATTCCCCTCATCCGCTCCAGATTTCTCTAAAATTATCTCTATTTTTCGGGCAGAGTGTCTTGATACGTTTGTCCATTCCAGATCCATTTATCATTTTTGTCGATAATAAGATCGTACATGCCTTTGTGGCGTGTGGAAAGCACAGCGATATCGCCATTCACAGCATCAAGAACCGGTACCCACTGCGGGCCTCTATGAAGATAAACCGAGGTTGTGCATCCCGCTGAGCCACAAAGTCGTGCAGACTGAATCTGCACAAAAAGCCCCTTATCGTTTTTATGCTGGGAAAGAGGTGCTGAGCCAATCAAAATGACAGGAACATCATTATGTGCAGCAGCGTCTTCCAAAATATCTTTATTTAAAGAACGTGCAATTTTATCCAGCTTTGTTCCGGGCTGTGCTGTAAGTAAAACAGGTTTCGAATGTGCTTTGTGCCGATGATGAACTGTCTTAGCCATAAGAGGAGAGGCAAGATTACCAGCACCTGTTATAAGTGTGAGCGCTAAAAACGTTTTGCAAATTTTAGATTTTGATAAATACCGCATAACCTCTCCATATTTATAATAATAGAATATTACCTAAAGGTTATTCATGTCTTAACGTCACGACAAGTACATCACGATAAGCAGGCTTATCTGGGTCCTCTGGTTCTACATTTGTTACACCATGATAGACTTTGTGATCATTGACAATAGCCGTATCAAGAGGGGCGGCGAGTGTAAAACTACCTAAGAGAGTTTTACGATCGAGAGCATGAATTGTGGTTATGCCTTCCTTAATATTTTCGCGGTGAATCATAATTACCAAAACTAAATCTACACCATCGCGATGCATGCCTTCAGGAGTAGGCTTTGCCTGCTGGCCTTTTGCTGCCTCAATGCGAAATTGATGTATTTCGCTATGCCAGGACTTTGGTTTATGTATTTCCGAAATAAGCGATTCAGCAAAATATGTTGCAGTTTGTATAATCGATAATAAAGCAGGATGTTGGCCAATATCCTCTTTAATAGGACTGAACCAGCGTTCTATACCGCCATTTAAAAGGTTGTAATCTCTGCTTTGATAATGAGGCTGATGTTTTTTTCTTTTAATGATGCCATCAGTGACCGAATAAGTCGCATGTCGCCTTTTGCGGTAACGCCCACCATCAGCCATGTAACGATCAAGGCCCAGATCGTTCCAGCTTTCGGCAAATTGTTCCCAGTCTTTCAGAGAAAAATTTTGCAAACCAAGATTTTGATAAAGTAAATGTGCTTCTTTAGAGGGGAGAAAAGCAAAGCTTTGCTCCCTTAATTTTTCTAAAGCGTAGGATGCTAAAGAGGCACCAGTTCGTAGAGATTTATCACTCATAATAAGGCCTTTTCGAAAGGAAAGCCCCACTTTGTAGCAATTAACCTCTCGCTACTTAGGCTTTCTCTTTATGGTGAGTGTGCTTTATCTTCACCAGAAGATCCAGAGCCTAAACGCGGGCGGTAAGGTTTAAATTTTCCTAATAAGGCTGCTTTACCTGCATGGAAAATACCCGTTAAATCTGACTGATGCTGGCGATAAAGTATCTCATGGATAAAGTGAGCAAATTTTGCTCCTAGGCCACGTCCACCAAAGTCTTTTTTGGAAGGCCACATTCCCCAGGCATTATAATGAGAAAGCACCACCACAGCACCCCGATCAGTATAATCAAACGGAATAGGGTTTCTGCCATTTAACAAGGTTGGAACAGCAATATATCCGGCATAACGCCCTTGCTGACGTGCGACCTGAGCCGTAGGGGGAAGAGGGTTTGTCTCTACCCGTGCACAATCACCTATTGCAAGAATAGATGGATCTTTTGTGGACTGAAGTGTAGGTGTAACAATAATCTGACCAGAACGGCTTAAATCCAAACCTTTAAAGATTGAAGTTGCGGCACTTGCCTGCACACCTGCAGCCCAAATACGGATACTAGCTTCAATGTAACGGCCATCTTTGAGCTTGATACCTGTAGCATCAATTTCACTAACCATGGCGTTTGTCATAACGTCATAGCCAATTTTAGTAAGTTCTTCTTCCGCCTCAGCCGACACTGTTTCGGAAAAAGTGGGAAGAACACGTCCCATGGCTTCAATTAAAATTGGTTTGAGATATTTGCGGCGCATCTCAGGGCCCATATCGGGCGTATTATCAATTGCATTACATAATTCTGCCGCTAACTGAACACCTGTCGCCCCGCAGCCGATAATAGCTAAAGAGAGCGGCTTATTATCCTGTCGAGCTTGTTTTATAGCTTCCTGAAAGGTGGTGTGTAAGTTTTCGGCATCATGAATATTATCTAAAAAGAGGCAATTCTCTTTTGCCCCTGGTGTGCCAAAATCATTTGCACGCCCCCAATACTGACTATCAGATAATCATATTCGAGAGTTTGACCATCACTTAATTTGACAGATTTTGCCTGTCTGTCGATGCTACTGGGAGCGCCTTGAATAAAGTTAAATTTAAATTTTTTGGAAAGCTTTTCGAAAGAAAAAACATTTTCTTCAAAATTTAAGGTGCCTGCTGCAAATTCATGCAAAGCTGGCTTCCAGACATGAACAGCATTAGGATCGACAAGTGTCAGGCTAACACCAGCTTTACGGCTCAACGCAATGGCAGCTTCTATACCACCAATGCCGCCACCCAAAATAATCACTCGTCTTTTAGCAGACATAAAACCACCCTTCATGTTCAGAGCGTTTAACTGCACAAATGTGCAACAGCCATCAACTAGAAAAATTACTACGCGAACCTACTCAGTAGTGACAGAGTGAAGCAAGTAAAAGCTTAGTAATATATTCGTTACGTAAAAATTATCTGCCGTCGCTTTGTCATAAAATTTTATAGCGAGGCGCAGCTAGCTGCGATATGAGCCATTAATATCAATATAACCGTGAGTTAAATCACATGTCCAAACGCATGCATTGCCAAATCCTATATTCAAGTCAGCCGTAATGGTTATTTCCTGACCTTTCATATAATTTGTTGCCTCTTCGTCATTGAAGTCGGGGCAACAGTACCATTTTTAGCAACCCACGAGTCCCCTACCGCAATGGAAAGACGGTCTCTGTCAGCAGGCTCACCACTTTTTCCTACAGCCATGACCACGCGGCCCCAATTGGCATCTTCACCTGCAATAGCTGTTTTAACGAGGGGAGAATTGGCAATAGCCAGAGCTATCTTTTTTGCCGAGATATCATCATGTGCATTTTTAACAATAACTTTAATGAGTTTTGTAGCACCTTCACCGTCTCGTACAACTTGCAGCGCCAAATCAAGCAAAATCTCATTTAAAGCATTTTTAAATGCATAAAGCTCTGGGTCATTATAATCAGAAATATCGCTATTATTAACCTGACCCGTAGCAAAAATCATAACCATGTCAGATGTTGAAGTGTCTGAATCCACAGTTATAGAATTAAAGCTCGGTTTCACACCTTCAGAAAGAAGTGTTTGCAAAACGGGGCGAGGGAGAGAGGCATCAGTCACAATATAGGCCAGCATGGTCGCCATATCCGGGGCAACCATGCCCGAGCCTTTGGCGATGCCCTGTATCCGAACCTTTTTAGAGCCGATCATAACTTCCCTTTGTGCAGCTTTAGGGAAAGTGTCGGTTGTCATAATGGCGCGTGCTGCGTTTTCCCACTCATCTTCCTGTAACGTTTCAGTCGCCTTTGGAAGAGCATCAATAATGCGTTGATAGGGTAAAATCTCACCAATTACGCCAGTAGAGGCAACAAATATTTCTTCATCTCTGCAACCAAGATGTTGCGCAAGAGCTGTTACGCAATGATGCACGGCTTCTTCACCAGCTCTGCCAGTAAAGACATTCGCATTACCAGAATTTACTAATAAAGCGCGTGCTGTAAAAGAGCGGGAAAGTGCGGTGCGGCACCATGTAATGGGAGCACCGGGGCACTTATTTTGTGTAAACACACCCGCCACCGTTGTTGATGGAGCGAACTCCATCAACATTAAATCGGTCCTGCCTTTATAGCGTACACCGGCTGCCACACTGCTTAATTTCACTCCCTTCACAAAACCAAGTTTTGGAAGAGGCAAAGCCAGAGGAGAAATGGAGTGCGTCGGTGCCATAAAGGAAAGCCTTAGTTTTTAGTGTGCTTTAGTTGGAGCAGGAGCATCAGCAATGGGTTTGCCTTGAGCATCATAGCGAACAATTTTGACGCTTTTTTCTGCTGCTTCAACAACCTTGCCAATTTCTTCTTTTAAAAGATTTTGGCGGATTTGGTTTTTTACTTTGTCATATGTTGGCACAGGGGCTGTGCGTGTGCCAAGAACCTGAATAACGTGCCAGCCATAGACAGTATGAACAGGTTTTTGAGTGTATGTGCCAGATTTTGTGTCAAAAGCTGCTTTTGAGAAATCAGGGATCATATCACCGCGTTTAAACCAGCCCAGATCACCACCATTATTGCTTGCTGTCGCTTTGTCTGATGAATTTTTGGCTGCTAATTTAGCGAAATCTCCGCCTTTTTTAAGCTGAGCAATAATATCTTTTGCTTTAGCTTCTGAGTCGACCAGAATATGGCGGGCATGCACTTCTTGCTCTGGCTTTTTATTCGCATAATGTTTGTCATAATAAGCCTTCATAGCGTTTTCTGTGATTTTTGGCGCTACTTTTTGCTTAATATAACCATTCATTAATGCAGCTTCAGAGGCACGCATCATGGCTGTTTTAATTTCTGGGTTATTTTCTAGCTTTTCTTTTTTAGCAGCAATTTCGATTGCTTTTTGGCTAATAAGTTGGCCCAGAAGTAAAGGAATAAGCTGCTCACGTGGCACGCTCATTGCTGCTGGTGGCAACTCTGAAAGAGCCCCCTGAACGTCACTAAGGGTAATTTTTTGACCGTCAACAGTTGCAATAACCATGTTAGGGTCAGCTTTGACAGGAGCAGGAGCTGTGCTGGTTGGTGAAGCTTTTGGTGCAGCGAAAGCAGGAACAATTGAAGCAGTCGAAAGAGATAGGCCACCAATTAGAGTCGTGCAAGCAAGCATGAGGCGGTTGAACCGCATAATAATACCTCGATAAGTTTATTAATTAACAATCCTGACCGACCATGACAAAGGCTGCAACGCATCGCAAGAGGGCAATTTTTTTTAAATTGTCTCTGAAACAGATATTCTGTAAGATAGAATGAGTGATTATCACGAAAAAAATGGCGGTATATCGTCTCGTTTTAGATTATGTTCCGCTGTAAATTATATGAAATTTTCTTAAAGTTTAAGCTTTTGTAATAAAGAATTTACTGAAAAATGTTCAATTTTACTAACTCCGTCTTCTCAAGCCATTGACCGTTGAGTCTGTGGTTCCTAATTTCCTTTTCACGCGAAAGCGTGACAAAATGTAGTGATGGTCTTAGTTTCTGCATTTAAGAATTATCTGAGTTTTTAAGTCCATCTAAGCGAAGTCATTATTTCAGGGTCTCATATGTTTTCACGCCTTGCACGTGCTATTTTCGGTTCCGCCAATGATCGTTATTTAAAACGTTACCAAAAGCGAGTCCCTGACATTAATGCTTTGGAGCCTAAAATTCAGGCTCTCAGCGATGAAGAGCTGCGTTTAAAGACTGGTGAATTTAAAGAGCGTCTCTCTAAGGGAGAGAGCCTGGATGACCTCTTGGTAGAAGCTTTTGCCGTTTGTAGAGAGGCGTCAAAGCGTGTTTTGGGAATGCGCCATTTTGATGTGCAGCTCATTGGTGGTATGGTTTTGCATGAAGGACGCATTGCTGAAATGCGTACAGGCGAGGGTAAAACACTCGTTGCGACACTCCCCGTTTATCTCAATGCCCTTACTGGTAAGGGTGTGCATGTCGTTACTGTAAATGATTATCTGGCCCGACGTGATGCTGAGGAAATGTCTCAGCTTTATGGCTTTTTGGGCCTTAGTACTGGTGTAATCGTCCCTGATTTATCTGATGATGAGCGCCGTAAAGCTTATTCTTCCGACATTACATACGGCACTAATAACGAGTTCGGCTTCGATTATCTTCGCGATAATATGAAATATAGCCTTGATGAGATGGTGCAGCGTGACTTTAATTATGCCATCGTCGATGAGGTCGATAGTATTCTCATTGATGAGGCAAGAACGCCGCTAATCATTTCAGGTCCTGCTGAAGATAGTTCTGATCTTTACCGTCAAGTCGATCTTGTAGTGCTTAAATTAGTCGAAGATCCTGAGACATACGATAAAGACGAAAAATTACGCACTGTCACTTTAACCGAAGCAGGGTCAGACCGGGTTGAAGAATTACTCAAAGAAGCCGGTGTGCTGAGTGATGGTGGTCTTTATGATGTGCAAAATGTAGCAGTCGTTCACCATGTTCAGCAATCCTTACGCGCTCATACGTTATTTTCACGCGATGTCGATTACATCGTGCGTGATGGTAAACTCATTTTAATTGATGAATTTACAGGCCGTATGATGGATGGTCGGCGTTATTCCGATGGTTTGCATCAAGCGCTTGAAGCTAAAGAACATGTTGAAATCCAGCAGGAAAACCAAACTTTAGCCTCCATCACGTTCCAAAACTATTTCCGCCTTTATCCCAAATTGTCTGGCATGACCGGAACGGCTATGACCGAGGCGGATGAATTTGCAGAAATTTATAAATTAGATGTTGTTGAAATTCCCACCAATTTGCCCGTTAAGCGCCAGGATGGGGATGATGAAGTTTACCTCACTGCGGGCGAAAAATATAATGCTGTCGCACAGTTAATTGCGCAAATTAATGCCAAAAAACAGCCTGTGCTGGTGGGAACAACCTCTATTGAAAAGAGCGAATATTTATCCTCAATCCTTCAGAAACATAAAATAAAGCATAGTGTTCTTAATGCCCGCCATCATGAAAAGGAAGCGAGCATTGTGGCTCAGGCTGGGGCTCCTGGCGCCATAACTATTGCGACAAACATGGCTGGCCGTGGCACAGATATTAAGCTCGGTGGTAATGTTGAAATGCTGGTCAAACAGCGCACGGCCGAAATTGAGAATGACGAAGAGCGCAATCTTCTGGCTGATCGTATTAGAGAAGAAGTTGCCCAAAACCGTAAATTGGTCGAATCAGCAGGCGGGCTTTTTGTCATTGGTACTGAGCGCCATGAAAGCCGCCGCGTTGATAACCAGTTGCGTGGTCGTTCAGGCCGCCAGGGTGACCCAGGAAATTCACGCTTCTTCCTGTCATTAGAAGATGATCTTATTCGCATTTTTGGTACTCACCGCATGGGCGGTATGATGCAAAAAATGGGCTTAAAAGAGGGAGAAGCGATTATCCATCCCTGGCTTAATCGCGCCCTTGAAAAAGCACAAAAGAAAGTCGAAGCACGTAACTTCGATATGCGTAAAAACACGCTCAAATATGACGATGTCATGAATGACCAGCGCCGCGAGGTTTATGCTCAAAGGCGTGAATATATGGCGTCAGATGATCTTTCACCGATCATCAAAGATTTAAGACGTTATGTTATAGAAGAGCTGGTTCAGGACCATATTCCTGAAAAATCATTCCCAGAAGCCTGGGATATGAAAGGCCTTCATCAAGAAATTATGCGCGTCTTGGATCTGGACCTTCCGGTAGAGGAATGGTCACATGAAGATGGTATTGATGAAGAACATATGATTGACCGCATTGAAGCAGAGGCGGTGAAAGCTCATGCTACACGCTCTGCCTTAATGGGTCCCGACATGATGCGTATGGTCGAAAAGCATGTGCTCTTAACGTCATTTGACAGCGCCTGGAAAGAGCATCTTCATGCTTTGGATCAGCTGCGCCAGGGCATTGGTTTAAGGGCATATGGACAGCGCGATCCATTAAATGAATATAAGCATGAAGCCTTTCAGATGTTTAAATTCATGCTTTCAGAAATGCGCTTGAGAACAGTCCAGACCCTGTCACGTATACAGACAGTGTCTGAAGCCCCTCAAACACCTGAATTCCCTGCTAATGCACATTATGAAACCGTTCCAGAAAGTGAAAATGACATAATCGATGCTGAAACTTTAGCTTTATGGAATAATCAAACACCGCGTAATGCCCCATGTCCTTGTGGTTCTGGGTTAAAATTCAAGCATTGTCACGGTAAAATTATCTAACTTTTGATATGTAACTTTTTGAGGAGATGAGAGGTCAATGGCCGGCCATTCCCAGTTTAAAAATATTATGCACCGTAAAGGCGCGCAGGATGCTAAGCGTGCCAAACAATTTGGTAAAGTCATTCGTGAAATAACGGTTGCTACGCGCTCTGGTCTTCCTGACCCGGCCATGAATCCCCGTTTGCGGGCCGCTATTATTGCTGCACGCGAAGTGAATATGCCTAAAGACACCGTAGAGCGTGCTATTCGCAAAGCTTCCGGCGCTGCCGGGGGTGATGACTATGAAGAGGTTCGTTACGAAGGTTACGGTCCTGCCGGTGTTGCAATTATTGTCGAAGGTTTGACAGATAACCGCAATCGCACTGCTTCTGAAGTACGGGCAGCTTTTTCCAAGCATGGTGGCTCTATGGGAGAAGCTAATTCTGTTTCTTTCATGTTTCAGCGCCTTGGCGTTGTGACCTATCCTCTCGATGTGGCGAATGAAGACGAAATGCTGGAAGCTGCCATTGAGGCAGGAGCGGATAATGTCGAGGTTGTTGACGGTTTC
Source organism: Aristophania vespae (assembly GCF_009906835.1). Lineage (NCBI taxonomy): Bacteria > Pseudomonadati > Pseudomonadota > Alphaproteobacteria > Acetobacterales > Acetobacteraceae > Aristophania > Aristophania vespae. The sequence continues at coordinate 484,544 of NZ_CP047652.1, forward strand.
CATGAGATTACGAGCTCAATGGAAGCGCTCTTCACCGTTCGCGATGAGTTAGAAAAGCGTTTTGGTGAGGCACGTTCGGCCAAACTAGACTGGCGCCCTGAAACGACTGTTTCTCTGGATGAAGATAAAGCACGTTCAGTGTTAAAACTCATTGATGTGCTCGATGAAAATGACGATGTGCAGGCTGTGTACGCTAATTTTGATTTGCCAGACGAGGTAGCAGAGGCTTTATCAGCTTGATACGTCTCATTGGTATTGACCCCGGCCTGCGTTTTATGGGCTGGGGTGTTATTGAGGTTGAAGGTAACAGGTTACGCCATATTGCTGATGGTGTTTTAGCGACAGATAGTGCGGATTCAGTCCCTCAGCGTTTATGCACCCTCCATGAAGGTTTGAAAAATCTCATAGAAAATTTCGCCCCTGTTGAAGCCGCTGTAGAAGAGACTTATGTTAATCGTAATGGTTCTTCTACTCTAAAGCTTGGTTATGCTCGTGGTGTAGCTCTTTTAGTGCCCGCTCTGGTAGGGCTCCCTGTAAGTGAATATGGGGCTATGGCTGTCAAAAGATCAGTCGTGGGTACAGGAGCAGCTTCCAAAGAGCAGGTAACTATGATGGTAAGAAGGCTTTTGCCTGGAGCAATAATTAAACGTGCAGATGCTTCTGATGCTCTTGCTGTTGCAATCTGCCATGCTCATTATCGTGCAAGTGCCTGTAGAGTGGTTCAGGGAGTGAGAATGGCATGATAGGACAGCTTACCGGCTTTGTTGGACAAGTTGAAAATGACTGCTGCATTATTGACGTCAATGGTGTTGGTTATGTCGTTTTCGCCTCTACCCAAACTTTGGGGCAACTGGCCAAACCCCCAGAAATAGCCCGTGTTTTCATTGAAACAATCGTAAGGGAAGATGCAATTCAGCTTTACGGTTTTGCTGAACTAGAAGAAAGAGAGTGGTTCCGCTTATTAACAACGGTACAGGGCGTTGGTTCTCGCGTGGCTTTGGCAATTTTGTCCGTTAGCCAGCCTATACAGTTGCTTCAGGCTATTAATGCGAGTGATAAACAGGTTTTTACACAGGCTGCTGGTGTTGGGCCGCGTTTAGCAACGCGTATTTTGACTGAGCTAAAGCCCAAGGTTGCAAAAATGCCAGGGAGTTCTCAAAATCTGCAAGCCCCCATTCTGGACTCTGCACCGGGGGCAAGTATCGAGGCAGATGCACTGATGGCGCTTGAGGGATTAGGATTTCGTCGTGCTGAAACTTGGCCTGTGGTTAGTCGTCTCATAAGTGAAAATAAAACATCAGGGCTTGATCAAATTATTCGTCTCTCCTTGCAAGAGTTAGCACGTTCATGATGGATGAATGGGAAACACCAACCAACCGTGCCCCAGAAACTGACGCGGTGCGGCAGCCAGAAGACGCAGCTGATGCGAGCTTGCGGCCTCAAACCCTGGCTGATTTTACAGGTCAAAAAGCAAGCCGGGAAAATCTGTCTATTTTCATTAAGGCAGCTAAATCTCGTGGTGAAGCTTTAGACCATGTTTTACTGCATGGCCCGCCAGGTTTGGGTAAAACCACCTTGGCTCAAATTGTCTCACGAGAGCTGGGGGTTGGTTTTCGTGCAACGTCAGGGCCTGTGATTCAAAGAGCTGGTGATTTAGCGGCTATCTTAACCAATCTTCAGCCGCGTGATGTTTTATTCATTGATGAGATTCATCGTTTGCAGCCAGCTATTGAAGAAGTCCTTTATCCCGCGATGGAGGATTTTCAGCTCGATCTCATTATAGGGGAAGGGCCGGCAGCACGCTCAGTACGTATTGATTTAGCCCCCTTTACCTTGGTTGCAGCAACGACGCGGGCAGGTCTTTTAGCAACGCCATTACGTGACCGTTTCGGTATTCCCTTAAGGTTAGTGTTTTATACCCCAGAAGAGTTACGCTTGATTGTCTCGCGTGGCGCAAAGAAACTGGGCATGTCTCTAACACCAGAGGGTGCTGAGGAAATTGCTCGCCGTTCTCGTGGAACACCACGCATTGCAGGGCGGCTTTTGCGCCGTGTAAGAGATTTTGCTCTTGTGTCTAAAAAAGACGTCATAGACCGTGAGACAGCCGATATAGCTTTGTCTCGCCTGGAAGTAGATGCGCATGGTTTAGATGCAATGGACCGGCGTTATTTACGCCGCATTGCCGAACATCATCATGGGGACCCGTAGGGGTAGAAACCTTGGCCGCTGCTTTGGCCGAAGCCAGAGATACGTTAGAAGATGTTGTTGAGCCTTATCTTATCCAGGAAGGTTTGGTGTTGCGTACTTCAAGAGGGCGTATGTTGGGCGATCCTGGATGGCGTTATCTTGGGCTAAAACCACCCACCGATTCACCAACCCTTTTTTAGCAAGGGCGTCTATGGCTCACCATATAAAATTTCGTGTATATTATGAAGATACCGATGCTGGAGGCATTGTCTATCATGCGCGTTATCTCGGCTTTGCCGAGCGTGCTAGGGCAGAGGCTTTAAGAGAGTTAGGCCTGGCTATCGGTGAATTGGCTGAAAAAGAAAATCTTGGTTTTGTTGTTGCCAACCTCTCTATTCACTATCATCGTCCGGCTAAATTAGATGATGTTCTCGAAATAGAGACATGCCTTGTAGAGGCCAAAGCGGCCAGGTTTATTTTACAGCAAAATATTTTTACTGAGGTTAATTCAGAAAAACTTCATATTGCTAGTTTAAAAGTGGAACTCGTTTCTATGGCAATGGATAGATTAAAACCTGTGAGATTGCCTGTTGAAGTTAAAAAGCGATTAGAACAACTAAGAACAGATAATTAACCTGAACGATCGGTAATAAAAAATCCCTTTCACCTTTTGTGGCGTAATGCCATGTAAGAAGATAGACCTTGCATGAAAGAATCATTGTCAGGATTCTGATGCCCGGAACTTTGAAAAAATATCAGGAGAAAGCAGAGTGGACCAAGCGGTGAGTTCAAGTGCTCTAGGGGCTGTTAGCGCTGTGGGGTTATCGCCGGTACAATTATTCTTACATGCTTCCATCGTGGTTAAATTAGTCATGATTGGCCTTGTGGCATGTAGCATATTTGTTTGGGCGGTCATTGTTGAAAAAATCCTTCTTATCCGTCGTATCAACCACGAGGCTGCGTCTTTTGAAGATCTGTTTTGGTCTGGAGGGTCTCTTGATGATCTTTATGAAACAGAGGGTGCACGCCCTGTACATCCTCTGGCAGCTGTTTTTGGCGCAGCTATGGGAGAATGGCGTCGTTCATCGCGTATAGAAGGGATTGATATGGTGCGGGGCGGTACGCAAGAACGTATTGATCGTGCCATTAATATCACGATTGCCCGTGAGGAGGATCGCCTTTCTCGTTATGTGACAATGCTTGCCACAATTGGCCCAGTTGCACCATTTGTCGGGCTATTTGGCACAGTATGGGGCATTATGCATGCTTTCGGCTCAATTGCCGCAATGCATAATACAAATCTTTCAGTTGTTGCTCCTGGTATTTCCGAGGCTCTTTTCGCAACGGCAATTGGTCTTATAACAGCCATACCCGCTTATGTTGCCTATAACCTTATTACGCGTTCATTAGATAATTTTTCAGAGCGTATGCAGGCGTTTGGCACTGAATTCGCTGCCATTCTTTCTCGTCAGTCTGAAGAACGTAAAGCTGGAAAGAACTGAAGATCATGGCGATGTCAGGAGGAGGAGGGCGATTTTCCGGTCGCCGCCGTCACAGGCCCGCTTCGGAAATCAATGTTACGCCTTTGGTCGATGTCATGTTGGTGTTGTTGATCATTTTTATGGTCACGGCCCCTATGATGACAAGCGGTGTTAATGTTGATCTTCCTAAAACAAGCGCCAGTCCCGTTAATACTGATAGTAAGCCCATAACTGTTTCCTTACGTAGCGATGGAAACCTGTTTTTGGGTGATGAGCCTGTTACGGCTGAAGAGTTGGTAGATCGTCTTAAAAAAGCTGCCAATAATGACTCAACCAGACGCATTTTTGTGCGTGCGGATGCAAAGATTGATTACGGACAGGTCATGCGTGTTATGGGGCAGATTACGACCGGTGGTTTTAGCCACGTAGCCCTGCTTGCCCAGCAACCCCCAAGTGGCCCTTAATTAAAGTCCTAGGAGCGCACTGTGCAGCCCGGAATATTTTACGATAATAGGGGGCTAAATTCCGAAAAGCGTTTAACGCTTGTTGGAACGGTGCTTTCTATCATGGGGCATGGGGGAATTTTAATAGCGCTTTTATGGAACCATGTGGCTCCATTGCCTGAACCTCCACCGCCACCACCTGTTGAAATGGTTTTTGATACACAAGGTTCAGCGGCTCCTCCAATGAAATCAGCTCACAAGGCTAAGGTTCCTGCACCATTTGCTAAAGAGGAGAGTGAAGCGCCTCCCTCTCAGGAACCACCTAAAAAGGCGCCTCATGAGCCACCGCCACCAACAGCGCCACCACCACCGCGGGCATCATCAGTGCCTAAACCTTCCAAGACGCCTGTAAAAACAGACATTCAGCAAAAAGCTGAGCTGCACGAAAAAGGGGAGGTTAGTGCTGAACCCAAAAAGCAAAAGGTGGTCAAGCAGAAAGTGGCTGATATTAAAGCCCCGTCACCTTCAGTTACAAAACCTATTTTAAAGCCACAGGCCTCAAAAACCCACCAACCGAATGAAGCTAAAAAAGCACAATCAGATAGCCATTCCTTGCTGGCCACTTTGGATAGTTTTCGGTCTGAACAAAAACAGACCCAGCCACCAAGAGCCAAGGCTAATCCGTCACAGGGTGGTTCTCCTAAAGGTGGGGGAGATCCAGATGGTGATACGCGTTCTTTGAATGCGGGAGAGCAAAAAGCTATCGGCGCTTCCGTACGGCGTTGCTATCAGGAGGATACGGCGGCGAAAAATTATGCAAGCTTTATGGCGCGCATGATCGTAACAGTAGATGCCTCAGGAGAAGCCAGAATTGCGGTTTTTGCGCCTGAGACAGCATCACGTATGGCTTCTGACCCCTCTTATCGTGTGTTGGCTGAGCGTGCTCGTGCGGCTGTATTAAGTCCAACCTGTTCACATTTGCCAGTTCCTGCCCGTTTACTGGGGAAAACCCGGCAATTTCGTTTTGTGTTTAGACCATAATTTTACAAACTCGAGGTAACTGCATATGTCATTTTTTACCGATGCTGAGTCTGAAAACCTAAAAAAGCATTTTACTCGTCGCACTGTCTTGAGTGGTGCTGCTATGGGGGGTGTTGCCCTGGGGGGCGTTATGGCGACGCCATTAGGGGCTTTTGCCGCTGGTCAGGATAATGCGCCTGGTGCTCCTGAAATAACAGTTGATCAGGCGCATCAGGCACCTATTCCGATTATTATTCCTAACTTTGGAGCAGGTTTAGGAAGCCGCATTTCCGATGTTATTTCCTCTGACCTGAGCAGCACTGGGTTGTTTCAGGTCATGTCAGGTGATGTTCCTTCAGGAAGTCAACCTGATTTTGGTGCGTTAAAAGCACGTGGGGCCCGTGCTGCTGTGGCGGGAAGTGCAAATGGCACAAATAATGTTCGTGTTGAAATGAGATTATGGGACGTTGTTGCAGGTCAGCAACTGCAAGGGACGGCCTATACAGCATCAGAAACAAATTGGCGGCGTATTGCCCATATTATTGCTGATGTCATTTACAAACGTCTTTTAGGCGAGCAAGGTTATTTTGATACACGCATTGCTTATATTGCCCGCACAGGCCCGCGTCGGAAGCAGATAACGCGTCTTGCCATTATGGATCAGGACGGAGCGAATCCGCATATTTTAAGTGATGGAAAATGGCTCACATTAGAGCCGCGTTTTAGTCCGATCAGCCAGCAAATAGCTTTTTTATCCTACGCAAAAAATAGACCTCGCGTTTATGTTTATGATCTTAATTCTGGTCAGGAAACATTGTTTGGTTCCTTTGAAGGCATTTCATTTGCACCACGTTTCTCACCAGATGGAGGGACCATTATCCTTTCAGTGACAACACGTGACGGGGGTCTGATATTTATAGAATTGAGACTGCTACTCAACAACGCATACGCCTAACGAGCGGTCCTGGCGTTATTGATACAAGTCCCTGCTTTAGTCCTGATGGTCAAAAAATTGTCTTTAATTCCGACAGGGGCGGTAGTCCGCAACTTTATATTATGGATGCCACAGGAGGAAATGTGCGTCGCCTTTCTTACGGAAAAGGGCATTATGGTTCTCCAGTATGGTCCCCCCGTGGCGATGTGATTGCCTTTACGCGTCTTAATCAGGGTCAGTTCTCACTTGGGGTTATGAATCCTGATGGCACGGGCGAGCGTATTTTGACACAAGGCTTTACGGTAGAAAGCCCGAGTTTTGCTCCTAATGGCAGGGTCATAGCTTTTTGTCGTCAGAGTGCTTCAAGAGCAGGTGGTGTAGGATTTAGTTCCACAATTGGTGTGATTGATGTGGCTGGGTTTAACGAGCACGTAATTCCAACCTCCACTGGTGCTTCCGATCCTTCTTGGTCACCTTTTAGACAATAAGAAAGAGACCGTAAATCAGATGCCCTCGAAAGAGGGTGCTTGACAGTTTTTAAAATACAGGATTAGCATCACTTCCTGAAGCTTATCTTAAATTAAGAAGGCTTTTTTCATTTGGCTCTTTTCAGAGCCTTCCTAAGGTTGAAGACATGAAATTCAAGGCGTTTGGTATTATCGGTTTGACCCTTGCTCTGGCAGCTTGCGGTAGCTCCTCAGATCATAAAGGGGACAGCTTAGGGAACGGTATGTCTCAGCAGGCTGATATGGGGCCTGTACCTGGTAGTGAAGCAGATTTGGTCGCTAGTGCTGGGGACCGCGTCTATTTTGCTCTGGCACAAAATCAGCTTAGCTCAGAAGCGCGTGCAACCCTTGATAAACAGGCTGCTTGGCTGCAACGTTATCCTCAGGTGAGCATTGTCATTGCAGGAAATTGCGATGACCGTGGCACAGAAGAGTACAATATTGCTCTGGGTCAACGTCGTGCTAATGCTGCAAGAGACTATTTGCAGGCTCGTGGCGTAAGTGCATCACGTATCAGCACCATCTCATATGGTAAAGATCGCCCTACAGTTGATGGCGATAATGAAGAAGCATGGGCACAGAATCGTAATGCTATTACATCGGTTCGCTAACGCGAACTGAGCATTTTGCTCATAGAGATTTTTTTAGTAGAAAGGCCAGGAGGGGCATAATTCCCCCAAATGGCCTTTTTTATTTTTGGCTAAGGAAGAAGAGGTAATATATGTCACGACTTGCTATTTTAAAGCAGATTAAAAATTCTCTGTCTTTAATGTGCCTTGTTTCGACTTTCCCTTTTGCCACGGCCTATGCCGATAATGGTCTGTCGCGTGAGGATATATTACGGCAACACCAACAATTAGAGCGTCAGAAGGCTGGTTATTCTTCTGACTCGCAGGATGCTCTAGCCCCTCCCGTCGCTTCTGACTCAGCTATTAATGCCTTATCTCATTCTTCTCATAATGGTGCGGTAAATTACGGGGCAAATAATGATGCCACATCTGATAATCTGGTCGCACAGCTCTTAGAGCGTGTGAATAGCCTGGAAAACCAGGTGCGGGGAATGAGAGGAGAGCTGGATCAGCTTAATAATCAGGTTCAGCAAAACCAGGCAGATATGAAAAAGCAAATTGGTGACATGCAGTTTGCTCAGCAAAATGGATCATCTTCTCATAGCAATTCTGTACCGGTAGCTAAGCCAGCTGCTAAGGGGAATGCGAATATAAATAATGGTACCCCTAAACCATCCTTAACGCCTATTAAGTCTGGGCAGGATGCACTTGCCGCACAGCGTTTTAGTGATGCAGAATTTTACGCGCGTGAGGCTTTAAAATCAGCCAAAACGGCAACATTGAAAGCTGAAGCCGATTATCTATTAGCGCGTGCTTTGGCGGGACAGAAAAATTATCGGCAATCAGCAGTTTCTTATTTTGACGCCTATAATAAAGCTCCTAAATCAGGCCGGGCACCAGAAGCACTCTTAGGTGTTGCTGCATCAATGATCTCCCTTAAAAATAATGCTGCTGCGTGCGAAGCTCTGGATAAACTTTCCAGAGAATTTCCAAATGCAAATGCCCGAGTTAAATCCTCACAAAAGGTTTTCCGTGCCCGCGCTGCCTGTCACTAAAGATGAATTTGCTTCCCTTATAAATAAACTCGGTCCTTTTGGGCCAGATGATCCCAGATCTCCTCTTGCTTTGGCTGTTTCAGGCGGAGGGGATTCCCTGGCTCTTGCTTATTTGGCAAGAGGGTGGCGAAAGCATATTATAGCTTTTATTGTTGATCATGCTTTGCGAGCAGAGTCCCGTCAGGAGGCAGAGTTAACACAAAAGCGGCTCGAAGCTATGGGGGTTCCGGCACATATTTTAACTTTAGATAGTTTAAAAACAGGTGGGTTGCAGGAAAGAGCACGGGACGCTCGTTTTGCTATTTTGGAGCGTGCTTGTAAAAATGCCGGAGCAACTGCTTTAGTGCTTGCTCACCATGAAGCAGATCAAGAAGAAACAATGTGGATGAGGGTGGAGAAAAAGAGCGGTAAAAGCGGATTAACAGGTATTGCCCCTAGATTATATCGCGGTAGAATTGCTCTCATTCGTCCTTTTTTGTCCATTCGTCCCGAGCGTTTGAAAGAAACATTGCGACAGGCAAATATAGCCTGGTGTGAAGATCCCTCAAATCATAATAGACGTTTCAAACGTGTACAGCTGCGCCAGGATCTTACTGACCTAGAACGACATGAAATGAGGTCTTTACAGGTAAAGTCGGTGCTGGATTATCGACGTGATGAAAATGACGTGGCAGAGCTTTTGGCCCGCCATGCATCATGGCAAGCTGAAGGGTGGATTATTTTGGAAAGCAAAGCCCTGTCTGTTGATGATCATAATATTTCTCAAAACTTATTAGGCCGTTTAATCAGTCTTGTTGGTGGTAATCCTTACATTCCTAGCCGTGCGCAATTAGCTATGCTGAAAGAAAATGAACAGGGTACGCTAGGAGGGGTCATCGTAAAAAAACAGCTTTCGCACAATTTTAAAGGCCGGCGAGACTATAAAGAGCCAAAAACAAATCTGTTATTTATGCGTGAAGAGCGTTCTCTCGAAGGGTTTTGTCCAGCAAAGTCAGGACAGCTATGGGATAATCGCTGGCTGTATCTTGGCCCTGATCGGACAGATTGTCAGATTGGGCCTTTAGGTGAGAAGGCTTTGTCACTTCGTGTAAATAGAGAGGTTCCCGCAGCCGTTCTTAAAACAGTACCAGCTCTTTGGCATAAAGGAACTGTTGTGAGTGTGGCAGAAGGCGTAAGAGGGCTTATAAAAGATTTACCAAGGGAGAATTTTTCATGGGAGAGCCGTGTCATAGTAACAGGCACCAGGCTATTTTAACGAATATTACAGCACTTTAAGAAAGTTTATGCAGTTTTTACTTTCTTTTCCTCTAGGAACAGCCCAAGAAAGTCTTATCTTTAAAGCATGAAGTTTAAGACACTAACTCCTTTTTGCCCCATACTGAGTGAGGTCATAAGATTAATATGAACAACATTGGTCGTAACGTTGTGATTTGGGTCATCGTCATCATGGCGGCCATCGTTGTGCTGACGGCCTTTCAACCTGGTGGAAACCGCCATGCTGTTCAACAGCTGGCTTATTCTGATTTCATGCATGATGTGGAACAGCACCAGGTACGCTCAGTCACTATTCGCGAGCAAAATATCTCTGGCGTTTTAACGAATGGCACTTCGTTTGAAACATACGCTCCCTTTGATCCTGCTATGGTCTCTAGTTTGACCAAGGCTGGAGTAGAGGTCACAGCAAAGCCTCCCCAAAGCAACGAAAGCCCTATTCTCCGTTACGTTGCAGCATATCTGCCTATTATTTTGATGCTGGGTTTGGGCTTTATGATTTTTCGGCAAATGCAGGCAGGTGCCGGTGGGCGCGGTGCAATGGGTTTTGGTAAATCCAAAGCCCGCTTGCTTAACGAAAAGCAAGGGCGCGTGACTTTTGCCGATGTTGCTGGAATTGACGAAGCCAAGTCAGAGCTCGAAGAAATTGTTGATTTTTTGAAAGACCCTCAAAAATTCACAAGACTTGGCGGTAAAATTCCAAAAGGTGTGCTGCTTGTCGGGCCTCCTGGCACAGGTAAAACGCTTTTGGCGCGTTCTGTCGCGGGTGAAGCCAACGTGCCTTTTTTCAGCATTTCCGGCTCTGACTTTGTCGAAATGTTTGTTGGTGTCGGGGCGTCGCGTGTGCGCGATATGTTTGAGCAGGGTAAAAAATCCGCCCCTTGCATCATCTTTATAGATGAAATTGATGCTGTGGGCCGTCATCGTGGTATTGGCCTTGGTGGGGGTAATGATGAGCGCGAACAAACCTTGAACCAAATGCTTGTCGAAATGGATGGCTTTGAAAGTAATGAAGGGGTAATTATCATTGCGGCAACAAACCGCCCCGATGTGCTTGACCCCGCTTTATTACGTCCAGGTCGTTTTGACAGACAAGTTGTAGTGCCTAATCCAGATGTGAGTGGACGTGAGAAAATTCTGCGTGTCCATATGAAAAAATTACCGCTTTTCTCTGATGTTGACCCGCGCGTTATTGCTCGTGGCACGCCAGGATTTTCGGGTGCTGACCTAGCCAACCTTGTTAATGAGGCCGCTCTTTTTGCGGCAAGACAGGGAAGCCGCTCTGTTTCTATGGCTCAGTTTGAGCAAGCTAAAGACAAAGTGATGATGGGCGCTGAAAGACGCTCCATGGTCATGACAGAAGAAGAAAAAAAGACAACAGCCTTCCATGAAGGTGGACATGCTCTCTGTGCCTATTTAACGCCGGGAAGTGATGCAATTCACAAAGCCACGATTATTCCGCGTGGACAGGCATTGGGCATGGTGATGACATTACCTGAGAAGGATAACATCTCTTATAGTCGTAAATGGTGTCTTGCACGTCTTATTATTGCCATGGGGGGACGTGTTGCTGAGGAAGTTATATTTGGCCATGAAGAGGTAAGTGCTGGGGCGTCTGGCGATATTAAAGGCGCTACCGATATTGCACGCCGTATGGTCAAACAATGGGGAATGAGTGACCGTTTGGGGATGGTCGCTTACGATAATCCTGATGATGTGTCTTCTCATATGGCTAACGAGATTGACAAAGAAGTACGCCTGCTGATTGACACAGCCTATGACCAGGCACGCCAGTTGATCCTTTCTCATATTGATGATTTACATCGTCTTGCTGAGGCTTTGTTAGAATATGAGACACTGACTGGTGAGGAAGTTGGACGCATTATTCGCGGTGAAGCAATAAGTCGAAGCGAAGATGGTGAGAATTCATTAGCTGGTAAAAAAGGGTCTGTGCCTGTCATTAATGCACCAGAAGGTGGGTTAAGAGCACAAACTATTTGACAATTTAGATTATAGTCTGAATTCAGGCGCTGAACGGAAACGTTTGGCGCCTGTTTTTAATGGAATTATTTAGTCCGTAAATCAGTATCTATGTAGTTTAACACTATGGACTGCTAAAAAAGTTAGGGGAGTTGTACTTGATGGCCAATCAAAGAGTTTTTTTTGGAACCGATGGAATCCGAGGCCAAGCAAACACATCTCCTATGACTGTAGAAGTTGCTCAAAAACTTGGTCAGGCTGCTGGTCTTTATTTTAAACACCGTCAAAATCGGCATACTGTTGTTTTGGGCAAAGATACAAGATTATCTGGCTATATGATTGAGTGCGCTCTGGTAGCGGGATTTTTATCAGCAGGCATGGATGTTACTCTTGTTGGGCCGTTACCTACACCGGCTATCGCGTTTTTAACGCGCTCTTTGAGAGCTGATATTGGTGTCATGATTTCTGCCTCTCATAATCCTTTTACGGATAACGGGATCAAGCTCTTTGGCCCAGACGGATTTAAGCTATCTGATGCTGCTGAAAGCGAAATAGAGTCATTAATGACTGATGATTTAACATCGTCTCTCGCACCCCCGAGCGAAATTGGACGTGCTTCTCGTCTTAATGATGCTGCTGGTCGCTATATTGAATTTGTAAAAGCGTCTTTTCCTCGTGGTTTGCGCCTTGATGGCCTTAAGATTGTGTTGGACTGTGCTCACGGCTCAGCCTATCGTGTTGCGCCTGAAGCTTTATGGGAGCTAGGGGCTGAGATTATTCGTGTTGGTTGTGAGCCTGACGGGGTGAATATTAATCACAATGTAGGTTCAACCCACCCTCAAACCGTGTGTGATGCCGTCAAAAAACATAAGGCCGATATTGGAATCGCTCTTGATGGCGATGCTGATCGTGTTCTGATTGCAGATGAGAATGGTGAGCTTATAGATGGTGACCAGATTTTGGCCCTTATAGCTCGGTCCTGGCAAAAAAGAGGTCAGCTTCGTGGTCAGGAAATTGTAGCAACAGTTATGTCAAATATGGGGTTAGCAAAATATCTTGAAGATATGGGTCTAACACTGTTCCGTACTGCTGTTGGTGATCGCTACGTTGTTGAGCGCATGCGTCAAGCAAGCGCTAATATAGGGGGAGAGCAGTCAGGTCACGTCGTACTATCAGATTATAGTACAACAGGTGACGGGCTTGTAGCGGCTCTTCAGGTGCTTGCTGTGATGATTGAATCGAAAAAGACAGCAAGCGAAGTGTGTAATGTTTTTAAACCATATCCGCAAATGTTAAAAAATCTGCGTTACAGTGGGCCAAACCCCATGAACAAGCCCGAAATGAAAGAAATTAATCAATGGGCTAACGAACAGCTTGATGGGCAGGGCAGGCTAGTTTTGAGAGCAAGCGGCACAGAGCCCCTTATTCGCGTCATGATTGAGGCTGAAGACGAAAATCTAGTTCAGACGCTTGTTCAGCAGGTTTGCGATAAAATTAGCAAGATAACCTAGTTGCTATCTTTCTAATTCTTCTAACCAGCTTTTTAATAAAAAACCCTTCTTTCTCTATGAAAGAAGGGAATATCAAAACATAAAACAGGCTTTGCCTCACTTTTAAGAGTGAGGCTGTAGAGCAGGGATAGAGGCATTTGTGTTTGTAGATGTATTTTCTGTTACATCACGCATAATATAGCCGCGACCCCAGACGGTTGAGATAAGATTATCTACATCATATGTCTGAAGTTTGCGTCTTAATTTGCAGATGAAAACGTCGATTATTTTCATTTCAGGTTCGTCAATACCACCATAAAGATGGTTCAAGAACGTATCTTTTGTAAGAACAGTGTTTTTACGAATAACTAGCAATTCTAAAATTGCGTATTCTTTACCTGTAAGGTGAAGTGGTTTGCCGTGAATACTGACAATCCTACTTTCAAGATTAAGTTCTAACGGGCCAACTCTTAATAAAGAATCTGCAAAACCTCTCGTCCGGCGCATGATGGCTTGGCACCGCGCGACAAGTTCTTCTGGGTCAAATGGCTTAACAACATAGTCATCTGCCCCAAGATTGAGGATTTTTGTTTTAACAGGTCGACGTCCTACAGCAGAAACAACGATAATAGGCACATTTATTTGCGATCGGCGCGCCATACGGATTAGGTCTGCGGCGTCCATATCCGTAAGATTTAACTCAGTTATGAATAGGTCATAATCATAATGCCTAAGCATATCCATAGCTTCTTCACCTGTAGAAGTGCGTTCCGTGGTGTAAGAAGCATTGGAAAGAAGTTTCGTTAATTGGTTCGCTGAGGAGAGGTCACTCTCTGCAATCAAGACACGCATCGTTTAAGTCTCCTATTACATAGGTTGTAATTAGAGGCTCTAATAATGAAAAATGCAACCTATGATTGTTTTTTTAGGCATCAAATTACCCGACCAAGTCAATAATTTTCTTTCAGACTTTTTTGAGTAGATAAAAAATAAATTGGGAAAATTAATTAATTTTACATTAAAATAAGTAAAATTTCTTACTGTAATAAGTAAATATAAAAATGATAAATGTAATTATGCCACAAATCAAAAAGGCTGATTTTAGATAAAAACCTTCTTTTTAAAAGATTGTTTAATTATAGGAATTATGATTTTATCAGAACTTTCAAAGGGATTTCACATATTGGACTTGTTTTGGAACCATCCTAAAGAAGGTAAGAGCTTAGCTTATGGCTAAAAAAGACCAAAATCCTACACTTAAGCTTTTTTACACCTTACTAGAACGTGAGGACAATGCCGCTATGCAATTAGAGGATGCTGAAAAAGATCTAATGAACCGGTTATTAGAAGCAAGCTATCCTAACTCTGGCGATGATGTTGTGGAAGAATTTAGTCGTTGGCTTCCTATTGGCAGGCGCAATATCGATATTGCACGCCAACGACTCGCTTCAATTTCTCTTGAGAGGGGCTTTGTAAGACAGGCTCTCGTTCTAGAAGCATCTGACCCATCCGATTCGGATGCGGAGTCGTAGCTTCTAAAAAATATATATTACATCCAGAATTCAAAAGCTCTCTATTAATAGCTTAAGTTAATTTTTCTTCTGGTTCTCTTTCAAAGACTGCAAAATTGCCGAAGACGAGCCAATTAAGGCACATATCACTGGATAAGCCTTATCTCTTACCAAAAGTAAAAAGACCTTTTTTTGATTTAGAAAAAGGTCACTTTCAATCTCGAAGATTGCGGGCGGTCTCTTTTCTGACTCATGTCCACCTAGTGTAATGAAAGTTTTTGCGGCTTCCTGTAGAAAATGAGCCGAAATTTTTTCTAGAGCTATTAATAGAGCTTCATCGCTATATGCGGGTTGCTCATGGCCTTCCCGTGTTTTTAAAGCGTCCCAGTCCTGTCGTATAATGAAAGAGGGTATGCCATCTTCTTGTGTATGGCGCTCAGCCCGGACGATTTGTCCGGACTGAGAAAGCCCAATAATATCGAGAGATGGCAAAGAGTTGGGGTCAAGCGTTATAGACACAGATTTACACCCATTCTCCCTGGCGCATTAAAGGGTAAGACTGGCCGTTTTTGATACCATCAACATCTATTTGACCAGAACCAACCATCCAATCAATGTGGATCATAGATTGATTAGCGCCGCGTCGTAAAAGCTGGTCCTCATTTTGTCCATCTGTATCGGAAAGACATTTTGTATAAGATTGCCCTAAAGCGATGTGGCTGGAGGCATTTTCGTCAAAGAGCGTATTTCTATAAAGAATACCGCTTTGAGAAATAGGAGAGGAGTGAGGCACAAGGGCAACTTCACCAATCCGCCTTGAGCCTTCATCTGTATCTAAAATACGCTCAAGGACATTTTGCCCTTGGCTGGCATGGGCCTCTATAATTTTTCCTTCTTTAAAATGAACCTGAATACCATCAATGAGCGATCCCTGGTGGAAAAGAGGCTTTGTGCTAGAAATCACACCATCCACACGGGTGCAATGAGGTGTCGTAAATACCTCTTCTGTAGGTATATTAGGGTTACAAATAATGCCTGATTTTGTCTCTTCAGCGCCGCCTGCCCATAAGTGTCCATCAGCCAAACCGATCGTAATATCTGTGCCAGGGCCTTTAAAAGCTAAAGCGTCAAAGCGCTGTTCATTAAGCTGGGATGAGCGGGCATGAAGTTGCTTATTATGATTTTTCCAGGTCGCTATTGGGTCTTGTGTATCGACGCGGGATGATGTGAAGATTCCTTGCCATAAGGCCTTCAGTGCGTCTTCTTCTGACAAATCTGGAAAAACTTGCTGAGCCCATATTGCATTAGCGGCAGCGACAATAGTCCAGTTTGTCGCAAATTGGGTAATAATTTCCATAGCGGGGCGGTTAGCCTTTGAGCTCGCTTTGCTCGATCGCTGGATATAATCAGGGTTTTGACCTTTAAGTAAGGTTGGATTACCCCCTGTTATAGCGAGGCGTGCGGCGCCTTCACGGTAAGCACGAGCGATTCCGTCAGCAAGCCATTCATTCGCGACATCAAAGCTTTCGGGTGAGGCATATTGGTAGCGGGCGAGAGTCGTCTCGTCATCGTTAAAAAAGGTTGTGACGAGAGAGGCACCGGCCCGATAAGCGTGCTCGGTAATACGGCGTACAAGCGGTGCTGCATCTAAAGAGGCTGTAATAAGGAGTTGCTGCTGCGGCACAAGATTAAGTCCGATACGCACAGCAACTTCACCAAGGCGGTCAAGTAATTGTTCATGAGAGAATTCTGTCTGAGACACGGTATTACACTCTGGGTTCTTTGTTGAAATATGACTTATAAAGTGAGCATAAATCATTTTGAGTGCAATAAGAGCATTCTGGCCCAGATTATTTTAACATTAATAAAACCGCTTTAACCCAGATAAACCTTCTCGAAGTAAAATTGTTCAATCAGCGTAGAGCGCGTAAATTTTATGCTGGGACGTTTTGACTGAGTCGTCTGGCCTTTTTTGCGATGAACTTAATATATCGGTGCTCAGCTCACTAATTCTACGTCTAATGCTATTTTTCAAAGCCAGAGATGTATGGGGTTTCATATGTTCCAAAACATCACGCAACTCTTTTAGCTGTTTCTTTTTTTCATCAAGATTACGACGAATGGGGCGATTTTCAGATAACATTCTGTTGCCAAAGCGCATTGCCACAAACTCCTCTTAATTAGGTAAGATCATATTCTCTGCCTGACATTTCAGGCAGAACATCCTCCTTTGCAGTATTAAGGAGGAGTCTTACTGTCCGATTAAGAAAGAGATTTTCTTTTAAATCAGTTCTTTTGGTGAGTATCTCAAACTGGTTTTAAACTAGGATTTTCCAGAATTTTTCTTAAAATGCGAATTAGGTTTTCACAGTCCTGGTCCGAACCGATTGTAACACGTAGCCACTCTTGAATACGCGGTACAGATGAGAGATGCCTTACTATTATAGACTGATCTCTGAGACGATTATGAAGAGTCACTGCCGAAAATTCTGGATGGTGTATTAAAATAAAATTTGCCTGAGATGGCAGAATTTTAAAACCAAGTGCTTCAAGTTGAGGAATCAGTTTTTCCCGCGTAGCGACGATATGTCGAACAGTTTTGCCAAACCACTCTTCATCTAAAAGAGAAGCAACAGCACCGGCCTGAGATGTACGAGGGAGGGGATAAGAGTTGAAACTGTCTTTAACACGGGTCAGGGCTTCAATAAGCTCTGGGGCTCCTAAAGCATATCCAACGCGCAATCCTGCCAGGCCAGAAGATTTAGAAAAAGTGCGAACAACCAGTAGATTGTCATAATTTTTGATGAGCGAGACAGCAGTTTCAGCCCCAAAATCTACATAGGCCTCATCAATAATGACAACACAATCAGGTTGAGATTTTAGAAGCTGTTCAATAGCGTCAAGAGGTAAGGCAATTCCTGTATTGGCATTGGGATTTGCAATTGCAATTCCACCGCATGGCCCCTGATAGTCTTCTACCGCCAGGCAAAAATCCTCCTTGAGGGGAATATGCCGATAGCTAAGGCCGAAAAGTTCGCAATAAACAGGATAAAATCCGTAAGTAACATCTGCGAAGAGAATATCATTTTCTGGCCTAAAAAAGGCACGAAAAGCGTGAGCCAGAACTTCGTCAGATCCGTTACCAACAAAAACATTATCAAGTTTAAGGTCAAATTTATCCGCAA
The DNA here is from genome assembly GCF_009906835.1 of Aristophania vespae. Lineage (NCBI taxonomy): Bacteria > Pseudomonadati > Pseudomonadota > Alphaproteobacteria > Acetobacterales > Acetobacteraceae > Aristophania > Aristophania vespae. The sequence goes on from NZ_CP047652.1 coordinate 502,177, forward strand.
TGACTTCGCAAAGTTTTCGGGCTGTTGGATCAGGGTAAAGGCGAAGATCCTCATTTGCAGCATTTTTGATGGCTTCTATCGCCTTAGGGCTTGGTCCATAAGGTGACTCATTTGTATTGAGCTTTGTAAGATTTAATAAATGTGGCTGCTCTCCAGGAATATATGGATGTAATTTGTGAATGGAAGGGTTCCATAAACGGCTCATAAAATCTGCCCTACGAAAAAAAGCGAAGCTAAAAAAGAATATTTTGCCGCGTTGTATGAGGGAAAATCCCTCCATTACACTGCTAAGCTACAATGCCAAATTACATTGTGAATGAGTGTTATGAGAAAAGATGCTCTAATCCCTGCCGCTGTGCCAAAATACGTGCTGAAACATCTTCAATGTCTTTATGGTCGGGATTAGCCCCAGCTTTCAAGAGCTTGGTAACCATGGCTTCACGGCCAAACATGACAGCAAACATAAGTGGGGTGCGTCCTGCATGATTAGGCTTATCAACCGAGGCCCCATGTTCAATGAGTAAATCAGCTATCGTGTCAAACCCTTTAAAAGCAACGCCTGATAGGGCCGTAGCACCTTTAAGATCTGCTGCGTCAGGATTAGCACCTTTTTCTAAAAGTAACTTAGCGGCTTCCAAATTATCATTATATGTCGCTACAATCAGTGGCGTGTATCCGCGACTGTCAATGCAATCAACTGGCATACCTGCTTCAAGAAATTGTGAAAGCAGCTCAGTATCGCCACTTCTGGCAGTATCTATGAATAAAGCTGTTATCTGTTCTGGAGTAAAATTTATTTTATGATCAGTCATAATTTTTCCTGACTTATAATGCGGGGTAGTAAGATTTTATTACCTAACAAAGTGGTTTAAACTGTTTACTTCAATGAGTTTTACAAAACAGCGAAAAGAGTCGAAATCGACTCATAATAAACAGACACAAAATCGTGTTCCAGGTAAATTTTTGCTTTTTAGGCATTGCGTTACCCACCGGTCCACGCCAACTCTAATGGCGTTGGTGTTTTGGGACTGGACAGAAAGATAAAGAAGACTAATTCTGTACTAGTTGCCGTTTATTGATTAAGGATTTCTAAAGTGACTAACTCGCTATCGAAACTATGTATCGACACTATTCGAACTCTGTCGATGGATGGAGTAGAGCGTGCGAAATCCGGCCACCCAGGCACAGCCATGGCGCTTGCTCCTGCAATGTATGCCCTATGGCAACATGACATGCGCTATGACCCTGCAAATCCGCTATGGCCCGCACGCGACCGCTTCGTTCTTTCTGGCGGTCATGCTTCCATGCTCTTATATTCTCTTATTCATCTTGCTGGTATTAAATCTGTAGAATCAGGGAAGGTCGTCGATAAACCCTCTCTGAGTGTAAAAGATCTCGAATCTTTCCGTCAGTTAGATTCCCTAACCCCAGGCCATCCTGAATATCATCACACCTCTGGGGTAGAGACCACGACAGGGCCTTTGGGTCAGGGTTGTGGTAATTCTGTTGGTATGGCGATGGCAGAGCGCTGGTTTGCAGCTCGTTATAACCGTCCTGGATTTAAGCTCTTTGATTATCACGTCACGACATTCTGTGGTGATGGGGATATGATGGAAGGAATCGCATCAGAAGCTGCTTCTATGGCAGGGCATCTGGGATTAGGTAATCTTACATGGATCTATGATCGCAATCATATCTCCATTGAAGGATCAACCAATCTTGCCTTTACCGAAGATGTTGGTAAGCGCTTTGAAGCTTATGGCTGGCACGTTGTCCATATTGATGATGGCAATGATCATGAAGCTATTTTGGCCGCTCTTAAAGAGTGCAAAAATGTTAAAGACAAGCCTAGCTTAATTGTCTTAACAACTGTTATCGGCTTTGGTGCTCCTAAAAAGGCCGGCACGGCATCTGCCCATGGTGAGCCGCTTGGAAATGAAGAAATTATCGGCGCCAAGGCTTCTTATGGTTGGCTCAAAGATGCGCCTCCTTTCTATGTTCCTGAAGGTGTAAAAGAACATTTCGCTGAAGGTTTGGGCCGCCGTGGCGCAAAAGCAAGTGCGGAATGGGATAAGCTTTTTGCAGAATATGGCCAAAAACACCCTGAACTGGCAGCAGAATTAAAAGCAATCTTTGCTGGTGAGTTACCTCAGGGTTGGGATAAAGACCTTCCTGTTTATGAAACCAATGAAAAAGGCGTAGCCTCGCGTCAAAGCTCTGGCGAGGTGCTTAATGCGGTAGCGAAAAATCTGCCTTGGATGATTGGTGGTTCGGCCGATCTGTCCCCTTCTACAAAAACAACCATTAAAGACGGTGGGTCCTTCCAACCAGAAAAATGGAACGGTACTTATAGCGGGCGTAATATCCATTTTGGTGTGCGTGAACATGCCATGGGTGCGATTTGCAACGGTCTGGCTCTTAGCGGGCTGCGGGTGTTCTGCTCAGGCTTCCTTATCTTCTCAGATTATATGAAGACGCCAATCCGTCTTTCTGCTCTGATGAATCTACCAGTGAGCTATGTGTTTACTCATGATTCTATTGGTGTGGGTGAAGATGGCCCAACACATCAACCCATTGAACAGCTTGTTCAGCTTAGGGCAACGCCAAACGTCACTTTAATGCGTCCATCTGATGCAAATGAAGTGACAGAAGCATGGCGTTTCTTGATACAGCATAAAACAGGTCCTGTTGCTCTTGCTTTGAGCCGCCAGAACCTGCCGACTATTGATCGTTCAAAATATGCGCAAGCCTCTGGCCTGACAAAAGGTGCTTATGTGCTTGCTTGCTGTGGCCAAACACCAGATGTCATTCTCATGGCTTCCGGTTCTGAAGTAGGGTTGGTTGTTGCGGCTTATGAGCGCCTCAGAGCAGAAGGCGTTAAAGCGCGTGTCGTCTCTATGCCAAGTCTCGATCTTTTTGAAGAGCAGGATCAGGCTTATCGTGACAGCGTCCTTCCTCCTTCGGTTAAGGCAAGAGTTGGCGTTGAAATGGCATCGCCTATCGGTTGGGACCGTTATGTAGGTCCAGAAGGCAAAATGATTGCTATGCCAGGCTTTGGTGCCTCCGCACCAGCAGGTCAACTTATGAAGAAATTCGGCTTTACTGTTGATGACGTTTATGAGGCCGCCAAGGCTTTATTGGCAGCTCGTCACTAAAGTAAGATTTAAGGAAAAGAAATGACCAAAAACAATGAGGGTAATTCCCTAAAAAGACTGGCCGAACACGGCCAGTCACCATGGTTCGATTTCATCCGTCGTGATTTTACAGCCAATGGTTCGCTGAAAAAAATGGTAGAAGAAGATGGGTTAATGGGGGTCACGTCTAACCCCGCCATTTTCGAAAAAGCTATTGGTCATGGCGCAGAATATGAGTCAGAAGTTCGTAGTCTTCTGGCAAAACATAATCTTTCAGCTGGTGAGCTATATGAGCATATCGCCATTGAAGATATTCGTGATGCCTGTGCTGTTTTAAAGCCAGTATTTGACAAAACAAAAAAGCGCGATGGTTATGTTAGCCTAGAAGTTTCGCCTTATATTGCCTATGACCAGGCAGCAACAATTGCTGATGCCCGTCGGCTCTGGAAAGAAGTTAATCGTGAAAACCTCATGATTAAAATTCCAGCCACAGCAGAAGGCACACGCGCTGTTAAAGATGCTATTGCCGATGGCATCAATGTTAACGTTACGCTTTTATTTTCGCTCAATGCTTATAAGGCTGTTCTAGAATCTTATATTCAGGGCCTGGAAGCGCGCGTTCAAAAAGGCCAGAGCATTGATCATCTGGCAAGTGTGGCGTCTTTCTTTGTGAGCCGTATCGATTCAAAAATTGATGCTGAGATTGATCGCCGCATTGCTGAAAATGCTCCAGAAGCGGCAGAGCTGAAAAAACTGCGTGGTAAAGTTGCTATTGCAAACGCCAAATTAGCTTACCAACATTATTTGGAAGTAAGCAAAAGCGCACGTTGGAAAGCACTTGAAGCAAAAGGCGCACAGCCTCAACGTCTGCTCTGGGCCAGCACGGGAACAAAAGATAAAGCCTATAGCGATGTTCTTTATGTTGAAGAGCTTATTGGGGCAGATACAGTCAACACAATCCCACCCGCAACCTTCGATGCTTTTCGTGATCACGGAAAACTTAGAGGAAGCTTGCTTGAGGATATTGAAGGTGCCCGTAAGGTCCTGGCTGAAGCTGAGCGTCTGAATCTTAACCTTCAAAAAGTGACTGAAACACTCGTTATTGAAGGTTGTGCTTCTTTCTGTGTTGCCTTTGATGCTCTTTTAGGGGCTGTGGAGGCACGTCGTGAGGCTGTTCTTTCTGATCGTCTTGCTGAACTGAGCCTATCTTTACCCGATGAATTATCACCAGCTGTTGTTGCTGCTGAGAAAAAATGGTCAGAAGGTGGTGGGGTCCGTCGTATTTGGGCACATGATGCATCTGTCTGGACAAATGGCCCTGAAAGCAAATGGCTCGGCTGGCTTAATGCACCACAAGATGGTCTTGCTCAATGCGACGCTTATGAGAAATTTGCCAAAGAAGTTAAGTCACGCGGTTATAGCGACATCCTTCTTTTAGGAATGGGTGGCTCCAGCCTTGGCCCAGAAGTGCTTGAAAAAACTTTTGGTCGTGTAAGCGGGGCTGCTCAGCTTCATGTACTTGACAGTACAGACCCACAGCAAATTGCGCATTTTGCCAAACAGGTTGACCTTAAAAAGACTCTTTTTATTGTCTCCAGTAAGTCAGGTAGCACTTTAGAGCCGAATATTTTATTCGCTTATTTCTGGGAACAGGCAAAAGCAGCACTAGGACAGGATCCTGGTGAACATTTTGTTGCTGTGACTGACCCTGGTTCAGCTTTTGAGAAAAAAGCAAAAGACCATAAATTTGGTCATATTTTCCATGGTAATCCCGAAATTGGTGGACGTTACTCAGTTCTTTCAGCTTTTGGATTAGTGCCCGCTGCTGCGGCTGGATATGATGTGCGCGCTTTCTTGGAAAGTGTCATGCTCATGGTCAGTTCATGTGATGGCAGTGTTCCACCAGCCATGAATCCTGGAGCCCGCCTAGGACTTGCCTTAGGTGTTGCTGCAAAAACTTTCGGACGTGACAAAGTTACTCTTTGCGCCTCGGAAGGGGTCAAAGCTCTGGGTGCATGGGCTGAACAGCTTATTGCAGAGAGTACCGGCAAAATAGGTACGGGCCTTATCCCCATTGATGGCGAAACACTTGGTGAGCCTTCCGTATATGGCAATGACCGTGTGTTTGTGGAAGTTCGTCTTGGTAATGAACCATCAAATAGCCGCTTAAAAGCCCTACGTGATGCCGGACATCCGGTTCTTTCTTTACAGCTTCATACAAAAGAGCAAATTGGTCAGGCATTCTTTGTGCTTGAATTTGCGATTGCTGTAGCAGGCTCAGTTTTGGGTATTGATCCTTTTGATCAACCTGATGTTGAGTTCAGTAAAGTAGAAACACGTAAACTGACAGAAGCTTACGAAAAAACAGGACATCTTCCTCAAGAGGCTCCTTTTGCAACTGACGGCACTTTAGAATTCTATGCAGATGATAAAAATGCCCAGGCCCTCGGAAAAGGTGATGCTGTTTCAATCCTGAAAGCGCATTTCGGAAGAGTTAAAAAAAGCGACTATATCGGGCTTCTGGCCTATATTGAGCAAAATGCATCTCACATTGGTTGGGAGCAAGATCTTCGTCTAGCCCTCAGAGATGCATTGCATGTAGCCACTGCTGCACAGTTTGGACCTCGCTTCCTCCATTCAACTGGACAAGCCTATAAGGGTGGTCCAGATAGTGGTGTGTTCTTGCAAATTACTGCCGATGACGCAGCAGACCTTAAGGTCCCTGGCGCTAGCTATTCATTTGGTGTGGTAAAAGCAGCTCAGGCACGTGGAGATTTCGATGTTCTCGCCTCTCGTGGACGTCGTGCTTTGCGTGTTCATGTAAAAGGATCGTTGGAAGACGGATTGAAGCGTTTAACCGCTGCTGTAAAAGATGCTCTTAAAGGAATAAAATAATGTATATCGGAATTATTGGTTTAGGCCGCATGGGCGGCAATATTGCAGCAAGACTAACACGTCATGGGCATGATGTCGTTCTTCTCGATCGTACGCCTGAAACCTTTAACAGAACTGTTGAAAAATGCGTTGATGGCAAGGCTCACGGCGTTGAGACACTTGAAGAAATGGTTAAGGCCCTTTCTGCCGAAAAACGTCGTGTTATCTGGATTATGCTTCCTGCTGGCGATGTCACAGAAGGTATGGTTAAAAAGGTAGCAGCCCTTTTGGGTGAAGGTGATATCATCATTGATGGTGGTAACACTTATTATAAAGATGATATCAGACGCTCTCAGGAATTAGCTAAAAAAGGCATTTCCTATATAGATGTTGGTACTTCAGGTGGCGTTTGGGGATTAGAACGCGGCTATTGCCTCATGTATGGTGGTGAGAAATCAGCTGCTGACTTTATCGATCCTTTCCTTGAGGCTCTTGCTCCTGGTGTTGGTGATGTTGTTCCTTCACCAAACCGTCAGGAAGGCAAGCATAACCCACGTGCAGAAAAAGGTTATCTCTATTGCGGACCTGCGGGTTCAGGCCACTTTGTGAAAATGGTTCATAATGGCATTGAATACGGCATGATGCAGGCTTTTGCAGAAGGGTTTGATGTTCTAAAATCAAAGAACTCTCCGCTGGTAGCTGAAGATCAACGCTTTGATCTCAATGTGGCTGATATTGCTGAGTTATGGCGCCGCGGTAGTGTTGTTTCTTCATGGCTGCTTGATCTAACAGCACAGGCCTTAGCAAATTCTGGTGATCTTTCCGAATTCTCGGGTCAGGTCCAGGATTCAGGTGAAGGCCGCTGGACAATTGAAGCTGCTATTGAGGAAGATGTTCCTGCACCTGTGATGACGGCTGCGCTCTTCACACGTTTCCGGTCACGCACGGGCAATAACTTTGCTGAGAAAGTTCTTTCAGCAATGCGCTTTGGCTTTGGTGGTCACGTCGAGCCTAAAAAGTAAGCTTAAAATAGAGGTGAGGTCGGGTTCAACCCCGACCTTATTTCTATAAAGAGGGGTCAAAATGCGCGATAAAGATTTGCCGTTTAAAATTATTATGTCCGATATGGACGGAACGCTTTTGCCACCTGATAAAATAATTACTCCCAAATCACTAGAAATGATTGAGCGGCTTCAGGCTGCTGACATAAAATTATGCCTAGCAAGTGCACGCCCCCCTAAGGGCATGATGCGCTATATTAAACAATTAGATTTAAACAATATTTGTGCCGGTTTTAACGGCAGTGTTATTTTCGGCCCTCACGGCCATTTATATCGTGATATCACTCTTCCTTTGCCCTTAGTCCAGGAACTGATAAGCGCTCTTCTGCCACATCCTATTGAAATTTGGCTTCAGGATTATGAGACATGGCTTGTTGAAGATGCTAGCACTGAGCTCGTCATCTATGAGCAGGGTGTGACAGATGTTGCCCCTCGCGAAGTTGATAATTTGCTGGAACATGCCATGCCTGTTAGTCGGATTGTGGCTACAGGGCCTGATATCAATCTTATTGCCAGTTTAGAGCACAGTTTTAACAATAGTTATAAAGATCAAGCAGCAATTACGAGATCTAGCCCCTATATGCTTGATATTACGGCTCCGGTTGCGACAAAAGGTGCAGCGCTGCGCGCTATTGCTGAGCTTTATAAAATTCAACCACAGCAAATTATTGCCATTGGTGATGCTGAAAATGATATCTCTTTGTTAGAGGAGTCGGGATTGGGCATTGCTATGGGACATGCACCTCAGGCGCTCAAAAATGTGGCGTCTTTTGTTACAGATGATAACGAAAATGAGGGCTGGGCTAATGCTGTTGAAAAAATCATTTTACCCCGGCTCTAATTGGTCTTAGGTTAAGTCATTATTATTAAGGAACGTAATTATGACCACTGATATGAAAAAAGCGTCATCAGAGGTTTTAGCAAATGCCGACGCCGTCGCTATGCGTATGGCCGAATTGCTTATTGATGCTATCGAGACCTGTCCGGAACAAAAAGCCCGCATTGCTCTTTCAGGAGGGTCGACCCCCAAGCGCCTTTTTGAGATTTTAGCTCAGCCCGATATGGCTAAAAAAATTGATTGGTCCCGCGTAGAAATTTTTTATGGCGATGAGCGTCATGTGCCTGTGACACATGATGATAGTAACCATAAAATGGCACAAAGCTTACTTCTTTCCAAAGTGTCTCTTCCGGCATCCCAAATTCACCCTATGCCGACTTCGAGCAGTGCGAAAGAAGATGCTGCGACTTATCAGTCTATTTTACAAAAATCATATGGTAGCGATACATTAGAGCCAGGTCGGCCTTTATTTGACGTTGTTATGCTTGGTCTCGGGACAGATGGCCACACAGCGTCACTCTTTCCAGGTGAAGAGGTGCTTGATAATGATCGTGATTGGGTTTCGATTTCAGCGCCTAAAACGGCACCTCATGATCGTCTGACTTTGACCTACAAGGCTATCCAGTCTAGCCGACTGGTTGTTTTCCTTATTACCGGGGAAAATAAAGTACCGATGCTTAAAAGATTAAAACAAGCAGATGACACGATCCCATCGGGTCGTATTAAATCTGACGGAAAAATACTCATTTTATCTGATCGTGCTGCTGCCGGAGAAGGCTAAATGACTGTTGCTGAATGCAAAGCAGCAGCGGGAAAAAGAGCTGCCTCCTTTGTTGAATCAGGCATGATCGTAGGACTCGGAACAGGGAGCACAGCTGCTTACTTTGTTCAGAGCCTTGGTGAACGCGTTGCTCAGGGCTTGAAGATTATAGGTGTGCCTACGTCAGAGGCAACGCGAGCATTAGCTTCATCATTATCTATTCCCTTAGGGAGTTTAGATGATTATCCCCAACTAGATATTGTAATTGATGGGGCAGATGAAGTTGAACGCGGAACACTAAATCTAATAAAAGGACTTGGTGGCGCTTTACTGCGTGAGAAGTTAGTTGCACAGGCGGCAAAGCGTTTTGTTGTAATTGTAGATGCGACAAAGCCAGTTGAATGTCTGGGCGAGCGTGTTCCGGTTCCGGTAGAAGTTGTGCCTTTTGGCAGTAAAAGTACAGTATTGCGTTTAAGAGACGCAGGGGCTTTTGATATTACGCCGCGTCTCACATCAAGTGGTGACCATTTTATTACAGATAATGGTAACTTTATATTTGATTGTAATTTTGGGCTTATTAGAGATGTAAAAACATTATCTTCATGCTTGGATGCTATTGTTGGTGTCGTTGAACATGGAATATTTGCCCACATGACAAGTGATGTTATCATCGCTACAGAAAAGGAAATTGTGCAATGGTCGGAATGACAAACACAATGCAAAAAGAAAATGTTTCTTATTCCCAAGAGGTGGAAATTGCTCCACATTATCTTGTCGTCATGGGCGTTTCTGGAACAGGTAAAACGACTTTAGCAAAAGGCTTAGCTGAAAGACTAAACTGGCCATTTCAGGAAGGGGATGCACTTCATCCTTTGGCCAATGTTGAAAAGATGAAAGCCGGTCAGCCTTTAAATGATGAAGACCGTGCTCCCTGGCTAAAATTATGTCATGACTGGTTAGCGAAAGAAGTTACATTAGGTCGTGGGGCTGTTCTAACCTGTTCTGCTCTTAAAAGAAAATATCGTGATGTACTGGCTCAGGGCCTGCCTGTGCAGTTTCTTTATTTGAGTCCAGAACCTGAAATTGTAAAAGATCGTTTAGTAAACCGGGTGGGGCATTATATGCCACCTTCATTATTACCAAGCCAATATGCCACTTTGGAAGAACCAACAGATGATGAGCCAGTAATCAAAGTTACGAGCTTACTTGGTCCGGCGGAACTTCTGGACAATGTGGTGGGGCTTTTAAAAACTGTTCCAGCCCCTGAAGAGTCTTAATATCGAAAATTTTGATAGTTTTTAAAATAATGGCTCCTTTTTAAAGGGGCCTTTATTTTAACTGAGTAAAGTTTGCCATGCCGGTCCTACAATCGCTACAGCTCTTTTAGATCCTTCTTCTCGCAAAATAATCATTTCGCGTTCTTCTAAATAATGAAGCTGCCGTCTTGCTCTGCTGAGCGAGTGTGTGCCGTAGAAACGGGCAAGAATTTCATCATCTGGGCATGGCTTGTTTATACGGGCTGTATTAGCTAGCAAAAGATAAAGTCCTTGAAGATCTTCAGGTAGTTGATTGGCACGTTGTAAAATATCGTGCCACTCTTCCAATTCAGCATCTTCCTGACTTATGCCAGACCGTATTGTGCCTAAAAGGCGCCTAAATTCATCAATATCGATAACTGAGCGTGGTAGCCCTTTTAAACGAGCCCTCATCTGGAAGTCTTGGTACAAAGTGGCAAGAGAATGGTAGTAACTTTTTTCCGACTCTGTTGTTTCGCTGATGAGCTGCCAAATAAGAGCGGGATCGCTTTCTTGGAGCTGAGGTCTATTGGCTGCGTTTTTCTCTTCATCATCAGCGCGTTTTTCTGCATAAGCATCAAGCTGGGCTAATAAATCAGGGGCAGGAGGGGCAGCTTCTTTTCTTTGTCGAGGAGGGAGGTCGGGCTCAGCTTGCAAAATCAGCTCTCGCAAAGCTTCAGCTGGCACAGAGGGTTGCTCAAGCGGCATAAGGAATGGGCCAGAAGCACGGCTGGACGTCTCAACCGGACCAATCGTAATATGTTTTGGTCTTCGGGATAAAGCTGGTCCCAAAGCCATAAACTGCCCCGATTTAAATCACGAAAAGATTCAGCACTGCGCCTTTCCATGCCCAATAAATCGGCAGCTCTTGTCATATCAATATCTAAAAAGGTACGCCCCATTAGGAAATTAGAGGCTTCTGCTGCAACATTCTTGGCCAGTTTAGCCAAACGCTGTGTCGCAATAATTCCGGCCAAACCTCTTTTGCGGCCTCTGCACATTAAATTTGTCATGGCCCCAAGAGATAGTCGTCTTGCCTCATCAGAGGTATCTCCTCCGGCGGAGGGAGCAAAAAGTTGGGCTTCATCCACAACAACCAAAACGGGGTACCAATAAGCACGGGGTGCTTCAAAAAGCCCGGATAAGAAAGAGCCTACAGCTCTTAATTGTCCTTCTGTCTCCAAATTTTCCAGGTTAAGTATGACAGAGGCTCTGTGAATCCGTACTTTCTCGCCCGCTGCCTGTAATGCATTTTCACTTTGTGTATCAACATCAATGATGAGATGTCCGTATTTATCTGCAAGGGTAACAAAATCACCTTCAGGATCAATTATAACCTGCTGTACAAGGCGGGCTGTCTGTTCTAAAAGGCGCCTTAACAGGTGAGACTTCCCAGAACCAGAATTGCCCTGCACCAAAAGGCGCGTAGCCAAAAGTTCAGGCAAATCTAATGTCGCGTCAGAACCAGTGCGATCAGTTCCCAGACTAATTGGAGAGGGTTTAGAAGACGTCATGACTCTAATTTAGGGCCTTATTATTGTGAAAGCGACGATTATAAAAACAATTATATAGGTTGAAGATTGTAAAACTGGTTATTGTGAAAGCCAGCGATCCAGATGGTGGCTACAGGCAAAAGCCGTAGAAAAACAGGCTTGTAATAAATAGCCGCCTGTAGGAGCCTCCCAATCTAGCATCTCTCCACAGACAAAAATACCAGCTTGAGATTTCAGCATAAAATGCTCATCAAAAGCCTCAGATTTAATGCCACCAGCTGTGGAAATGGCACGATCTAATGCAGCCGGTGCAACAAGCTTGAGCGGAAAGCTGGTGATCATGGAAGCAAGACTTTCATTGTCCTGGGTTTTATCACCATAATGATTGATAAGGGCTGTAGAAAAGCGATCAAATTTTAACGATTTTCGAAGGCGATTGGCACGGCTTTCACGTGGCCTCTGCTGGGAAAGGCGCTGCACAATCACTTCATGCGATAATAATGGCCTAAAATTAAGCTTAACAATAACTTCACCATTTTGCTTAATAGCGTCTCTTAGGTGAGGGGAGAGCGTATAGAGAGGTCCGCCTTCTAGTCCTCTACGGGTTAATGTGAGGTCGCCTCTAATCTGGTGTTTATCATAAGTAAGGGTAATGGCTTTAAGAATAGCACCTTCATGTGTCTGACAAAATTCTTCAGACCAATCAGGATAAAAACCACAATTAGAAGGCTCCAGAGGGGCGCAGTTATGGGGAAACATTTGGACCCATTGACCATCACTTCCCAGCCGAGACCAGCTAGCGCCTCCCAAGGCTAAAACACAGCCATCAAATTTATAATTAACTAACCCGGTAGCGGTCTGAAACTGTGCTTTTTGTGTTTCCAGAGAGACCAGCTTATGGCGGGCATGAAATGTCACCCCTAAATCCCGCAGCCTTTCTAGCCACGCGCGTAACAAGGGGGAGGCTTTAAATGATTTTAGAAAAACGCGGCCAGAACTTCCTGTAAAGCATGGCTGGTCAAGTCCCTCAGCCCATTCTATGAGCTGAGTGGGCGTAAAAGCACGCAAAGCAGGTTCGAGCCATGACTGTGCTTTTCCATAGCGGGAGAGCAATATTTCAAAAGGTTCACTGTGAGTGAGGTTAAGCCCCGTCCGTCCAGCAAGAAGGAATTTAAGGCCAGCGCGCTTCATATGGTCAAAAAGATGGACAGAATAACCTTTTCGCGCCAAACATTCAGCGGCAAATAAACCAGCTGGTCCGGCGCCAATAATGGCAATTACTTTTTTTTCAGATAATGAGGTAGCAGAATCAGGAGAGTGTTGGTTAATCATGAAGGTTCATTGCCATTTGTGGAAGAGTTTGTCAGGGGGGCTAGTTTATTTTTATTAAAGGCGGCCCGTAAGAAATTTTATAGGGAAAGAAAGAGATAAAATGGAACAATGCATAACTATAGAGTCTCTACGTCATGCACGTAACACGTTAGGGAATGTTGGTTTTGTACCTACTATGGGTTTTTTGCATGAAGGTCATCTTTCTCTCGTGCGCCGGGCAAAAGCTGAAAATGACGCCGTTATTGTTAGTATTTTTGTTAATCCAGCCCAGTTTGGACCAGGTGAAGATTTTGAAACATATCCCCGCTCTTTAGAGCAGGATATGGCGCTTTTAGCTAAAGAAGGTGTTGATATCGTTTTCACCCCCAAAGCTGGCGATATTTACCCTCAGAATTACGTTACTGAAGTCAGTGTAAAAGGTGTTGCTACTCAACTAGAAGGTGCATCTCGTCCGGGGCACTTTACAGGTGTGGCAACTATAGTAACAAAACTCTTTAATATAGTTCAGCCGCAAAAGGCATATTTTGGGCAAAAAGATGCCCAGCAATGTGCTGTAATCAAGCGTTTTGTGGCTGACTTAAATATTCCGGTTACAATCATTACAGTGCCTACCTGGCGTGAAAAAGATGGATTAGCATCTTCAAGTCGGAATGTGCGTTTAAATCCAGAAGAACGTGAGAAAGCACCTGCGCTTTATAAAGCATTGCAAAGGGCACAATCTTTATTTCAAAAAGGAGAGCGTGATCGTAATGTTTTGGAAAAAGCTATAAGAGACACGTTAAAACAAAATAATATTGAAAAAATTGATTACGCTAAAATCGTTGATCCGCTTACATTTCAGGAGGTTAACCCGGTAAGTGAAAGCGGCATTGCTCTGCTTGCTGTGCCCTTTAGTCAGGCAAGACTTATTGACAATTTGCCCCTAGCGTTAGAGTAAGGAAAATCTTCGAAAGACGGAGTGGATTCGTCTTTTCAATCTTCCTCTACAAGAAATAGGCGCGTAAGAGACCATGAGGCTCAGTCAAGCAACTATTGGTCTGCTTTTGGCATTGGCAGGCTTTGCAGCTTTAGCCATTAGCGATATGTTTTCCAAATTGCTCGCAGGACAAATAAACCCCTTTGAGGTGGCATTTTCTGGCGGTGCATTTGGGCTTTTGCTGCTTCCTCTCGTAAAGAAAAAACATGAGAGCTATGCAGATACGATTCCTTATAAAAAGGAAATACCCCTCTGGCTTTTGAGAGCTGTGGCGGTTTTCACAGCAACAGCTGTGAGCGTAGAAGCCTTTATGCTGCTTTCAATGCCAGAAGCATTGTCGCTTATGTTTTTAATGCCCTTTATGGCCAATATTTTATCTGCTGTTTTCTTGAAAGAGCGTATTTCTCTGGCATCCTGGCTATCGGTTTTTGTTGGGTTTATTGGTGTTCTGATTGTATTGCGGCCAGGCGTAAAGCCTTTTAATCTGGGTTATGTTTGTGCGCTTATTTCTGCCTTGGCTAATGCTATTAGTGTAATTGCTTATAAAGTTGCAGCTGGTAAAACAAATAAGTTAGAGCTTCTAAGCTCAAGCCTTTGTGGACCTTTGATAGGCAATGGCCTTTTAATGATGGGGCATTTTACGTGGCCGCGTGATATTACAGCATGGATTAATCTTTTTGGTTACGGCTTTTTGGCTGCTTTAGGGCAGCTTCTTTTAATGCTCGCAGCACAAAAAACACCTGCAAGCCGCGTATCACTCTCTCAATATAGTCAAATGATCTGGGCTGTCTTATTTAGTCAGATTATCTTTCATGATCATTTAGACCGTTGGACTGTTCTTGGTGTTCTTATCGTGACATTTTCTGGCACAATCAACTGGATATGTCGCTATATGTTGCTGATCTGGACAGGAAAGCTAGAGATTACTGAAGAGGATGAAAAGCGTAACCGCTTAGCCTCTCATTCTTCTTAGCGTAGTGTATTAAAGTACATAAACGCAGTTTAACGCCGTTATTGTCTCACAAAGTGCCTGATCTGGAATAGTTGAGAGAATTCGTTGAGCCTGGTTTAAAATTATTTTCACAATCTTAGCTTTCTCCCTGATTTCACTAGAATGAAGGGGGAAAGAGGTATAGGCTGAAAGGTGTATATAATAAACATAAATTTAAGGTAATCGAATATGACTCATAAAGTACCCCGTACAGTAACATCACCAAAAAAATTCATTATTGGCTCAGGTTTACTTGCGCAATTGCCTGATTTTGTTAAAGATTTTGGTGATAATGCTCTTATTATCAGTGATGTCTTTATTGTAGATCGTGTTAAAAAAGAAAGTATTGCGGCCTTAGAAAAAGCAAATCTTAAGGGGTATGCTGAACAATTTGCCTTTGAATGTACAGATAAAGAAATTAAACGCCTGGGTGAGTTAGCCAAAACTCAGGGTTCAAATGTTATTGTTGGTGTTGGCGGCGGTAAAACGCTCGATACAGCTAAGGCAGTAGCTTATTATTACAAGCTTCCTGTCATTTTATACCCTACTATTGCCTCTACTGATGCACCTTGCACAGCATTAGCCGTGGTCTATAAAGAAGATCATTCTTTTGACCGCTACCTCTATCTTCCCCAAAATCCTGATGCCGTTGTTGCTGATACAAGCATCTTGGCTGCGGCCCCCGCACGGTTTTTTGCTGCCGGTATTGGTGATGCGCTTGCAACATATTTTGAAGCACGTGCCTGCTACCACTCAGACGGACTCAATCTTGTTTTAAAAAGGCCATCTCATACGGGGCTCGGCTTGGCAGAAATGTGCTATGACTTCTTATGTGAGAATGTCGAACAAGCTATGTTTGCCGTGCATAATAAAATCTCTACACCTGCTTTAGAGCAAGTGATTGAAGCTACAATATATTTGAGCGGTGTTGGTGCTGAATCTGGGGGCCTTGCAGCAGCACATGCTGTTAATAACGGCATGAGCGTAGTGCCTGATTTGCATCAGGCGCAGCATGGTGAGAAAGTTGTATTCGGGCTCTTAACACAATTAGTGCTTGAAAATGCTCCTAAAGAAGAAATTGAAGACGTTATTGATGTGATCAAAGCTGCTGGTCTACCAATGACGCTTGCGGAATTGGGCCTGAAAAGCTTTAAAGAAGAAGAATGGCGCAAAGTAGCTCAGCTTGCTTGTGATAAAGGTGATACAATGGGCAATATGCCTTTTGAGGTCACTGAAAATGAAGTTTACGATGCTATGATTGCTGCTAATGCTATGGCTGAATATTACCGTAAACAATAGATTATAATGATAAAGCCCCTCTTTATTATGAGAGGGGCTTTTGACGTGCGTTATATATATATGTTTTAAAAAGACAGCCTGACGAAATTACCGGCTAAGTCAAGTCTGGGTGGCAAGGTCTGGTTATAATAATAGACAGCCTATATAAATTTTTTAACGGCTAGAGCAGAAATTAAGTAACGATATTATCTATGAATAAAGGTCTAATTGGTGATTAAGGCGATTGATGTAACATCCTATAAATTTTCAGCAATCATATTTGATTGTGATAATACTTTAGCCAAGACAGCACCTGTTCACTATATCGCTTTCAGTACGGCCGTAAAAAATTGCGGTTATAGCATGGAAGAGGCATGGTATTATGAGCGTGTAGGAATCTCTGGTATTGATTTATTAAAAGATTTCCAAAAAACTTATAACGCTGCATTTGATATTGATAAAGCCTCACTTGAAAGTGGCATCCTGTTTAAGAAAAATATTAAATTGGTTCGTGCCGTTGAACCAGTTGCACAGGTAGCACATGATTATTATAAAAAACTTCCTATGGCTGTGGCCTCTGGTGGAAATCGTCCCACTGTTGAGGCTACTTTAGAAGCTATAAATATTGCGCCACTTTTTAAAACGGTGGTGACTGTTGAGGATGTAACAAAGGGCAAGCCTGCTCCTGATTTATTTTTATTAGCTGCGCAAAAGCTTTCTATAGCACCGCAAGACTGCCTCGTTTTTGAAGATAGTGATGAGGGGATTGAGGCGGCTCAAGCAGCTTCTATGCAGGTTATAGATGTCCGCAAAGTTCTTGGCCCTGACTATTTAAAATAAAGTCTATTTTTAGCCACCTATAGTTTTATATAGAGAGTATCAGTGAATATAGCATCAATTAGGCGCTTTTTTAAGCAACCTGCTGGAGGGGCTATTATCCTTCTAGTAGCGTCCATATTAGGCTTTTGGGCGGCTAATTCTTCTTTATCGGGGGCGTATTTTAGTCTTATTGAGGCAAAAATACCTCTTCCAGGCTTAAGCGCAAACTTAACTTTTGAAGAATTTGTGGCCACAGGACCAATGGCGCTGTTTTTTTTGATAATAATGATTGATATTAAAAAAGAACTGGTCTCTGGTCATCTTTCTTCTATCAAAAGCGCAGCTCTCCCTTTGATTTCGGCTTTGGGCGGTATGATTGTGCCGGCTTTAATCTATATCTTAATGACATTAACTCACCCCGATGTTTTTCGGGGATGGGCTGTGCCAATTGCGACTGATGCTGCTTTTACTTTGCCTATTATTTTGGCTTTAAGCCATTATGTTTCTGATGGCGCGCGTGTTTGGCTTGTTGCATTGGCGATTTTTGATGATGTACTAGGGATTGTCGTTATCGCACTTTTTTACGGTTCAGCCTTTAATTATATTGCCCTTCTGGCGGCTCTTATAATCACTCTGGGCCTTGTGGTACTTAATAGAGTTTATATTCAGTCTTTATGGGCCTATGGGATTGGGGGCTGTTTGTTATGGGTGGCGCTGTTGGTGTCTGGCGTGCATCCGACAATCGCAGGGGTGATTACGGGGCTAAGCCTGCCAAGCTATAGCAAATTAGGTGAAATCGCTCCGTTACAAAAAGCAGAAGAAGTTTTTTATCCCTGGGTAAATTGGTTGATTCTGCCCGTTTTTGGTTTTGTAAGTGTGGGCGTTTCACTCTCAAATATGACTACTGAGATGATTTTTGCGCCTGTTACATTGGGCATAATGCTTGGTTTGCTCGTGGGCAAACCCATTGGGGTATTTGGCGCAACTTATTTAGCGCAAAAACTCAAAATAGCATCGCTACCTTATAATACTTCGTGGGAAATGATTTTTGGTCTCTCCATATTATGCGGCATAGGCTTTACAATTAGTCTCTTTATAACGGGCTTAGCCTTTTTTAATACGCCTTATCTTATTCAAGCAAAATTAGGCATTTTTGTTGGCTCAATTCTTGCAGCGCTTATTGGGTGGGCGTGGCTAAGATTTTACTGCTCACCAATTATGCAGCTTCATAAATATAAGCATTAATTATGCTCTAAGAGCTGTTAGGTGAGCGAGAAAAAACTGAGCCTACGATCTGCAAAAAATTGTAGCAAAGTTACAAATTATTCGTTCTCCGCGTCAGGGTGGAGGAGAGGGTGAAATATATATATCTGTTAGTTACGTGATTGGCATATTGATACTGTTTTTAAGTGTGTTCACGTTATTATTTAGAGTAGGAAATTGTTATCATAGTTCTCTGTATTTAAATTTACTAAAAATATACAAAAATAATGAAACTATAGGCCATAAAGCCTATATATAATGATCGCATTAAATCAAAAAAGTTCCTGCATATAAAACATGTTTATCGGGTTCTAAGCTCTAAAAAACATTGCGTTACTTTGCAGCAAAATATGTAGGCGCTTATATTTCTGCTCTAAAATATAATATCTTGAAATATGGTCACTTACAGCTAATTCTCATGCACTAAAAGACTGTTAAATTGCCACCCAAAAGCGCTACCAACATAAAAAGTCATTAATACTGCTTTTAGGACTAAAGCCTAATGTAGAGAGCTTTATCTCTTTTCACTATGGCTTTACCCATAAAAGTGATAGTTCTTTTACACTAAGTTACGTCAAAAGTAATATTTAATATAGAGTTGCATAATAATATATTATAATAATATTTAATTAAAAATCTAATATTTTTTAAATTACTTTAAATTTGTAAAAAATTATTACTCTATAAATAAACTAATACATTATAACGTTAATTATAACAAAGCCTTATGTAATTTAATGAAAAGTTTTTTATAAAATAATAGTACTTATATTGTTTTTTTAATTCTAGCTAAATTATTACAAAATAAGGTAATATAACTAAAAGCTATCTAATCAATTTCTCGATTTTGTAAATTAATAAATGTGATGAAAAACTCGCGATTAGTATAGCATTGTTATAAATTGAAACATGTTTTTCATGATCTGAAATCTATTAACTCTTTAAAAGGCTTTGTCATAAAAAAAAACTTTTACTGTGTGTAAGAAGAAATTCGAAGCTTTTTAGAAAAAAGAAAGCAGGTGTTTTTCTGGGCTATGAACAGTAGAAACCATTTTTTACCGTTTAATAGCACTTAATTATAGGTTTATAATTACCGTAAAATGCTCATAATATATGTGTCAAAAGTAATTATGTAACTTATAGTTGAATGTTGTTTTGGCTTAATTTTAATATATGTTGTAAAGTATCTTATTAATCAAATTAAGAAAAAACCTTAAAGTAAGTTTGATATGATTATTTTATTCTTTCTAAGTAGTGTAAATTTCTGTGTTTTTCTTTAATTATGAAAATATATAATTATATATTGTATAAATTTATTTATGTGCTATAAATATCTTATCTTATCTTATCTTATCTTATCTTATCTTATCTTATCTTATCTTATCTTATCTTATCGCAGGAATTTTATTCTTTGTGTTTGTTGAGTTTAAGCTTTTTATTTCATGTAAAAATTTATATAGGTTACCAGATCCCAAAAGATGTCGTTTTATTAATCACTTTGGGAAATGTTAAAAATGTCTGATTTTATAAATCTTTAAGTATATTTCAATATTATCAGTTGTTGTAAAAAATATTTACTTATAAACATATTTAATTTATATTAATACTATAAATTATTTGAGATCTCTAAAAAATAACTTTAATGCTGGCATATTATGAAGGATAATATTAATAAATTTGTAATTCCAAAGCTAATTGTCAAAAACTTTTCTAAAAGTTGTTACTATTATTTTTTGGTACTAATAGTCTCAAAGGGTGTGGAGATATAGATATTTTTATTTCTTTTGCCGAAAAAACATCACCATCAATTTGCATAAAAATATTATCAGATGCGGGAACGATAATTTCTTTGGCTGTTATGATTTCTAGGTGGTCTGTATTTTTTTTGCAAAATAATAGCTTTAAAAAAGCTAAGCCAAATTTGTAAAAATTATTACAACGAAAAAGTATAGCGTCACAATTTTTACTGCTTTGTTTACTTGCTGCCGTTATTTGAAAATTACCGCCATAAAAGCAGCCTTTAGATATTATCGCTGCGTTAATTTTGTAGCTGTGACCATCTATAAAAATACTAAATTCAGGAAATTTATAGCGCAATATCATCAAAAATGTTGACAGAACATAAGCGGCTCTACCAAAAATTTTTTTTATTTTAGTGGAAACATTATGTACAACCCAACCATCGGGACCCATGCCGAGCATTTGGATAAAAATTGTTTTTGATTGATCAGAACTTACAATAGCGGGCCATATTTCCTTTTGGCAATAATGAGAAATCATAATAGCGTTTCTGCGGTCATTAAAGTCTATATTCAGCTCGCGGGCGAATACGTTAGCTGAGCCAATAGGAAACAGAGCCAAAGGGATCGTCTGGCCTAGTAAAATTTGAGCAATTTCGGAAATTGTACCATCACCACCACCTATAATAATGAGATCAAGTTGAGTCCCAGAGTTGATATAATTTTGTGCGAGCTGAGCACCATGTCCCTTAAAATGCGTTGGCTCAACAAAAACATGCCAATTTAATTGCTGCAAATAATGCACAAATTTGTGGAGCCGTCTTTTAGAATAATGGCCTGCAATAGGATTAACGATTAATAATGCATATCTAGTAAGCATAAATCAGGCCTTATTCGAAACTCTGTTTTAAGGTCAAGTTCAATGTAAAAAGATAATTAGACAAAGGAATTAGCCAGGAAAATTAGGTGTTATATGCGTACAGAATATCATAAAAATTATGATACCGTAATAAATAATTAAATTATTTTAAAAGATTTTACGTCTGAGTGAAGGGCTTTATAGTGGACCAAAACCAAATTTTATATTTTGTAGTCGTAATGTATTATTAATTTTTTTAACTCTAAGATTAGATAATTCTAGTATAAAATAAATTGACTTTTTTCTTTCCCCTTTTTTTAAAAAGCTGATTTTGGTTATTTTATCGTCGTACTTACCCTTAGCTGGTTAAATAAATATGCCGGCACATTAAGCTGTATCTGATTGATGTAGGTTATCAGTAACTGCGGTTATTGTGGCGCTGCAAGGTAGTTTTGCTCCAAAAATTAAGAAGCTTAAAGAGTTTTTTTAGAGCGATATTTGCGTAGAATTCAACTTTACTTTTGCCGCTACATAAAAGAAATTGGGCAAAATGCTGTTATCTTTATTAAATAAGCTCGGTTTACCTAATTAATATTAAAATTGTTTTTGGCAAGTATGAGAATTTGTCTAAAATATTTTAATTATTAGTCTAAGCTGGCTGTCATATAAGCTAAGGCTCTTTATTAAGTGAGTAAATAAATAATGTCATTAGGTCTTTAGATATAAAAATCTTTGCAATAAAAATATTCATCACATTGCCGAGTTTTTTGAGATGATAGCGCAGATTTGAGCTATTTTCATTATAAATTAATCTGAAAGAGTCATGCTCTCTTAGAGTGTCTTTATACTCAAAAGACCATCTTTACCCCAGCTAATCGAATGCGCAGTGCTAAGGGTTATTCATAATTTTAGACATAAAATCCTAGCCATAGTCGCATGATTAAGGAGAGACGTTTATGGCACGCAAATCAGAAACTGATGCACAGAAAAAGACTTCCTCTTTGACAGGCCAGAATAAAAAAGACCGCCCTTCTGTAGGACGGCGCACGGTCCTCTCTAGCGCTGTAGCATTGGGGTCTTTGTCTGTTATTCCATCTGCTCATGCAGCTGAAGGGGCTTCTTCTACAATGGGAGCGGGAATGCAAAGCCAGGCTGACCCAGTTGGGCATTATCCTAAACCCCCATTTCCAAAACAGCCTCAGCAATGGCCAGGTTTACAAAGCAAAATGGATCCACGTCCTGATTGTGGAGAAACCAGTTATAAGGGCTCAGGACGCCTAGCTGGTCGCAAGGCACTTATTACAGGTGGTGATTCTGGTATAGGAAGAGCTGTCGCGATTGCCTATGCGCGTGAAGGTGCTGATGTTGCGATTAGCTATCTTCCTCAAGAGGAAAGTGATGCACGCGAAGTCATTGAGCTGATTCAGAAAGAAGGGCGCAAGGCTGTGGCTCTTCCAGGAGATTTGCGCAAAGAGGAAGTGTGTCAAAATGTTGTTAAAACTGCTGTAGAAAAATTGGGTGGGCTTGATATTCTCGTCAATAATGCAGGCCGGCAGCAATATTGCGAAGATATTTTGGAGCTGACAACCGAGGCGTTTGACTGGACGCTTAAAACAAATATTTATGCGTTATTTTGGCTGGTAAAAGCTGCTGTACCACATTTGCCCAAAGGAAGCGCAATTATCAATACAACCTCAAGTAATGCATATTCTCCAAGCCCTATTTTGGTCGATTATTCTCTGACCAAGGCCGCGATTGCTAATATGACTCATACTCTCGGCCAGCAGCTCCTCAAAAGAGGAATACGCGTCAATGCCGTGGCGCCTGGTCCTTTCTGGAGTGCTTTGCAGGTCTGTGGAGGTCAGCCACAATCAGCAGTCGAGAAATTTGGCTCAGAAACAGCCTATCAACGCCCTGGTCAGCCCGTAGAAATTGCCCCTGTTTATGTCACGCTCGCTTCTCATGAGAGTAGTTATGTAACAGCACAAGTGTGGGGTATTACCGGTGGCAATGGTATGCCAGGGTAGATGACCTAAAAATAAGGACAGATTAGCTGAGCGTTTGAGTCATGTAATGGGCGATCATTGTGTCTAAATGGGCGCCCCCGCCATTTTTGAAAATGGTAATATCATCATGACTCGAACGTCCAGCCCTGCCTTTAACCAGATCATAAAGGTCTCCCAAAATTGAGCTCTCTGTAATAATGCCTGAGCGTAAAGGTTCTATGAGTTCACCAATATGATGTATGGTCGTGTCACGGGAATCGACAAATAAGCGTCCTATACTTATCAAGTCATCATCTGCCTCTCTCATATCAGCCTTATAAGCACCAATAAGATCGATATGGGTGCCGGGTTTTATCCAGGCCCCACAAATAATGGGCTCTCGTGCCATGGTCACGGTAGAAATTATGTCAGCCTGGGCGCAAGACTGAGCCAGATCAGGCACAGCTTTGACCGAAGGGCGTAGATCATGGAGAGACTGAGCAAGTTTTTCTGCCTGTTCGGGACGACGGCTCCATATCATAATATTTTTTAGCGAGGGGAAGAGAGCACTGTAAGCATGTGCTATGCTTTGAGCCATATTACCAGCCCCCACAATTAATAATGTGTGGCTATTTTCACGGGCCAAAAAGCTTGCTCCGCAAACTGAATCGGCTGCAGTTTTAATGTCCGTTACCAAACGGCTTTCTAAAATAGCCCGGAGTGACCCTGTTTCATGGTCAAAAAAGAACATACCGCCTTGTACTGTTGGTAAATGACGATGCCTGTTTTCATCCATTACCGTAACGGCTTTAACACCATATCCCAGGCCCTTAATAAAAGCTGCACGATTAAGTAGGGTCGCTTTATCAGGTCCTAAAAATAAATCACCTATTTCAGCTTTTGGATAATGATGTCCTTCTTTGAGAGCATTTACAGCTTCATTCCAATTAAGATGGGGAATAAAATCGTTATAGTTGATTATGCGCATGATAAGGCCTGCTATTGCTGGTTTTAGGTAATATTATAAAATAATGTCTGAAATAGTCTGAAAGTATGTCTAGCCTGATATAATTTTATTTAGTGTTCTCATGCATGTTACTTTTTTTTTAAAAATATAACATAGCGTAATGTGTCTGGCGTATTTTATGCAAGCCTGCAAAATAATGAAGATTAAAAGAGGCACGGAAAGTTAAATATATCGTATTTTTTGGGATGAAAGCGTTTTTGTAATTATAGCAATAGATAAATGCCAGCTTCTGAAATTAAGTCGTAGCAAACCATTACTAAGCTCAAAAAAACCGCCTTAAGGTGGTTTTTCTTTGAAGCCCGTGGAAGGGAAAGATTATTAGAGTGCCTTTAGGGCAAAATATGCTACGTGGGCTTGAAAGCCTTTATCTCCAAAGAGTGTCAGTTCTACTTTATAGGTATCTTCTGAGATGGTAAGCGGTACCCGTATTAAACCATCTGCGCTGACAATATCTTGAGTCACGACACATTCACCAAGAATTTTATTGCCTGAATCTGCTTTGATCTTAAAAATTCCACTATGCTTGATATGCGCTTTGGTGACGTTATGTTTCCAAATTAAAATTTTAGACCACTTTGTGGGAGGAAAAGGCAAAAACTCGATCACGGCCTCATATTTCCCCGGGCTGAGACGAATATAAGGTCCCCAAATAATATCACCTCCCTCATCACAAGAGATTAAAAAGTGACCATCTTTCCGGTTAACTTGAGTAGAATGGCTTTGCATGGCAGGGTTATAAGCATCTAAACGCCGCACGTGAGGATTTCGGGTGGCAAGATATTGGGCATTCCGTGAGAAGTTGACACTTTCGTTGCTTGTAGATGAAGGAAGGGTGTCAAAAACATTTTCCCAACCAGCATTTTCACCGTGCCAATCGTCAGCATCATCAAGGACGTAAATGTAACAGCAATCCAGCCCGCTAATAACATTGCGCCGATTGGTAACAAATATGAGAACATTCTCACCAGTCGGAAAGGCACGGTTTATCGCCTTACAAGTATCTTCGACGTTTTGTTTAGTAAATCTCCATATAATTCGGCCTTCCGTGTACCTTTTCCACAACATGACGTCTATATCTGCATTGCCAAAAATAAAATATCTTTTGGGGATAGTGGCAAGATTTTTCATCTTCTTAAGAAGATAGTTATATTTTTCTTGTACATTTATGAGTCTTTGCTCATCTGTACGAATAATCCCTGTTTCTCTAATCTCATTGAAGGGTTCGTGGTGTACAAACCATGAGCCAGTAGGGGCAAGATAAGGGCATTTTGAATAATGATCTTCAATTTTAATATCTTCTACAAGGATTTCTTGGTTTTGCCTGACATATTTGTCGAAAATAATGGGTAAACCCCAAGGTTCTTGGTAGATAAACTTAAAAAATGAAGATTCTGATTTAAAATTTGTATTTAGCTTTTTTCCAAAAATAGTTGCCGCGTTTTCTATTTGTCTGCCCTGCATGCAAGATGTGCCCGTGGGGATAATAGCTGTTTTTCTAGAAATAAGCATAGTGACTCCATATATTATAATAATTAGATAAATAATAATTTTTAGAATAGTTTTTTTATTTCTATATTTTATAGGGCTAATAAAAAATATTTTTGTTGCAAATGTGTTATGAAATGAGTGTCGGGGCCATTCTTAAATAAAAGAAGCAGGGTTACATATACCGTTCAGTTAATTAGGAATGGTTTCCCATAAATGTAGTAGGCAAAGTTCTGACAGTCAGGCAATTTAAAAAAGCAAACTTACTTTTAGAAATAGCGGCTTTCTCATGTTGTTAAGAGAGTATGGTGGACCCGGCGCGATTCGAACGCGCGGCCTTTGCCTTCGGAGGGCAACGCTCTATCCAGCTGAGCTACGGGTCCTACGTAAGTACCCGCTTTATTAAAGAATTAGACTTCGTTTGGCTAGTCCTTAAATTAAGCTTTGCTGCCAAGGTCCGATTTTATTACACGGTAAAAGCAATAAAGCTGTTTTTTCAATTTTTTTATGAAAATTTGTTAAAAACTTATCACTTGCCTCACATTATCGTGATAAGCCAAAAGTACGGAAAAGGCCTATCTTCCATCACAGCAAAAATCACATAATTATAAAGTGTGAGGTACAGTATGAAACGGTTCTGCAATCACCGAAATGCCATTGTCAACGAGGCTCTCAATGGCCTTGTTCGCTCATCTTATGGCGCACAATTGCAAAAATTGAGTGGCGCTGATGGCATTCAAGTCATTGTTAGAAAAGACTGGGATAAAAGCAGAGTTGCCGTTATTTCTGGTGGGGGGTCTGGCCATGAGCCGGCTCACGCTGGTTTTGTTGGCGAGGGCATGCTGACAGCTGCTGTCTGCGGTGCCCTCTTTGCCTCTCCTAGTGTAGATGCAATTTTAGCAGCCATTTTAGCTGTTACGGGTGACGCAGGCTGTATCGTACTGGTCAAAAACTATACTGGTGACCGTTTGAATTTTGGTATTGCGGCTGAACAGGCACGTGCCATGGGCTATAAAGTAGAAGTTGTCATGATTCATGATGACATTGCTTTAGGTCAGACGAAAAAAGCCCGCGCTATTGCGGGCACTGTTATGGTGCAAAAAATTGTTGGCCATAAAGCAGCACAGGGAGCCTCTTTAGAAGAGGTTACAAAAATAGCCAAAGAGGCTGTAGACTCTGTTAAGTCTCTTGGATTAGCACTCACAGATTGCGACGTTTTTGAGCCTGGCCATCATTGTCGCCTTGGTGATGATGAGATTGAACTTGGTTTAGGAATTCACGGTGAGCCAGGTGCAGAGCGTCTTCCTATGGCGCCTCTTGATGAGCTTACAAAGCGCGTTATTGCTAAATTAGCCCCGGCTCTTGAAGATAAAGAGCTTGTATTGATGGTCAATATGTTGGGTGCTGTCCCAGTTATTGAATCTCAGGCAATTATGGATTCTGTAGCGCGCAATCCTTTTTGCTCACGTGTTAAATGGGTTATTGGCCCGGCGCCTTTAATGACAGCGCTGGATATGGTCGGTTTTTCACTTACAATTATGCCAGCTAAGGCAGAGTTTGTAGAAGCTTTGCAAGCGAAGGTTGCTCCTCCTGCATGGCCTGTAATGGTGCCATTCCAGAGTGAAATTCCCACCTTAAAGGCGCCCAAACTTCCAGAGACTTTCAAGCATGCTTCTTCTCACAATGAGTATTTGGAGCGTTTGATAAAAGAGGGGGCACGTATTCTTGATGAAAATGAGCAGCCCCTCAATGCTCTGGATGAAAAAATCGGCGATGGGGATGCAGGCTCTACTTTTGCTGAATCTGGTCGTCAGATTTTTAGGGCTTTAGATAAGCTGCCTTTAAATTCGCCAAAAGAATTATGTGAGACAATTAGTAACCTTCTGGCGCGTTACTCCGGTGGTTCAAGCGGTGTGTTGCTGTCGATTTTATTTTCAGCAGCTGGGCAGAATGAAGATTGGAAAGAGGGTCTGTTGCAGGGTGTGAAGCTTATGCAGCATTATGGCGGGGCTTCTTTGGGAGACCGCACCATGATTGATGCCCTGGTTCCTGCCTTAGAGGCGCTTAAACAAACTGGCAAGCTTGAAGACGCTGCTCAAGCCGCACGTGCCGGTGCTGAGCGGACTAAATTAATGAAAGCAAGAGCTGGTCGTGCAGCTTACGTACCAGAAGAGCAATTACGTTCTATCCCTGACCCAGGGGCAGAAGCGATTGCACGCTTGTTAGAAGGGCTAAGTAAAGCTCTTTCTTAAATATTAAGGTATATTTTGCCAGGAGGCGGCTGCAAAGTCTCCTCCAGAAGGCAAGAATTTTTGTGGGGTGAATAGCCAGGAAATTATGTCTTGGCTCACCCCATTTTTGTCTCTGCTTAAAAGATGATAGCTGTAATCAAGCTCGTCGATGCGTGCATTTTTCGGCAAATTTTGCAAAAGAGTAACGTAAGCGTGGCGAGGGACGAATTGATCACGTGACCCAAATATGACCAAAAGTGGCATTGGAGCTTTTGAGGTTTGGCTGGTTGCTTTTGCCATAAGCTTTGTCAGACCATAAAGTGCATGAATGGTTGTGTCATGGCGCGTGAGAGGGTCGAAATATAAACGACGTAGGGCAGGGTAATTATCTGTCGCAATATGATGTCCCGGGACATCAGATTCAGTCATGAGTAGATCGGGGGTAATGCCATCCCATAAGGTTAAGGCCATATCTAAAATTGGATTGAGCTCCATAATAGCGGGAGCGAGAAGAATTGTTCCTGAAAGATATGGATTATGTTGGGCGCTTAATAGGGCCAAAGCACCTCCCATACTTTCTCCCATAAGATAAAGAGGGATTGTAGGGTAATGGTTATGGAGCCATTCAGTCTCTTCCCTTACATCTTGGGTCAAGCGTTTGGCTGAAGACCATCTGATAGAAGGCTGGGTTCCGCCAAACCCTCTAATATCAGGTGCAATAAGAGCAATATTTTTTTGTGTTAGGGCTGGCGCCAAAAACTCCCAACCATCGCGGCTATCGTTAAAGCCATGAAGAGCTAAAATATAAATACGTATTTTCTGCCCTGGGGGAGGGAGGTAAAAACGCATGGGAATTAAAGCGCCGTCGCTCATTTTGAGAGTAAGATCGGGCTTGATAAGAGCGCTTTCCTGAGCATTATGTGGCAAATGAGAGGGGGTTGGTGGGGTAGTGCAGCCTGCAAGGCACATAAAAAAGAGTGTCAGAACGATAAAGAGTCGTTTTGAGTTGGGGGAGAATGCGCTTATCATAGGCAATAGTTTATATCTGATATTATCTTAAGGGCGAGCAGGAGAATGAATATGACGTCAGAAAAAGATCATGTCGTCTTGGTAGATGGATCTGGCTTTATATTCAGAGCTTTCCATGCTTTGCCTCCTATGAGCAGTCCTGACGGCACGCCTGTTAATGCTGTTTATGGTTTTACCAATATGCTGTCGCGTTTGCTGAAAGAGCATAAAGGCCATTCAGTTGCCGTTATTTTTGATGCATCTCGCCAAACATTTCGAAATGAAATCTATCCCGATTACAAAGCACATCGTCCCCTCCGCCAGAAGATCTCGTGCCGCAATTTTCTCTTATTCGAGAGGCGACAGAAGCTTTTAATATTTTAGCTATTGAGTTGCCTGGATGGGAAGCTGATGATCTTTTAGCAACTTATGCCCGTCATGCTGTTGCAGAGGGCAAGCACTGTACTATTATTTCTTCTGATAAGGATTTAATGCAGCTTGTGCGCCCTGGCGTTGAGCTGATGGACCCGATTAAGCAAAAACCGATCCGTGAAGCAGAGGTAGAAGCCAAATTTGGCGTCCATCCTTCCCAGGTGGTTGAAGTGCAAGCCTTAATGGGCGATCCGACCGATAATGTACCGGGGGTTCCTGGTATAGGCCCCAAAGGGGCGGCGCAGCTTATTTCGGAATATGGAAATTTAGAGGCTGTATTAGAGGCTGCGCCTTCAATGAAACAGTCTAAAAGGCGGCAAAATCTTATAGATCATGCTGAGGCTGCCCGTATTTCACGTAAGCTGGTCTTATTAGCTGATGATGTGCCGGTGCCTTATAATCTCGATGAGATGCGTTATCAGGAGCCCAATTCTGAGACCTTGCGCCCATGGCTAGAGAAAATGGGTTTTGGTTCTATTTTGCAGCGTCTGGGCTTAAAGAATGGGGCATCTGCGGTTTCTTCATTACATTCGGCAGCTAAGGCACCTTTTCAAAAAGAAGCTGGCAAAGAAGCTGCTGCTTTTGGACCTTATGAGACTGTTACAACGCTTGATGCTCTCAAAAATTGGGTGAAGGCAGCACAGGAAAAGGGGGTGGTTGCTGTTGATACAGAAACAGATAGCCTCAACGCACGTGCAGCGCAGTTAGTGGGTGTATCTCTGGCTATAGAAGCCGGGAAAGCATGTTACATTCCTTTACGCCATGAAGGAACGTTGGAAGCCCCAGCAGGTCAGCAATTAGAGGTGGAAGATGTTATCAAGACATTAACGCCCCTCATGGCTGATGACACGGTATTAAAGCTTTTTCAGAACGCCAAATATGACCTGACAGTCTTTAATAATGTAGGTCTGACGCAAATCTCGCCTATAGATGACACAATGCTCCTTTCTTATGTGCAGTCAGCTGGTGAGCATGGTCAGGGGATGGATGAGCTATCACGCCTTCATCTTGATCATAGCCCTATTGCTTATGATGATGTTACGGGCAAGGGCCGTCAGCGTATTCCTTTTGCACAAGTGCCTATTGATCGCGCAACAGCCTATGCCGCCGAAGATGCCGACGTCACTTTCAGATTATGGGAAGTTCTTCGTCCGTCATTATTGGCATATAAAGCTGTGGCTTTATATGAAATGACTGAGCGGCCCCTCATTAATGTGCTTACAAGAATGGAGACTGAGGGTGTCAGGGTTGATGCCCAGGATCTGCGGGATATGTCCGCAGAGTTTAGTAGGCGGATGGCGCAGATGGAGCAGGAGCTTCATCAACTGGCCGGGCGTGAATTTAATGTAGGTTCGCCTAAACAATTAGGTGAAATCCTTTTTGATGAAATGCAACTTGCGGGCGGTAAAAGAACAAAAAATGGTAGTTGGGGTACAGATTCCTCTGCCTTAGAAGCGCTTGCTGAGCAGGGGCATGAAATTCCTGCAAAAATTCTTGCATGGCGGCAATTGGCCAAACTCAAATCGACCTATGCAGATGCTCTTGTAAAATTAATGGATCCGCAAACGCAGCGTGTTCATACAACGTTTCAAATGGCAATTACGACCACAGGGCGTCTTTCTTCTAACGAGCCAAACTTACAGAATATTCCTATTCGGACAGAGGAAGGAGGCCGTATCCGCAAGGCCTTTATTGCCTCACCAGGTCATGTGCTGGTTTCTGCAGATTATAGCCAGATCGAACTGCGTTTATTAGCTCATGTTGCTAAAATCGAACCTTTGATTGAAGCATTCCAGCTAGGGCAGGATATTCACGCTCGTACAGCCTCTGAGGTATTTGGTGTACCGCTTGAATCGATGGACTCTGTAACGCGGCGGCGGGCCAAAGCGATTAATTTTGGTATTATTTATGGCATTTCAGCCTTTGGCCTTGCCAGACAGTTACAGATCTCACCTGGAGAGGCTAAAAGCTATATAGATACTTATTTCAAGCGTTATCCCGGTATTCGCGCTTATATGGAAAGAGTAAAAGAAGAAGCGCGTGAAAATGGCTTTGTTACGTCACCTTTCGGGAGGCGTTGCTATGTTCCAGGGATTAAGGAACGTAATGCGGCAAAACGTGCCTATGCAGAGCGTCAGGCGATTAATGCCCCATTACAGGGTGGGGCAGCTGACATTATCAAGCGTGCTATGATTCGTGTTGATAGGCTCATTTCTGAAAAACATTTGCCAGCGCAAATGGTGCTACAAGTTCATGATGAGTTGCTGTTTGAAGTCAAACAGGAAAATGCTCAAGAATTTGCAAAACTTGTTCAAAAAGAAATGGAGAGTGTTGTTCAACTTGATGTTGCCTTGGCTGTAGAAACAGGCATAGGCCCTAATTGGGCAGAAGCTCATTAAAAAGGATGAAAATAAAATTATGAGCGACTCTAATAAAATAATTAAGCGTATTACACTCATCATTAGTGCTTTAGTTGTTGTTGCTGCGTTATTAGGGTTTGGTGCCTTTCGTCTGGCATCCTCGGTAGGGCAAAAACATTTGGTTCAGTCTAATGGAAACCCTGTTGGAGGGAGCTTCAGGGTTGTTTCCATGGCGGGTAGCACCGCAACAGAGGGCGATTTTTACGGAAAATGGCTGCTTGTCTGGTTTGTTGATCCACGTTGTCCTAAAGATTTATGTCAGCCTACTTTAAAGAAACTCGCTACAACTTTAGAGACTCTCAAAAAAGAACGTCATCTTATTGTGCCTTTAGTCGTTTCACTTGATTATACAGCACCTGACACAGATGATTTGGAAGATTACGTTCAGGCTGTTGCCCCAAATATTTGGCCATTTTATGCCACTGAAAACATGATCAGGGCCATGACGGCGCTTTATCATGCTCCTTTAACGATGGAGCAAGGCGGTTATTATGCGCCTGCACCTCATTTTGTGTTAATGAATCCTCAAAGTCGCTATGTTGCTTCCATTCCTTCATCCTTATCGGAGGAAGAACTTCATAAACGTCTCACAACCTACGTTGTTCACAACTGAAAGAAGGTGGAATGCCGCATTACCCGTTTTTACTAATCGATTATGATGGTACACTTGCCGAAACGCGACCAGCAATTTTAAAAAGCATAACACAGGCCATTAAAGAAATCGGACATAAGCCGCCAGCTGCTAATATTTTGGAAACTCATATTGGCCAGGGGGGTACTCTTCGGGAATTTTTTCGTCTTTCTGTTCCCGGTGGTACAGCAGAAGAAGCCGATGAATTTGCCCGTCTTTATAGAAAATATTATGTCAAAGCTGATTTGGAAGATACAGTTCTTTTTGACAATGTCGTTAGCACGTTAGAAGAGTTGAAAAAGCAAAATCATCAGCTTGTTGTAATCAGTAACAAACATGCTCAAACTTTAAAAAAAGGTCTTGAGCATTTTGGCATCACATCTTTTTTTGATGTTGTTATAGGGGCAGAGGAAGATAAACCTCGTAAGCCTGATCCAACCGTTTATACACAACGCCTAGAGCCGCTATTTCCGCATGTTCCTCTTTCAGATATGCTTATAGTTGGTGATACATTGGCAGATCTAAAATTTGCTCAAGAAATCAATATTGCTTCATGCTGGGCGGCCTATGGCCATGGCGTTACAGAGGCATGTCTGGCTTTAAGACCGAATTTTCAGATCAATAAATTTTCAGATTTACCTAAGTTGCTGAGATCTTAAATTTAAAATTCCAAGCCTAGAGAAAAGGGAGAAATCGCTCTTTGAGCATTTTCTCCCTTCTAAAGATGCTGTCTTTATATTGTGTGTTTTAAAAGCGGATTATAATCCGATATCGCTCCTAAGCATTTTATCTTCCCATTGAATAGCGGCAGCAGCTTCGTAAACGCGGCTGCGTGCTTTTTCAGGGGTTGAAGCTGTAGCGCAAATCGTAAGAACACGCCCTCCTGAGGCAATAAGCTGGCCATCTTTAATGGCTGTACCTGCATGAAAAACACTGACCCCAGGCTGTGCAGCGGCGTGGTCTATTCCTGTGATAACGCCACCCTTTTTAGGAGAGTCTGGATATCCTTCTGCGGCTAAAACCAGAGAGATAGAAGGATCATTCGAGAATGTAACCTCAGATCCTGCCAGCTCACCTTTGGCCAAAGATTTAAGAACGGGCAGTAAATCACTTTCCAGGCGGATTAAAAGAGCCTGAGCCTCTGGATCACCAAAGCGGACATTATATTCTATAAGCTTAGGCCCTTCATCTGTGAGCATAAGGCCGGCAAAAATTACGCCTTTAAATGGTGTTCCTCGTTTGACCATTTCAGCAAGCATAGGGCGCACAGTCAGATCAAGTGCATTTTCCTGGGCTGAGCGGTCAAAATCAGGTGGGGGACAAATCGCTCCCATACCGCCTGTATTGGGACCAGTATCACCATTCCCAACACGTTTATGATCACGCGCTGCTCCAATCAAAACGGCCTCTTTGCCAGAGCAGAAAGCAAAAAGGGAGACTTCTTTGCCAAAAAGACATTCTTCGATAACAAGAGGAAGGCCGAGTGTTTCGACGGCTTTTTCTGCTTCTTCGACTGTCTGAGCGACAATAACGCCCTTACCCGCGGCCAAGCCATCAGCCTTAATGACGATTGGAGCACCTTGCTGACGTATATAGGCTATAGCGTCTTCTTTATTATTTTCAAAACGCTGCCACCGTGCAGTTGGAATAGAGGCCGCATCAGCTATTTCCTTAGTAAAAGCTTTGCTTCCTTCAAGTTGTGCCGCAGCTTTAGAGGGGCCAGCACAGGCTATGTCGGCTTTTTCGCAGGCATCAGCTAAACCGGCAACAAGTGATATTTCGGGACCGGGAACGACGAGGTCAATTTTCTCTGCTTTAGCAAAATTTACCAAGCCCTCAATATCATCGGCTGCAATAGAAACACAATGTGCAATTTTGCTTATTCCCGGGTTTCCAGGGGCAGCATAAAGAGTGCTAATATCTGCTGATCGGGCAATAGCCTCAGCTAAAGCATGCTCCCTCCCACCAGAACCAACAAGAAGAACACGCATAAGACTATCCTTTATGACAATTTCAGGCTTCGTTTCCCAGAATGTTTAGCATAGACTAGCCCCATGATGGAAAGCCTGTTCACGCGCAATGCAGAAGATTCTGCTCTACCCCTTTCAAATATTCCCCAATATTCAGTCTCTGATATTTCGGGCGCTATTAAACGCACCTTAGAAGGTGCTTTTGGCCGTGTCCGGGTGAGAGGTGAAATTACCGAACTAAAGCGTTATCCCTCTGGGCATATTTATTTATCTCTTAAAGATGAAAATGCGAAAATTTCCGGGGTGATATGGCGTGGCTCTGTATCACGTCTCGGTTTAAAACCGGAAAATGGTACGGAGGTTATCGCGACTGGACGCATTTCTTCTTATGGGGAGCGGTCCAGTTATCAGCTCATTATAGATAAATTAGAATTTGCTGGAGAAGGCGCTCTTCTTGCACGGATTGAACAATTAAAAAGACGTTTGCAAGAAGAAGGTTTATTTGATCAGAATCGTAAAAAGGCCTTGCCGTTTTTGCCTCGTCGTATCGGGGTCATTACCTCTCGATCCGGGGCCGTACTGCATGATATTTGCACAACATTATCAAGACGTTTCCCTTGCGAAATTATTTTATGGCCTGTTGCTGTTCAGGGTGAGGGAGCGGTCCTTCAGATTAAGACAGCCATTGAGTCTATAGCACGTAGTCCTATCCCACCTGATGTTGTTATTGTGGCGCGGGGAGGTGGCTCGTTAGAAGATCTTATGGCTTTTAATGATGAGCAGGTTGTCAGGGCTGCGGCTTCCTGTCCTTTACCGTTAATTTCGGCTGTAGGGCATGAAACTGATACGACATTAATAGATTATGTTTCGGATAGACGTGCACCAACCCCAACGGCTGCGGCAGAAATGGCTATGCCTCTGCGTTCTGAACTAGTTGCAGATTTAGCCCATCGTGCAGCGCGTTTGGCTGGTGGATTTGCGTCTATAAAACAGCGCTTTCAGATGGCATTGCAGCAAAATGTTGCGGCTTTACCTGATTTGCCTGCTTTACTTGATACAGCAAGAATGCGCCTTGATGATCGAAGTCATAGGCTTGATTTGGCTTTGCCAAGATGTGTTACAAAATCTCGCGCCTTGTTAGACCATAAAGCTTATTATCTCCCTCAGCCAGAACGCTTTATCGAAAATAAAACATCTGCTTTGCAAAATGGGGTAGAGGGGTTAAATCTCAGATGGAAAGATTTCATTCAGGCACAGCAGATCAAGCTTTTACGTGCACCTTTAAGGGTGGATATGCTGCGCTCGCTTTTAGGCCTTTACCACACGCGGTTAAAAGGTATTGAGGGCCATCTTGCTGCTGTATCACCTAAAGCGATCTTGGAGAGAGGTTATGTTCTTGTTCAGGATCATCAGGGGCGAGCTATTACAAATTCTGCCGCGTTAGAAAAAAGAGC
Source organism: Aristophania vespae (assembly GCF_009906835.1). Taxonomy (NCBI): domain Bacteria; kingdom Pseudomonadati; phylum Pseudomonadota; class Alphaproteobacteria; order Acetobacterales; family Acetobacteraceae; genus Aristophania; species Aristophania vespae. The sequence goes on from NZ_CP047652.1 coordinate 537,532, forward strand.
AGTTGTTTCTCTTAATTTTGCTGATGGTAAGCGACACGCGCAGCTTGATCCCTTTATTGATGATTTAGAAACAGGAGCAACGGGTAAGACATTAAGCCGTGCTCAAAAAACATTTAAATCATCAGCTAAAAAATCTCTAAAAAAACCTGGTCAAGGAGAGTTAGGGTTATGAGACTATCGCCGAAACATATTTTATGGTCACTCTGCCTAGCCAGTATTTTAGCAGGCTGTTCTCATACACAACCGCAAAATCGGCGCGTAACACAACAGAGTTTTGCTCCCGATATGGTTGCTAGTTCTGGGATATCGTCTACTAATCGCACAAAATATAATTTGCCTTCTGCCCCCGTGACAACACCATTATGTGGCAATGCTTTGCATGAGCAGGCCCAAACAGGTGAAAAAATTTATGGCCAGAGCCTTATGAGCGGTAATAATTGCGCTCTTAATGCCTGTTTTCAACCTTTAACGGGTACTTATATTTCTGAAAGTGGAAATCCAACAGTCTGTCGTTAGATTTTTTAGTAAAATAGTTTTTATATAAATGGCCGGATATTAAATCCGGCCATTTTGTATTTTAGCGTTTCCACCAACCTACACGTCTTTTGCTGATTTTAGCATCATCAACATTAATAGGCTGAGGTGCGGCGCTGTTTTCACCTGCAGGTGAGTCACCATTGGCAGTCTCATCTTTAGGCTCAGCTTTTTTGCGACGCGTTGTTGTGCGGCGCTTACGAGTAGTGGAGCTCTTTTTCTTCTCTTCAGAAGGAGCTGGCTCTTCAACCGCTACGTCGACCTCATTTGCTGTTTCTGCAATTTCGGTGCTTTGGGTTGCTTTGCGTTTATTACTCCGCCAATAACCTTGTATTGGTTGAGCTGTTTCTTTTTCGGCTGCTGGTTGAATTTCAACAGCTATTTCTGTGTCTATGGCAGAAACTTCCGTGGTTTCAACTTTTTTAGCACGTGTAGAGCGAGTGCGTCTGCGTCGTGGCGCTTTTTCCTCGCTTTGAGGTGCTTTTTCTTCTTTAACCGATTCAGAGGCAGGGTCAGTGCTTTTAGAGGAAGATTTTGCAGCCTCCAAAGCAAGATCGTCATGACGGTTAATCACCTCGAAGATATCAAATCCTCCAAAGGGATCAGCCGGTGTTGGGCCCTGATAAATAGGAAGAACGGGCTCGTTTTTCTTTTCGTAACGTTTCTGTCGAGATAAATCTTGCTCGCGACCCTGCTCAGTAGCGGCTTCTTTTGTGCCTCTACGAGGAGGGTTATTGAGGCGATGAGTACGCGTGCGACGGCGGCCTGGTGCCAGACCTTCAGTCTCAGTAGGAATATTTTTTGCATTACGTACTGGCTCTTCTTCAATAGGAGCCTGCTCTTCAGATGGCAGAACCGTTTGTTCGTTAACTTCGCGGTGCTGGTTGTGACGGCGTGTTCCTCTGCGACGACGGCGTCTTGTCTGGTCTTGAGCCGGCTCTTCTTGAGGTTGTGCGTCTGATCCCGCCTCAATAACGGCAGGGGCTTCACCTTCGACAATAGCAATTGTACGAACTTTTTCTGAAGCTGCTGGCAGTGCGGGAGGTTGAGGTCTGTTTTCGTAGCGTCGTCCTGAATGTTCAATACGCACATTTTCTTCACCAAGATTTTCATCCGTGCGGAAGAAAATGCTTACGTAATGTTGTGCTTCAATCTCTGCTAGTTTGGTACGTTTTGCGTTGAGAATGAAAAGGGCAATGTCAGGAAGTGTGAAAACACAAATTTCATTACTTAAACGACGTGATGCTTCATCTTCAATAGAGCGCAAAACATGCAGGGCAATATTTTCCGTCCCTCTAACAGAGCCAGTGCCATGACAATGTGGACAAGGCGTAAGCATTGTTTCAGCTAATGAAGGATGTAAACGTTGGCGTGACATTTCCAGCAAGCCGAAATGTGAGATGCGGCCAATTTGGATACGAGCCCGATCCTGCTTAAGGTTTTCCTTTAAGCGGCGCTCTACCTGGATATTGTGACGACGGCTTTCCATATCGATAAAATCGATCACAATCAGGCCGGCTAAATCACGCAATCTTAACTGACGGGCAATTTCTTCAGCAGCTTCAAGATTTGTACGGATAGCTGTTTCTTCAATATCGCGCTGAGAGGTGGATTTCCCAGAGTTAACATCGATAGAAACCAAAGCTTCAGTCTGATTAATAACGAGATAACCGCCTGATTCTAAGCGCACTGTTGGTGAATACATTGCATCGAGAGCGGCTTCGACATTGTAATATGAAAAAAGTGTCTGACCTCTATTTTGCCAAAGCTTAATTTTGCGTGCGCTATGGGGCATAAGTAAGCGCGCAAATTCGCGAGCACTTTTCCAGGCTGTTTCGCCATCAATATAGATATCTTCAATATCACGTGAGAAAAGATCTCTTATGGCTCTTTTGATCAGGCTTGCTTCTTCATAGACCAAAACTGGTGCCATGGAAGCAAGAACATGGTTGCGTATATCATCCCATAGTTGCAGAAGATAATCGCAGTCTCTGATAATTTCTTGTTCTGGACGACCAGCCCCAGCCGTACGAATAATCATGGCCATAGAACGGGGGAGACCAAGCTGGCTAACAATGTCTTTTAAACGCTTACGGTCAGTTTCAGAGGTGATTTTACGAGAAACCCCACCGCCCCGTAAGGCGTTTGGCATTAACACACAATAACGTCCCGCCAGAGAGATATAGGTCGTCAAAGCAGCACCTTTATTGCCACGTTCTTCTTTAACGACCTGTACCAAAAGAATCTGGCGGCGTCTTATAACTTCCTGAATGCGGTAATTTTTTAAAAACCGGTCTGTTCTGCGGGCAGCAAGATGCTCATCGCCCGTGTCATGCTCGCCACTGACCATTTCAGGAGAGTAATCCTGGTCATCACCATCATCAGAGTCAGGTGACTCCAAATTGTGATCATCAGCAAAATCATCTGGCTCTAAATAGGATTTTTTCTCAGACTCATCATAGGATGAATGAGAGCGACGATCATAGCGGGTTTCTTCATCTTGTAAGGCAAGAAGTTTTTCACGATCGGCTACAGGTATTTGAAAAAAATCTGGGTGAATTTCGCTAAAAGCTAAAAAGCCGTGTCGGTTTCCACCATAATCAACGAAAGCAGCCTGAAGGCTGGGCTCAACGCGGATGACTTTGGCAAGATAGATATTGCCTTTCAGCTGTCGACGAGCTGAGGTCTCAACATCGTAATCATCAATGCGTCTGCCGTTCATGACCACAACACGTGTTTCTTCAGCGTGAGTGGCGTCAATGAGCATATGCTTTGTCATGAAAGACTAAACTCCGGGGCGCCATGCTTTTTAAAAGCAATTATAAATGAGCGCTTGTAATCAAAGAGGAGAAAAGGGCAGATCTCAGGCGTTAAACGGGCAAAAATTGTACTGATGCCTCTGTTTATATACGCTCCAAACAATATCGACCCCTGCAATAAACGGTCCGGCCTTAAAAGCGCCGGAGAAAACGAAATCTGAATATGTTATTTTAACATACCCAAATTATATTAAGCATTCTGGAACGTATCGAATCATAGTGAATGAAGAGACTATTAAATAATCAGCCTCTATCCTTTCAGATCCAATATGCTACCTTTTAAGGTCAGTGATGCAGGGTTCTTAGCCACATCGGAGCGCAATTTTGTCCGGGGCTTTAAGGATCATCTGCATAGACCAAACCTTCTTAACACGAAAATGGCCTAAAAGCAGAGCAATAGCAAGCGAGCAAACTAAAACTCTTATTCTTACTAATCGTTTAGTCGTTTGAAAGGCTAACTATCGCCTATTATCATCTTACTATTAAAGGAATCGTCTTTAGATTTTGGGCTTGGTGAGGAGAGAAGATTTATGCTGACGAGGCGCTTTTTAGTCAGCTTTTTAACAGGGGGGTTATTTCTACCCCAAACATTGTGGGCACGCGTACGAAAGGCGCGTCGAATAAAGCACCGTAAGGTCGTAAAATCTCATCATGTTGCCCACCCTGTAAAAGCAAAAAAAATACTTCATGCGCCGGCTGTACACCGCAATGCCCCTCCGCCCAAACCTGTTATCATGCTAGATCCTGGTCACGGTGGTAAGGATCCTGGCGCGATTGGCGTT